>QHYM01000126.1 GCA_003223295.1 Acidobacteriota bacterium | reverse complement strand
AGGGAGACGCCGAAATAAGCAAATGGATCGTGTGTATCCAAAACGAACGGCGCATTCTTCATCAACTTCGCAAGCGTGTAGGAGGCGCCCAGCGCCAAACAGAGGCCGGCAAGTAATCCACCGGCAATCGGTTTCGCGCCAGTCCGCAGCGCAAGATGAATGATGTCAACCTTCACGGCTCCGAGCGCCATGCGAATCCCAAACTCTTTGGTTCGCCGGCCCGTAGCGAACGCGGTAACACCATAGACACCACCCACTGCCAGCCCGACAGCCGCAACTCCTAGAAACAAAACCATCTCGGCAATCGCCGAGAATCCAGAAGCAGCACGGTCCATAATCGATTTTAAGGTTTCGGGCGCCGAATACTCACCGGACCCCATGTCGTAGAGCACGTCTGCGATCCGTCTCTCGATTTGCCCGGCATTGCCATCGAACCGCACCATCAGCGTACCACTGGATTCTTTCGGACTTTGTAAGCGGAAAAGCTGAGGACCATCTTGTTCGCCGTAACGCGCCGACCTCGAATCCCGCGAGACGCCGACGACCCGGAGACGATCGGGGGCTTCGATCACTTTTCCTATGGCATCTTCGCCCGGCCAAAACTCGCGAGCGAAGGCTTCGGATACGACGGCAAATAATCCTGCATGATCGCTATCAGTGTCACGCTCCTCGAAAGCTCGTCCTCGGACTATCGTTATTCCTAGCGTTTCAAAAAACTTCGGCGACACGAAATTTGTTGAAACCAGCCGCCCAGTGCCCGTGGTTTGACCCAAGGTTCTGACGCCCTCCGTGTCCTCCCGTTCAAATGGCATAAACTGTGCGTAGCAGACCGATACCACTCCGGGTATGGCTCTCAACCGCTGGTCGAGGTTGCGTCGGAATGCCCAGCCATCCGTGGGTGAGCCAACTCGCATTGCGAGCACATGTTCGATCTCGAATCCTGGGCCACCTGCGAATATTGCGTACTGCGCGCGCACGCAAACGGCTGCCGCTGCGAGTAGCACCAGGCTCATGGCCATTTGGCTGGCGATTAGGAAGTCGAGGGTACGCCAGTTTCCGACGCTGCTCGCAAGCAGTCCTGCCCTTCCTTTGAGCGACGTTACAAGATCTGCTTTTAGCGATTCAGCAATCGGAGCTAAACCGGCTAGACAACCCGCTATCAGTGTGATTCCGCCTAAGTAGGCAAACACCAACCAGTCCGGCTTCAATGAATAGGCGGGTGCAAATTGAATGAGCCCGACTATTATGGTCGGGATTTTCCGTGCCACATACGCGCCGATGACGCCCCCTATCGTTGCCAGCAGGATGCTTTCCGTCAGCAGCATTCGCAATAATCGGATACGTCCCGCGCCAAGCGAAATCCGGATGGCGATCTCCCGTTTCCTCGCCGCTGCCCGCGAAAGGAGCAGCGCGCTAACATTGGTGCAGGAGATCAACAGAACGAGCGTGAGTGCACCCATGATCGAGAACACTATCCAAATGGCCATGCGCAGGTGCGGTTCTGCGATGAGGGAGCCATTGGTTACGATCAAAGTCGTTTTCCGGCGTGCGTACAAGAGGTCCTGTTGTTGCGCAATGACGCTGAGCTCTGCTCGGGCGTCTGCCCGCGAATAGCCAGGATTAAGGCGTCCCTCCACCGTGAGCCATGGCTCGCTCTTGAATTGGAGCCACATCGTGTACGGAATCCAGATATCGATGCGCATTTCTCGGCCGGAAAAGTGCGGCGCCGTTACACCGACGACCGTTAGTGCGGTGTGACCGACAGTGATCACTTTGCCTAAAATATGAGGGTCCCCTTCAAACTGGCTATGCCAGAGTTCGTCGCTTACGACGGTCACGGGTCCAGACCCCGAAACGGAACACTCATTTGCGAAGAAGAATCGGCCAGATTCAGGTCGCTCCAACCCACGAACTGAAAAGTAATTGCATGAGGCGAATGCAACTCGAACGGCGATCGGAGCTCGCGTTCCAAGCGTTGTCCACACGTCGTCCCAGGCAGCGAGTTCTCGCACGGAGCGCCTGCCGGCAAGGTAAGCCTGATAATCCGGCAAGCTGATGAGGCCCTGCACGAAACGATCCGAATAATAAGCACGTACACGGAAGAAGGTATCCGGATCTTTGTCCACGTGGGCGCGAAAGAGAGCCGCGTTGATCATCGTAAAAACACCCGCGTTCAATCCCAGCCCGAAGGCGAGCGTCATCACAACCGCCGTTGACAGCAACGCATGCTTCTTCAGGCTGCGAAGTGCGAATCGAATATCATTTCCCAGGTCATCAAAAAGACGGACCTTCAATAGCTGCACCAGCGATTCCATGGAGCTACCTCTGCAACACGCACTGCCGCCAGACATCGCATTCATGGGCAATTGCGGTACTCCCGCTGATCGCCGCAAACTGTTGACGATTCTAGACTTCATTGTATTTGGTGGCGGAAACTTGCTCGGATGCGGGACGTATCTGTCCGGAAGCGGACAGTGAGCGACGACTTTCTGGGGCCAACACGCAACGAGTCCGCAAAAACGCCCTAGTTCACGAAGCCGTGATTCGCGTTACTGGATAAATATAATCGCCCCTAGGATTCCCTGGGCCGAAATGACGGGGACGTGGTGCGGGCCTCACAGTCGAAACGGTACCTCGGCGGCTGAAGTCTTTTGGGATCCTGTGGCAGTTACGGCACGGCTGCCCTTCGTCTCTCAGGGTAAAAAGCCGTGCCCTGAGGAGAACCCTGACCTGTCAACGGACTCGTGTACGTTGGCACGCGAAGAAAGGAAAACCCCAAGGGACGCGCACTTCGCCCCTCTAGTTAAACTAAAGCGCGCCCCTACATTGGTTGTTCTGCTCGACAAAGCCGATTACCAAGGCGACTAGGAACTTTGTCTCTAGGATAAGCGTATTGATTCCAAGGGGGCGTATTGACTCCCAGGCCCAAATCCGCCCTGGCGATATGATTTAGAGCGAGTGAGGGGGCAAATCATGGATGCATTTTTCCTGGACCTGAAATACGCGGTACGTTCCTTATGGCGAGACAAAGGCTTTGCGCTCACCGTGCTGCTTACGTTTGCGGTTTGCATCGCCGCCAACGCCACCCTTTTTGCCATCGTGAACTCCGTGATTTTGCGTCCGCTACCGGTAGCGGACGCCAATGCCATCCTCATTACGTCGAATGATTACCCCAACGCGGGCGTTCAAGGATCCAACAACAGCGCCTCCGGCGATTATTTCGACCGGCTCAGGGAAATGACCGCTTTTGAAAGCCAAGCCATGTTCCGCCAGCGCAATCAAACCGTGGAGCTGAATGGCTCGCCTCAACAGATTCGCGGGATGCTGGTGACGCCTTCGTGGTTCCATCTGTTGCGGGTCTCTCCCCGGCTGGGACGCCCTTTCACGGAAGAGGAAGGAGAAGTCGGGCGCGATCAAGAAGTGATCCTCAGCCACGGGCTTTGGGAGCAGCTGTACGGCGGAGACAAGTCGGCACTCGGCCGCACGCTGCGCATCAGCGGGCGGCCCTTCACCATCGTCGGCGTGATGTCTGCCAATTTTGATTTTATTGATCCTGACGTTCGCCTGTGGATGCCGCTCGCATTCGCGGCCGAAGAGAAGACCGTGCATCACAACAATAATTGGTATCACATCGGACGCCTGAAGCCCGGCGCTACGCAACAGCAGGCACAGGCGCAGGTGGACGCCTTAAACAAGGAAAACCTCGAGCGCTTTCCGGAGTTTAAAGAGCTGCTGATCAACGCAGGGTTTCACACCACGGTGAAGCCTCTTCAGGACATGCTCGTTGCGGGCGTGAAAGGGACTCTGTATTTGTTGTGGGGCGGCGCGTTCCTGGTGCTGCTGATTGGCGGACTCAACATCGCCAACCTCGCGCTGGCGCGGCTCGCCATGCGGCGAAAGCAAATCGCCACGCGAATCGCACTGGGGGCAGGCCGTGGGCAGCTGGTGCGGCAGCTGATTCTGGAAAACTTAGGGCTGGCTTTGCTCGGAGGTATCGGCGGCATCGCATTGGGCACTGTCGTATTGCGGGCCCTGAACGCGATCGGGCTGGAGCATTTCCCGCGCGCCAATGAAGTCCGGATGGATGGCACGGCCGTGCTCGTTGCACTCGGGCTATCGCTGGCTGCCGGAGTCTTTGTCGGGCTATTTCCTCTCGCGGGCATTTCCAGAATCAGCATAAGCGACGCACTGCATGAAGAGTCCCGCACCGGTACCGGCGGAAGGAAATCGCGCAGGGTGCGGCAATTACTCGTCACGGCGCAAGTTGGATTTGCCTTCACGCTGCTCATGGGCGCGGGACTGCTGCTCGCGAGCTTTCGCCTGCTCTTGCACGTGGATCCCGGATTTAATCCCGACGGTGTGGTCTCCGCATCGCTGGCCCTGCCAAGATCCAGATACGCGAAAGATGATGCTTTGCGCGAGTTCATGAACCGCGCGCTCCCGGCCATCCGTACCATCCCCGGAGTTCCCTACGCGGGCGCCACGGCGGCCATTCCGCTTGGCAGCAATCACAATGACAGCGTGATTCTTGCCGAAGGTTACCAGATGAAGCCAGGCGAATCCCTGATTTCGCCGCTGAACATCTCTGTGACGCCCGGCTATTTCGAAGCCATGGGCATTTCCATGGTGCGAGGCCGCAGTTTTACTGACCGCGACAATGAAACTGCTCCCCGCGTGATTATTGTGGACGAGCGGCTGGCGCGCCATTTCTGGCCGAACCGGGGCCCGGTAGGCCGGCGTATGTATTTTCCAGGCGCCGGCGACAAGAACTTCATGAGAGTTGACGAACACACGGTCTGGTATACGGTTGTCGGCGTCGCGCATACGCTGCGCTACGAAAACCTGGATGACTCCGGCGCGAGGGTCGGCGCCTACTATGTGTGCAATTCTCAAGACCCTGCCAGCACATGCACCTTTGCCCTCAAGACTACCGGCGATCCAGGTTCCGTTGTGCGCGCTTTACGCACCGAAATCTCGCGCCTCGATCCGGACCTGGCGCTTTTCGACGTCCATTCCATGTCCGAGCGAATCGATCTTTCCCTGTCACCGCGCCGGACTTCCATGCTCCTAGCGAACGCTTTTGGCGGAGTGGCGTTGTTTCTGGCGTCGCTCGGCATTTATGGCGTGCTGGCATATCTGGTGGCTCAGCGCACACGCGAAATCGGCATTCGGGTGGCGCTCGGCAGCACGCGAGCCGGGATCCTGCGGCTGGTCTTGCGGGAAGGATTCAAACTTGTTGCTATGGGGTTTGCTTTAGGAATTGCCGGCGCGGCGTTGTTGCAGAAAGCGGTGGCTAGCCAAATCTACGGGGTGCGGCCTTTCGATCCTCTGGTGTTAGCAGGGGTCATGGCTTTGCTGGGTGGTATTGCGCTGGTTGCCTGCGCGGTCCCCGCGCGTCGGGCAATGCGCGTGGACCCTGTCGTGGTATTGAGGTATGAATGAGGGCAGATGTTGCCTAATTACGTTGACATGGGGGAGCGGGCGGGGCAGCCCCCGCCCCTACACAATCAAAGTCAAAAGGATCGAGAGAGAAGGGCTGCAGCAGTGCTGCGCCCCTACAAACGGTTTGTTGTGCTCGACGAAAGCGATCACCACGCGGCTGAACTCGGCGGGCTTTTCGAGAATACGTAACTAATTGCGCCCCGCGCCCTTGAGGACCCGGGGCACCATCGCTACGCACCGCGAAATTAGATGAATCAGGTGGTATAAAGAAGCCAGCAAGCGATTTGACGGAGGTCTTCCCTATGGATGAGCGCACTGCGGGACAGCCACCTATGAAAGAGAAACGGCGGGGCAGCCGGTTTCCCGTGGTTGTCTTTGTCGAGGCGAAGTGGCTGGAATACGGCGTCCAAAAGGTCCGAGAAACGGCCCAAGCCATGGAAGTAAGCGCTTTGGGTGGTCTGCTGGAGATGAAGACGTACCCCAGGATCGGCAGTGAGCTGGAGCTGACCAATCTTCTTTCGGGCCAAACAACCCAGGTGCGCGTTGTGGGTACACGCCGTGCCATGGGTGGGACTGCCCTAAGGGTTGCCGTCGAGCTTCTGACTCCGAGCGAGACTTTTTGGGGCTTGAATTTCCAATTGAGGAAGACCAGCGCCGAGCTCGTTAAAATCGAGCAGGACATCAAGTCTGGCGGTATAGACGCCCGCATCCTGGAAGAGTTCCGGGACTCGGTGGACTATGTGCGCAAGACCGCGTGGGCGGTCCAGGAATGGCAGGAGCGCCAACTGCAGAAGCATGACCCGCAGACGGTGCTTCCGTTGATCACCGCGGAACGCATTCGCCGCGCCACGCAGCTAAGCTTAGCCATAAAGACGGACCTGGAGGCGCACGAAGTAACCCGCGAAACTACAGGAATGCGCGAGTTCTACCAGGCAGTCGAGAGCCTTTACCCACGTGTCGCAACTTTGTTCCGGGAAGCTTGATGAGGACGGCTTGGCCAGCGTGACAAGTCCAACCGCGCTCGACCTCAAGCATGGGCGGCAGCTAAGCTTCGGGTAGTGGGTCCGTATGAATTTTGACCCCTATGGTCACGATCAAGTAAATTCAAACAGACCCCCTACCAAACTTTGCCGAGAGTTGTGTAATTGTATAGGTCAGCTCCATCGTTATGGAGGTCCTTCAAATGACACAGCCAATCGCGAATCAATCTTCTCTAGCAGCGGGAAAGCGGCGGAGCAGGCGTTTTCCCTTCATTTCGCCGGTGGAAGCAACTTGGCAGGAGAAAGACGGCAAAATTGTTCGTGAGGCCGGGCAGGCTACAGAAGTGAATGCTCAGGGCGGCTTGCTGGAAATGAAGAGTTACCCCTCCGTCGGGAATCAGATCGAGATAACGAATCTTCTTTCACATGAATCCTCGCACGCCCGTGTTGTCGGCGTCCGCCGCAACGCGGAGGGCCGTTTGCTGGGGGTTGCTGTCGAGCTTCTTGTCCCCAGCGATACCTTTTGGGGCGTGAATTTTCAGTTAAAGAAAGCCTGCGCCGACCTTGTCAAGCTGGAATATGACATGCGCTCCGGGGCAATCGATCAGCGCGTCCTCGGCGAATTCCGGGACGCGGTGGATAATGTGCGCAAAACGGCGTGGGCCGTCCAAGAGTGGCAAGAGCGCCAATCGCGGAACCAAGATCCGCACTCGGTGCTTCCCTTGTTGACGGCGGAACGGATCCGCCGCGCTACGCAGCTCTGCGATGCCATAACCGCGGCCTCGGCCGCACACGAAGTGGTTCGCGAAACGGTTGGAATTGAGGAATTCTTCCAGGCCGTCGAGCGCGTACAGCAGCGCCTGGCTGGTCTCTTCAAAGACCGCAAAGCCTGACGGAACTAATCGCCGGAAGGGAGCAATTGTGGCGTTGACGAGAGGGCCACAAGGCGTAGCATAGGGCTAGACACCATAGGAACATCGTGTTAAGGTTTTTTCCCGTACCGCCATCCTAAGC
Organism: Acidobacteriota bacterium; assembly: GCA_003223295.1. Taxonomy (GTDB): domain Bacteria; phylum Acidobacteriota; class Terriglobia; order Acidiferrales; family UBA7541; genus Acidiferrum. Next base: position 44,598 of record QHYM01000126.1, on the reverse strand, counting down.
GCCAGGCGGCTGGGCCTCTGACTGAGAACCTGCCATACGTTTTGAAAGGCGACCCTAACCGGGTTGACTTTCTGCGCGGCCCTTACCGGGCACGCTGCCTTACGGGCGACCCTAACCGGGCCGATGCGGGCGATCCCGACGAATGCGGGATTGACCTGACGCTCGAAAGACCCTCCCCTCGAGGAACGCAAAGCCGTCTCTTATTGCGCGCTTTTTCTTGTGCCCAGCCGGTGGACCGGGTATCGGCGGAAGGCATCGAACTACCAAGGACGCAATTCGAGGGGCAAAGGGGACACCTTGCTTAAGCTGCGAAAAGTGGAAATCGTGGGCTTTAAGTCGTTTTGCGAACGAACGACGGTGACGTTCAGCGGATCGGGGACCACGTGTATCGTGGGCCCGAACGGGTGCGGGAAATCGAACGTGGTGGATGCCATCTCCTGGGTGTTGGGCGAGCAGAGCCACAAGTCGCTGCGCGCGGAACGCATGGCGGATTGCATCTTCAATGGGACGACGAAGCGGCCGCCGCTGGGCATGGCGGAAGTAACCATCACGATGGAAGATCCGGAACTCGCGGAAGCGGCGCGGTTCGTGATGGAAGGGGTGGCGAAGGCGGACGGGGATTTCAACACAGAGCGCACAGAGAACGCAGAGAAGAGAATTGAAGAGAATCCGACCGCAATAGCGGATGCAGGGGAAAGCAGCCAGGCTCAGGAACAGTTGCACCAAGAGGGCGCAAAGGCCGCAGAGGTAGAGGAAAGCGGCGGCAGATTCAAGAAGCTATTCAAGAGAAAGAAGAAAACGGAAGACAAGCCCGTGCTCGCAACGAAGCCCGGCGAAATCATGGTCAGCCGGCGGCTGTATCGTTCCGGACAAAGCGAATACCTCATCAACGGCCGCGTCGCGCGCCTGCGCGACATCCAGGAAATGTTCATGGGCGTGGGGCTTGGCCCGGATTCCTACGCCATCATCGAACAGGGGCGCATCGGGCTGATCCTTTCCACCAAGCCGATGGAGCGGCGCGCGATCATCGAAGAAGCCGCGGGCGTGACGAAATTCAAGACCAAGAAGCGGCTGGCGGAAGCGAAGCTGGAATCGTCGAAAGTAAACCTGGCGCGCGTGAACGACATTGTCATCGAGGTGGAGAAGCAGCTTGGGTCGCTGAAGCGGCAGGCGGCGAAGGCGCGGCGATATTCGGAAATTCGCGACCAGATGCGCGGGATCGTGCGGCAGATGCTGGCAGGCAAGGCACGCGAGCTGGATGCCGCGGCGGAAAAGATTGGGAAGCAACTGGAAGAGCTGAACGCGGCGGAAACGCAGCGCGCGACGGTCATCCAGCAGATGGAAGGCGAGCAGGACCGGCTGAATCAGAGGATTTACGAACTGGATGCGGAAATCCGCCAGAACCAGAATGTGTTGAACTTGACCGCGCTGGAAGTGGACCGCAGCGAGAATCGCATCGCGTTCAACCGCCAGCGGGCGCAGGAGCTGGCGGGGCGTCACGCGCAAATGGATGTAGAGTTGAAGCAAGCGCGGGCGCAGGCGGCGGAATGGGAGACGCGCAGCGCGACGCAGGTGCAGGCGGTGACACTGCTGCGCGAGGAATCGGGCGTGTTGAACGCGCGCGTCGAAGAACTCTTGCAGCGCGCAGAGCAACGCGCGGCACAGATTCGCGAGACCGAGGGGCGCATCGAGGCGCTGCGGCGGACGGCGTCGGAGGCGGGCGAAAGCCTGCTGCGGCTTCACGGCGAGCAAAAGCAAGCGGAAGAAGCGCTGGTGCACCAAACCGAGGCGCTGCGAAAACTGGAGGCGAACGAGCACGAAGTGCTGGAAACCTCGATGCGCGCGCGCGATGACGCTGAGCGGGCGGCGCATGAGCTGGAGGCTGTGTCAGGGCAGCTCGGCGCGTTGAAGCACAGCGCGGCGGAGCTGCAGGCGAAGATCGGCGCGTTGCGTGAGCAGCGCGATGGGCTGACGAAAGAAGTGGACACGGTGCGTGACGCGCTGGCGGGAGTGCGGGCGCGCCACTCGACGCTGACACAGATTTTGAATGACCGGTCGTACACGGCGGAAGCCGTGCAGAAACTTTTTGCGGCGAATGAGCGGGGTGGCGGGCAACAATTTCGGGCGGTGGGCGTGCTGGCGGATTACGCGGAAGTTGAAGAGAAGCACGAGGCGGCCATCGAACAGTTTTTGCGCGATGAGCTGGAGTTTGTCGTGGTGGAGACCTTCGACCACGCGCGCACGGGGATTTCCATGCTGCGCGATGAAGTGGGCGGCCGGGCAACGTTTTTCGTGGATTCATTGCGCAACCTGCGGCTTGAGAACGAGTATGAACCGATTGCGAACTTCCACGCGGGAGACGGCGTGATTTCGCGGATGGACAAGCTGGTGGAATTCCGCGATCCGCTGGGAGCGGCGGCGAAGCAGTTCCTGCCGCGGCTGCGCGCGGCGTATTTGACGGACAGCGCAGCAGCCGCGGAAAAGTTGGCGCAGAACAATCCGCAATACGCGTTCGTCACGCCGGAGGGCACGTGCTACCAGGGGCGCATGGTAACCGGCGGGCGCCCGGACGAAGCGGGACCACTGGGCATGAAGCGCGAATTGCGCGCGCTGAATGCCGAAGTGCTTCAGCTCGAACACCAGATGAGCGAGAAGCAGGCGGCGCTGGAGGCGGTGGCCGCCGAGCTGCGCGCGACGGAACAAGCGCTGGAAGAAATCGATACGAAGCAGCGCGACGCGGAGCGCGAAGTGATTTCCGCGCAGCACCGCCACGGCCACATGCAGACGGAACTGGCGCGGCTGGGAGCAGAGCTGGCGGTTTGCCAGGGTGAGCTGGCGCGCGTGCGGAAAGAAGCTGAGGGAGCGCGGCAGCGCGCGGAACGCGCGAGGCACGAGCATGCCGCGGCGGCGCTGAATCGCGCCGAAGCAGAAACGGAGAGCACGCGGCTGGCGGAGGAACTTGTGGGTCTGCGCAGCTCCGTGCAAACGGAGCAGCAGGAGCTGGCCACCCGGCGCGCCGGGCTTGCGGCGATTAACGAGCGGCTGGCGGCAGCGGAAGCTCTGGCGGCGCGGCTGCGCGAAGAACGGGCGGAAATGGAGCGGCGCGAGACGGCGCTGCAGCAGCAAGTAATGTCCATCAGCGATGAAACCGCGGGGCTGGCCAAGCAAAGCGAAGAGCTGGCGCAGCAACTGGAAGGGCTGCGCGGCGAAAAGCTGCGTCTGGACGCGCGGCAGAAAGAACTCGAGCAGGAATGGGAATCAGCCCGCACGCGCGTAACGCAAACGGAAGATCACCTGCGTATGGGGCGGCAAGAACTGCAGGAATTGCGTGAGCAGCGCAATCATGCAGAAGTGGAGCGCGCGAAGAACGAATCGGACAGGGCGCACCTGCGCGAAACGTGCATGAGCGAAGTGAATGCACCGCCGGAAGACCTGATCGCCACGGAAGCGGCGTTCATGAGCGGCGAGGAATTGGCCACCGCGGAAGCGAGTTACCGCGAGATGAAGCAGCGCATCGAGTCCATGGGCGCGGTGAACATGATGGCGCTCGAGGAGTTCAACGAGTGCGAGCAGCGGTTCACGTTCCTAACACGGGAACGCGACGATTTGTTGAAATCGATTGCCGACACGCAGCAAGCGATCGCCGAACTCGACCAGGCTACGAAGGAAAAATTCGAAAACGCGTTCCATGCGATTAACAAGAGTTTTTCGGACGCATTTCACGCGATTTTTGGCGGCGGCATGGCGGAGATGCGCTTGACCGAACCGGACAGCTCCGGCGATGCGGGAATTGACATTGTGGCTTCGCCTCCGGGGAAGCGGCTGCAAAATGTGCTGCTGCTGTCCGGCGGCGAAAAGGCCATGACGGCGCTGGCGCTACTGATCGCGATCTTCCGCTACCAGCCGAGCCCGTTCTGCATCCTGGACGAAGTCGATGCGCCATTGGATGAAGCGAACGTAGGCCGGTTCACGAGATTGATTGGCGAGATGAGCAGCCAGACGCAGTTCATTGTGGTCACCCACAACCGCAAGACCATGGAGATCGCTCCGGTGCTGTACGGTGTGACCATGCAGGAGCCGGGCGTTTCGAAGCTGGTCAGTGTGCGCTGGGAAGAAACGGGGAGCGAAAACCTCAATCCACGCGCGGCGGCGGCTTCCGCAGCGTAGCGAGCCCGCACATTTCCCAGAGAAAGAAACCAGACAGGCAGGGAACGCTGAGAATTCTTCCAGACATTATTTATCACTGCTTCCATAAAGTTTTCCTATTGAGTTTAACGGCTTTGCGTTTCGCACAATTTTCCACCGCGCTTGGGTTTGACTTCGCGATTCGGTGCGCTAGAATGCGGAGCACCAAGTCGGGGAGATTTTCTCGGTGTCTTCAGCTCCAGCCATGAAAGTCCTGAGGGAGACTCAGTTCGCCGGATTGTCGCCGAGCGCACGCGGGAAGGTGCGCGACATTTACGATTTGGGCGACAAGCTGTTAATTGTGGCCACGGACCGGCTCTCGGCGTTCGATGTAATCCTGCCAACACCGATCCCTGATAAAGGGCGCGTGCTCACGCAGCTTTCACTCTTCTGGTTTAATCTTTTGAACGACGTTATTCCCAATCATGTGATCAGCGCCACGGAGTTCCCTGCTCCGTTTGACAAATTCAGCGATGAACTGGCCGGGCGGTCCATGCTGGTGCGAAAGACGAAGCCCTTGCCAATTGAGTGCGTGGTGCGCGGCTACGTTTCAGGCTCAGGTTGGAAGGATTACCAGGTAACCGGCAAGATCTGCGGCGTCACGCTTCCGAGCGGGCTGCGCGAATCGGACCGCTTGCCGGAGCCGATTTTCACACCTGCGACAAAGGCCCTGAGCGGCCACGACGAAAATATTCCGTTTAGTCAGGCCGAGAAAATGGTCGGCAAGGATCTTGCGGAAAGAGTTCGCGCGGTCAGCCTGGAACTGTACCGGCGCGCGGCAGAGCATGCGGAGCCGCGCGGAATTATCGTGGCAGACACAAAATTCGAGTTCGGCCTGCTGAACGACGAACTGATTTGGATTGACGAGGCGCTGACGCCGGATTCGTCCAGGTTCTGGCCCGCCGCGCATTACAGCCCTGGAGGGCCGCAGGCTTCTTTTGACAAACAATTTGTGCGGGACTACCTCGAACGGATGCGCTGGCCCAAAACCCCGCCAGGGCCAGAGCTGCCACCGGAGGTAGTCGACGCCACTCGCGAGAAATATCGAGAGGCCTACCGCATTTTGACCGGACGCGAATTGACATGGCAACCGGGCCCCGTGCACAAACATCCCAGCGGAGCGTGAAAACCGTGAAAGATCAACTGGAAGGGCTCGTCAATCAAATGGTGGAGCGCGGGATCTACTTTGACGAAGCAATCGAGGAGTTCGAGAAACGATTCATCAAGCGAGTATTGGACCGCGCCAACGGCAACCAGTCGCGCGCCGCGCAGCTTCTTGGCATCCATCGCAATACGCTGAGCAGAAAAATCGAGCAGTACAAGCTGGATACGAACGGCCATCGCCGGCGGTCGCGCTAAACCCCTTGCAATTTCCAAAAAAGCACCACGGCTCTCCGGGATGCCGGAGAGCCGTGGTGTTGATCCTGAAGGCTATGAGAGAGCTAGTTGGACCGGCCGCTTGGCTTCTTTGCGGGCCGTCGCACGGGCGGCTTTTTGGCGGGGCCCTTTTCCTTCGGAATATCTTCTGCCTTGACCTTAGCCTTGTCCCAGTGCAGGAAAAAGGGTTCGGGATCGTAAGAAACGAGCGTTCCCGTGAAATGGACGGCGCTGTCTTTTTCGACGCGCGCGGCCTCGGGCTGGCCAACCACTTTGACATCCATGTTGGGGGCAGTGGCAGCCTCAAATTCAGCGTCACTGGTTACAAAGGCAATCTTCAGAACGATCGGATCGCCGGTAGCGACAGAGATGACTTTGCCCGGTACTTCCGGGAATTCCAGACCGCATGCTGCGAGCCAGGTCAGCTTGCTCTTGTCGCCTCCGGCCTTGAGGTCAGTGAAGACGGAAGCGATGGTCATATCCTTTTGAACGGCGCTGATGTCCGCCCCGCTTGGCAAGGAATAGGTGCCGGGACGCTCGGCTGAAGTACCCGCGAGCTGCAGAAGTTCGTTCAACTCACCATCGATCAGGTTGTCGCAGACGTTCCCGCCCTGGTAGTTGGCCATCTGAGCTTTCAGATACTTCTTTACTTTGTCTGCTTGCGCCTGCGTAGCACCCTTGGAGGTCACCGCTCTTGCAAAATACCAGAAGGCCTCCATCCACTGCGGAGGTGTCATTGCCTTGTAGGCCAGGCCCAAGTTGTAGTTCGTGCTCAGGTCGTCAGGGTTCAGCGCCAGTACCGCCTTGAAGGACTCCACGGCCGCCGCATAGTCCTTAGCCAACATCGCCGCGTTGGCCGCCGTATAGTTGAAGAGAACCATGGGCTGCTGTTTTTGCTTTTTGAAGTCCTCGTCAGAAACGTTGTCGGGCTTTTTGACTTCGTCCAGAGTTTTCAGGCCAAGCAGCGCCGACTCGCGAGCCTTGGCCGCCCCGGCAGCCTGCTCGGGGCCGGTTAGACTCGTGTAGGCAAGGGCCCGGGCATACAACACCTGGTAGCGGACCACAGGTTCCACTTTGTCGGCCAACGCCACGGTTTTATCGGCAAACTCAATCACTTTCTGAGGATTCTTCAATTGGTTATAGGCATTGACATAGAGGGGATAAACGTAAATGAGGAGCGCGGAATTGGGATACTTTGAAACGAAATCATCAAGGCATTTGACCTGCGTCGCAGGGGCTTTTTCGGCCGCGCACGCCTGTTCCGCGTTGTACTCGACAAGCGTATAGGGCGGAGCCTTTGCGGTGTCCTGGGCGGCCGCAGGTGCTTGCGCGCGCAGGCTGCTTGAGCTGCCAAGAATCAGACAAAGCACCACCGCAAGCGCGATGCCCACCCATTTCCTTGTTCCATTCATTCCGGTTTCTCCTCGTTGAGATTCCGTGCGTCGATTTTGTATTCCGGTGCAACCCGAAATTCTTCCACCGGGAATCATTCTGTCTCGGAAAACGTTGGGATTATAGGAAAAGCCGCGCCACATCCGCAAGACGTTATCCTCGACGAAGCTCCTGATGATCTTTCCTTGGTGCCGCGGGGGCCACTTCACCATTTCCGCCACAGCGAACAGGATGGGCGCTGCCGCAGAAACTTCTGATGATAGGATGAGTTTCGCACAAAAAGAGTGGCCCGTGCGAGGAAGAATTCTCATGGCTGGAATAAATAGCGCAAATAGAGGACGCCTTAAAGACAACCCGCTTAGCGGGACGGTGGCGCTGGTAACGGGAGGGGGCCGCGGGATTGGGCGCGCCATCGCACAGCGTCTGGCAACGCTGGGCGCTTCGGTCGCCATTTGCGGGCGAGACCAAAAAGCGCTGGAAGATTCGGCTGCAAGCTTGGAAAAGCAAGGCTCACGCTCCTTCTTCCACGTGACGGATGTCACTAAAGCGGCGGAGGTAGCCGAACTTGTCGCCAAAACGGAAGCCGCTCTTGGTCCAATCACGATCCTAGTGAACAACGCGGGGATCGGCCTTTTCGGCCCGGCGCACGAAAGAACGGAGACAGATTGGGATCGCGTGCTGGACACGAATCTCAAGAGTGTATTTCTGGTTGCGCGGGCGGTGACGCCTTCAATGATTCAGCGCGGCACGGGAGACATTATCAATATCAGCTCGCTCGCCGGGAGAAACACGTTTGCGGGCGGCGGGATTTATTGCGCATCCAAATGGGGCCTGATGGGCTTAACGGGCTGCATGGCGGAGGATTTGCGCGAACACGGAATCCGCGTGAGCGTGATTTGCCCCGGGAGCGTAGCCACGGAGTTTTCCGGGCGCGAGCAGAAAAATGCCGCGAAGGCTTTGCAACCGGAGGACGTGGCGCACGCCGTGGAAGCGATTGTCACGCAAAAGCCGGGGAGCTTTCTGAGCGAGATCCAGCTGCGCCCGCTGCGCAAGGCGTAGGAAGTGGCGGTTGCGGCAACTGGCTTTTCCTCTTGACAATAGTCGTTTACACGACTAATATTCCATCGTGAGCCGAAAATACAAATCCCAGCGCCCGCCGGCTTCTGTGGAAGAGCGCATTTTCCTTGCGTTGCTGAAAGCAGCCGATGCGCTGGGCCAGGAGGCCGAGCAACTGACGCGCACCTCAGAATTGACCGGCACGCAATACAATGTGCTGCGCATCCTGCGGGGCGCGGGACCCGAGGGGATGGCTTGCCGCGAGATTGGCGAGCGGATGATTACTCACGATCCGGATATCACGCGGCTGTTGGACCGCATGGAAAAGCGCGGGTTGATCACACGCGAGCGGCAGAAAGATGACCGGCGCGTGGTGAAGACTCGCATCACACCGCATGGACTAGAACTCTTGAAGCCACTGGACCAGCCCATGCGGGATCTGCACAAGCGGCAATTCCGGCACATGGCCGGCGCGCGACTGAAGACTCTCCATGACCTGCTGGAAGAAACCCGCGCTGGCAAGAAGGAGTAACGACTTACGGACTCGCGTTTCAAACTCCAACTAATGAAGGAAGGAAAAACCCAAAGATGAACAAATACTTCTCACGAATCACAATACTCTCAAGCATCGCGATGGGCCTTTTGATACCTGCCAAGGCCGCCGACTCCACCTGGCAGGTCGACCCGCAGCACTCCTCAGCGCAGTTCGCGGTGCGTCACCTGGGCCTTTCCACAGTGCGCGGGGCCTTCAGCAAGCTCAGTGGAACGATGGTGCTCGATAATCAAGACATTACGAAATCCAGCATAGAAGTAAGCATTGACGTGAATACCGTGGACACTCGCGAACCCGACCGCGACAAAGATTTGCGCAGCGAACGCTTCTTTGACGTTGCACACTTCCCCAGCATAACTTTCAAATCGAAAAAGGTGGAACAAATCGCGCCGGGAAAGCTCCGCGTGACCGGCGACCTCACCATCAGGGGCACGACCAAAGAGGTAGTGCTCGACGTGGATGGGCTGACTGCTCCGGTAAAGGATCCCTGGGGAAATCAGCGAGTCGCGGCCACGGCGACCACGAAAATCAACCGGCAAGACTTCGGCGTGAAGTGGAACGCCAAACTCGATAACGGCGGCGTGGTGGTGAGCGATGACGTGAACATTACGCTCGACGTGGAGCTGATTCAAAAGGCTGCGCCGAAGTCCGGCGATTAGCTTGCTCCCTGGAAATAGCGGAAGGTGACCGGGAGGCGGCGCGATGCACCGCCTCGGTTGCCGGAATCATCTAAGAAGAAGTCACAAGCAGAGGGATTAAAAGCATGCAGAAAGCAGCAGTAACGGACTATCCCGTACACGATCTCATCCGCAATCGTTGGAGCCCGCGAGCATTCTCGGACAAAACCGTTGAACCAGCGGTCCTCGCCAGCCTTTTCGAGGCGGCGCGCTGGGCGGCATCCAGCTATAACGACCAGCCCTGGTCGTATCTCGTCGCCACCAAGGATGATGCAGAAAATTGCAGGAAAATGTTGAGCGTTCTGGTGGAGTTCAACGCAAAATGGGCCAAGAACGCACCAGTGCTGGCGATTTCTGTGGCGCGCCGGAACTTCAGTCACAATGGTACGCCGAACCCCGTGGCCGTTCATGACGTCGGCGCGGCTAATGCGCAACTGACTGCGGAAGCTACCTCACGCGGATTGCTCGTTCATCAGATGGCGGGCTTTTACCATGATAAGGCCCGGAAGGAGTTCGGGATTCCCGAGGGCTGGGATCCCGTCTCGGCAATCGCCATCGGATATCCCGGCGACCCGCAAACTCTCCCGGAAGACTTCCGAAAGTCAGAATTGGCGCCAAGGACACGCAAGCCGATCCGCGAATTCGTAATGACGGGCAGTTGGGGGCATACTGCTCCTTTCGCTTCCAAGTGACTGGAGAACAGGGACGCCAGCCCAACCATGCATCGCGCCTTCGATTTCCTCATCCACCATGGACACGCGGTATTGTTTGCGTGGGTTCTCGTGGAACAGATCGGCGTTCCCATTCCCGCAATGCCTTTGCTGCTTGCTGCGGGCGCCCTTGCCGGCGCGGGACAACTTAATTTCTTTGCCTCACTTTTGTTCGCGGTGTTAGGTGCGCTGACGTCGGATTCCGTTTGGTTTCAGCTGGGACGCCACAAAGGCATCAAGATTCTGCAGCTTCTCTGCCGGATTTCGCTCGAGCCGGATTCCTGCGTGCGGCGGACGGAAGGCATATTCTCCAAGCAGGGAGCGCGATCGCTCTTGTTGGCGAAGTTTTTGCCGGGTCTTGGGCTGGTTACGCCGCCGCTTGCGGGAGTCTTTCGCATGCGCTTCCGGCGCTTTTTGTTGTTTGACGCCATAGGTTCGGCGCTGTGGGCGTGCGCTTTTCTCGGAGTAGGGTACGCCTTCAGCGGCGAGATTGAGCGCGTTGCGGCGCGTCTGGCTTCGCTTGGCGGCTGGCTTCTTGTGCTGATGGCCGGCGCCCTGGCTGCCTATATCGGCTACAAATTTGTCGCCCGCCAGCGCTTCCTCCGGGAATTGCGTATCGCGCGGATTACCGTGGATGAATTAAAGAAAAAAATTGATTCGGGAGAACCGGTCACGATCGTGGATCTGCGCCATTCGATGGATTTCGAAGCTGAGCCGGAGACCATTCCCGGAGCGCTGCACATGGAGGCCAAGGAGCTCGAGGAAAAGAGCAACCGTCTCCCGCGGGATAGTGAGGTGGTTCTTTACTGTACTTGACCGAACGAAGCTACCAGCGCCCGTGTGGCGCTGCTCCTCAGAAAGAATGGAATCAAGCGCATCCGGCCGTTGGAAGGCGGCCTGAATGCATGGCGCGAGCGTGGCTATCCGTTGGCGGGCCATGCTTCCACGTGAGCCAATGTGAATTCAGGCCTGTTCGCCTTTTGCTTTTCCCCCGAAAGTGGAACTTCTTCTCGTTTTGTTGCGGCGCCAGGCAAACATTGCTAAGCCGAGCACCAGGAGTATCGCGGCAGCGAAGATTCGCGTCACGGTATTTGACACTGCCGTCACCTTCACCACGGTACCATCCGCCAAAACACGGCTCACTCGAGGATTGCCGATCAACTCTGCCGCGAACGTCGGCAAACCCCAATCTTCCATGACCAGGATGGAGTTTTTTTCGACAGCCACTCCCGTTGGTCGCCAACCCCATCCGCCGGAGCTGAGCCAGTTTGCTACTCCGCGAGACTGGAACACGACACGCGTGCCGTGCGCTGCATCCCAGCGAAGGATATGGTTGCGGCCATAGTCCACCACGTAGACAACGCTTTGGTCGTCCACCGCAATGCCCATGTGATGATTGTAAAGGCCACCGATTCCCGGGAGCCCTCCAACCACGGTAGAAAAAATATCTCGCTGTAGCGTTTTGACTGTTCCATCCGCGGAGACGCACCGAAGACTCCCTTCGTCCGCCAGATAAAGCGACCCGTCAGCGGTCGCCGCCATCGCAGCCACCTGGCCAAACTTCGCCGTGTTTCCGGCCCCATCGGCAAATCCCCATAAGTCACCTGCCAGAACTCTTAATTCCCCTTGGGGCGAGCGCTCGAGGATTCTTGAACGGCCCTTCGTCTCCGGGTTCCCCTCCCACGCATAGGTGTTGCCCTTGGCATCGCGCACAACCCAAATGCTCGGGTCAGGCCTTGCAGTGGGAGCCAGCAAGAACTCCTGCTTGCCTTCAGGCGCCAGCCGCCATACCCCGACGACACCTCCCGCGCGCGATTCGCCGCCCACATTTTCTCCGTACACCCAGCCATCGTAGCCGAGCACCAGGGTATGACAGTGATTGTGATCAAACAGCAGGCGCAGCCCTCGCGGCTCCCACAGCCACACCTTGTCGCGTTGGATGTCGCAGAAGTAAAGCGCGCCGCGGTTGTCGGGGGCCACCGCCCAGTTCGACTGCGCCCTCGTAGCGGCTGTGAACATCAGCGAAAGCCCAGCCCCAATGATTGCTCGGGTGAAAGGTTTCATTCTCGAGCCAAGCGTTTGATACCGTTGACGTCCGCGCCTTACACGCGCGGAAGAACGATGCCGCCTTGTGCCTGGTATTTGCCTTTTTTGTCCTTGTAGCTGACTTCGCAGTCTTCGTCCGACAAAAAGAAAATCACCTGGCACAAGCCTTCGTTGGCATAAATCTTCGCGGGCAGAGGGGTAGTGTTGCTGATTTCCAAAGTCACGAATCCTTCCCACTCCGGCTCGAAAGGCGTCACATTGACGATAATCCCGCAACGCGCGTAGGTCGATTTGCCCACGCAGATAGTCAGCACGTTGCGCGGAATGCGGAAGTATTCGACTGAACGGGCCAAGGCGAAAGAATTCGGAGGAATGATGCAAACGTCACCTTTGAATTCCACGAGCGACCGCGGATCGAAATGTTTTGGATCGACGATAGTGGTGTTCACATTTGTGAAAATGCGGAACTCCTCCGCCACGCGGATGTCGTAGCCGTAGGAAGACACTCCGTAACTGATCACTCCTTCGCGCACCTGGCGGTCCGTAAACGGCTCGATCATCTTGTGCTCCAGCGACATGCGCCGGATCCAGCGGTCTGGCTTGACGGACATCCATTCCTCCTGAAAGTAATTGCAAATTTTGTTCGATGACTGCCGCTCACCGGCGCAACACGCCACGCCAAAAGACGTTCAGTGTAGATTACCCCTCACGTCTTGACAACCCGCCCTGCACCCTCTAGCATCTGCCTCGGAAGTGCGGGAGGATCGAGTGATTAAGCTGGACCTGGTCAACGCGGTAGTGGCCGCGACGAACATTAGCCGCACGAAGGCCGAGCAAGCCGTCGAAACGATTTTTGAATCCTTGAAGCAAGCGCTTGGCCGCAGTCAACGCATCGAGCTCCGCCGCTTCGGCGTTTTTAGCGTGAAGCCCCGCAAGACGGGAATTGGGCGGAATCCGCGAACGGGCGAGGAAGTCAACATTCCGCCGGGAAAAGCTGTGCGCTTCAAGCCGGGCAAGGAACTTCAGGGCAAGGACGACGACAAGAAGACGGCGTAGCGGTTCTTTGGAAGCGCAGAAAGCAATCGGCAATCCGAGAGATTAGGATCCTCAGTGGTTTCCTTTGTAGCGTGAACCTGTCCCACCGCCACCGCCACCGCCACCGCCACTGCCAGAGAATCCCCCGTCATCGATACCAGCAAATGTTGATTGGAGTTCCGATCTTGTCCAGCAATGGTATTCCGCGCAGATTCCCCCTCGCCCTACGCTGAAATCGCTGATTCTCGCAGCTTTGCTTTTTCTCCTTACGCTATGCACGTGCCTTGTGGCCGGAACGCAGTTTGCTGTGGCGTACGGGCACAATGAGGCCGTGTCCATCAATGAATTTTTCCGGGCCTTCACGCTCTTTTACAAAAATCCTGCGGGCCTCCTCACGGGACTTCCGTTTGCCGCCACGTTGCTCGGGATTCTGCTCGCGCACGAACTGGGACATTTCTTCGCTTGCCGCTACCATCACCTTCGCGCCAGCTATCCCTTTTTCATTCCCTTCCCCAACCTTGCCGGAACCTTTGGTGCGTTTATCTTAATTCGTTCGCCGATGCGCACCAATCGCGCTTTGTTTGACGTTGGCGCCTCGGGACCCATCGTGGGTTTCCTTTTTGCGATCCCCGCGCTGGTTTACGGTGTGCTCCATGCCAAACTGGTGCCCGGGCTTACAAATCCAGCGGATGCGGAACTGATTTACGGAACGCCTCTCCTGCTGCGGCTTCTCGATGCGGCTTTTCATCCAGGGGTTTCTCCCGGCGCGCTGCTCCTGCCGCCGATTGGCCGCGCCGCGTGGGTGGCTTTGTTCGTCACTTCGCTCAACCTTGTGCCGGTGGCGCAACTGGATGGCGGCCACATTCTGCGTTCGGTGAATGTGAGAGCGCATCGCGTTTTGTCCTTTGCTCTGCCCATCGGGCTAATGGCCCTCGGCTGGCTTCATTTCTGGGAGGGTTGGTACATTTGGGGCGTTCTGCTCCTGGTCATGCGCTTTCTCCGCATCCCTCCGGTCTACGATCCGGCTCCGCTGGATGCAAAACGCCGGTTCGGTGCGTTCCTTGCACTGATTATCTTCTTGCTGTGCTTCATGCCTGCGCCCATCTCGATCCCTCCAAGTTCTCCTTGACGGACCTGAATCTCCGGTTATGATGCCTGCGGCTTGCTCGCGCGACTCGCGGCAAACTGCCCGATGAGTGAACTCGTCCGCACACTTCGGCTGCGCGATCTTTTCCTTCTGTTTATCGGCTCCGTCATTGGCTCAGGCATTTTTCGCACGCCGGGCCCCATTCTGCGTCAGGTGGGAGGCTCGGTCGGCATTGCATTGCTGGTGTGGATCGTCGGGGGCGTGCTCTCTCTCCTCGGAGCGCTTACTTACGCTGAGTTGGCCGCGAGCAATCCGGAAGCGGGCGGGCTCTACTGCTATATCCGCGACGGGTTCGGTCGGCCGCTCGCTTTTCTGTATGGCTGGTGCCTGTTTCTCGTGATTGCCAGCGGGTCCGTGGCTGCGCTGGCCCGTGCGTTCAGCGAATACTTTGCCAGGATATTTCCTGTTTCCCCAGTAGCGCAGACGTTCGTGGCCGTGGTGGTGATTGCCATCGTCACGATCGTGAACGTTTGGGGCACGCGAAAAAGTTCGGACTTACAGAACTGGACCACGCTCATTAAAGCGGGAGTCATTGTGATCTTGAGCGCAGTGCTTCTCTCGCTGGGCCATCACGCCAAGGAGGTGATACCGGCCCTAGGCGCTACACAACACGGTGGTAGTTTGCTCTCGAATTTTGGCATAGCCATGATTGCTGTTTTGTGGGCTTACGAGGGCTGGCAATTCGGGACGTACAGCGCGGGAGAAGTTGTCGATCCGCAGAAGGCCTTTCCGCGCGCTTTTCTGCTGGGCTCTCTTGTTTTGATCGGGCTCTATCTTGTTGCTATTGCTGCTTATCTCTTTGCGCTTGGTCCTGTGGCCACGGCCGCCAGCGAGACCATCGCAGCCACTTCGGTTACCGCGGTCTTGGGACCCTGGGCGGGCAAGATTGTCGCGCTCACGATTCTTGTGTCCACGTTCAGCGCCGCCAACAGCGTGATCCTTACTGCTCCGCGGGTTTTTTACGCCATGGCGCAGGACAATCTTTTTTTCAAGAAGCTCGCTGTTGTGCACGTGAAGTTTCGTACGCCGGTTTTCGCGATTGTCGCGCTAGGCGTCTGGTCGGCAGTACTCGTTTGCGCGGGAGAATTGGGCAAGTTCCAAAAACTGATTGAAGGCGTGATTTTCATCGGGTGGATTTTCTACGGCCTGGGCGCTGCGGCAATATTTCCCATACGCAAGGCCAATGGCAGCCGGCCCATTCCCTACCGTGTTCCCGGATACCCATGGACGCCGATTCTCTTTGTTCTGGCAGCGGCCGCGATCGTTGGCAACGCCGTGTACGCCGCGTTCCGCGATCCAGATCAATTCCGGAATCTCAAAGTTGCTATTTTCCTGCTTGTCATCGGCGTCCCTGCCTATCTTTCTTGGCGCAAACGTGCCTCAGCTAGAGTCTAAGCCAGCTACTCCCCTAACCTGCTGACTTTAAGGGAATTGAAGGGGACAGGCGTTCGGGTGCGTGTTGTAGCCAATCCGCAAGCTACTCTGCGCCGCCAAGTTAAACTAAAACTTGAAGACCACCAGCTACAGTGTTCGCACTCCGGGCCATAGGAACTAATCCTGTGGCTGGGTTCGATTTAGCATTTTCTGCGCAACGTCCCGCACTTCATGCGCACGTTTGCTGGCAGGGCCGGTGGGATCCAGCCGCAGGTAGGTATCCAGATCCTTGATCTGCTCCGCATAATTTCCCTTGCGCGCAGAAGTATCCGCCAGGAGAAGGTAGGCGTTCGCCATTTTGGGATTCCTGAGGAGGGCGTCGCGAGCGCTCCTTTCCGCTTCGTCTGGCCGGTTCAACCGCAAAAGCGCCATACCCAGGATGACGTAACCATCGGCGGAGTTCGGATCCACCTCCAACCCCCTCCGAGTTATGCTTTCTGCGTCGCCTGGCTTACCCTGCAGATAATAGAGGTAGCCAATGCCGAACTGCGCCCTGGCGTACCGTCCTCCACTCAAATTAACTGCCGCTTGAAAAGCCTGCATGGCTTCTTCGTTATGACCGAGGTCCGTCTCCACGACTCCTTGATGATAGAGCGCTTCAAAGTAACCGGGGAACGCTCGGGCGGCCCTCGTAAAGTGGCTCAGGCTCTGTACAAATTGCTTTTTTGCCAGACTCAGCAATCCCTTTCTGTACTCGTCTTTGGCTTTGCCGGGAATCATAAGTTCCCGTGCTGAGACGGTATTGGCGTTCTGCGGTGCTGGCGGCGGTGCAAATGGGAGCAGGTGAAGCTCAAGCTTGAGAGAGGTCCCATCGAACGGTACGGTGCTTCGCAAAGGCTGGTACCCCTGTTCTTCGATGGTGATTTCATAGGTGCCTGAAGGCAGCCCGGTGACCTCAAAATGGCCGTCGTAGTCAGTTAGGACGCCGCGAAAGATTCCGGCGTCGTGCGATTTCAGGCTTACCGCCACTTGGCTGGCCGGTTGATTGTTGCCGGGCAGGTACGCCGTGCCTGAGATCGTGCCGGCCCTTCCCAGCGCACTTGGCTCCTGGGCGTTGACACTCGCCGCAAAGGCAAACAGGACAAGGGTCAGAAAGATGGCCGAAATCTCGTTCGGTGGGAGGGCCTTGAGAAACCTAGGCCTAGCATTTAGATTCTTAGCTTCAGACAGCTTGCACCGCATCTCGACCTGCAGCGCACTTTTGAGGTGTGTCCTCGGGGGACTTGGCGGTTGCGGGAGTCAATCTTTACGGCCGCGGGGAGCCAATTCCGTAGCTGGTTCGGGTGGCTTCCCGGTTCCGCTTTGCACCATCACTCCCGAAGTTCAACCGTCGCGTGCGCGGACCTGCGGGTAGAGATGCATTGCGCGTGCCAGAAACTCCAGTTTTTCGACTTTGGACTCCGCAGCGCGGGTAATGAATGTCTCTTAAGGCCAGTGAAACAAGCTTGCACCAGCATCTTCTTTTTTATCAATAATCGCGGGCGATTTTGCTTTTCCTCAGAAGTACGGCTTTGTATTCAGTTAGGCACGACCCGTCGAGCCAATCTGACGGACGCGACAATGAGATCGTCTCAGGACGCAACAAACCTTGCTTTGATGACTCATTCTGAGAATGAAAGTGAGGCTCTGTGAGTGCGCTCTAGTGGTTCACCGGCTCGCGCAATGTTTCACTATGAACTGATGTAGGGTCAGCTAGGAAGCGGGCTACCGTAGGCCCCACGGAGATGCAGGACAGACTCAGATGCCCGCACGCGGAATCCAGTTTAACCAGTGCGGCGCCGGCGGCAGCGGCGAACTTCATGGCAGGCTCTGGATTCACCAAATGATCTTGGGGTGAAACGATGACCAGGAGCTTTGCGTGTACTTTGATCGCGGATTGTTCCATGGTTATGCCAAGCTCCCCTGGAATGTCGAGCACAATAATGGCTTGGCGCTGGCGAATCCGGTCGCTTGCCATTCCGCCGTCGCCTTTGGCACCCTTCCGTATGTCACTCAGAAGCGCGTCAAATCCGTCGGGCTTGGTCTGCGCTACACGGTAGGCCGGCGAGGTAAGGTTCATGGAACCAATCTCTTCCAATAGTCCGAGACCCCGGTCCAACGGCCCGGTGGGATTGCCGTGATTCCAGGCGGGGTCCAGCTCGATGGCATCGATCTGTGAGGTCCACAGGAGCTTGTCAAAGGAAGTGGACTGGGGCGACCCGGCCATGGGAATAAGCAAATCCATGAAATCGGGATAAGTCACGGCCCATTCGAAGGTTTGCATGCCACCCATGGAGAGGCCCATGACGGCGCGCAGATGCGACAAACGCAGAACGTCGGTGGCAAGGCGATGTTCGGATTCCACCATGTCGCGAATGATGAACTCGGGGAATTTCATGAGCGGCTGGGACTTGCTGTTCGAGGGTGAACTGGATACCCCGTTGCCGATGGCATCCACGAGAATCACAAAATAGCGGCTGCTATCCACCACCTTTGCTGGCCCGACGAACTGCAGCAGGTCTTCTGACTTGCCACCTAGCCACGTCGGCCAAAGAACGGCGTTCGACCTTTCAGCGTTGAGTTTTCCAAGCGTGCGATAGCCAAGCCGGAAATCGTGGATGACCCCGCCGTTGCGCAATCGGAAGTCGTCAAACTCGGCAAATTGCTGCGCTCCTTCCGATAGGGCCGTTTGAGCAGTGGTTGCAGAAGCTGAGCACAAAACGAGGACAAGTGAAATTAGCGCCGCGAATCCAAAAGAATGTCTCATGCCCCGCATTCTACCGTACTGTTGAAACGGGGAGGTCTCTGAGAGTGTTCGGGACCTATGACCTCGTTGCTTCTTTGCTGGTTGCGAAATGAAGAAGCCGGACACGAGGCCCGGCTTCTTCGCTACTGCGTAACCAGCTTTCACTTAGAACCGCCAGCGCACTCCTCCGGAAACACGCAGGTTATTCTGCGTCTTTCTACCAGCTGCTGCGGTGGTCTCGGGGAACTCCGTCAGTAAATAATCCACTGGCCCCAAGCGAACGGACAAGTGGTTCTTGAACGGAACATCCACGCCTCCGCCGAGCGCCATCGCAAAGGAGTTCCGCGACCCAGGAATTCCGAAGCCCGTGCCGCCGGAATGAGCCGCACCGAAAAGCTCCTGGGCAAACGGAGTAAAGCGGCGGAAGTGGTGGAAATAGAACCGCGGGCCAGCCATGTAAGTCAACAAGTTCGTATCGACGCTAGCGCCGCTGATATCGCCTACGTGATACGCGCTGAACTCGCCCGCGATCCCGTACCAACTCCGAGGATTAAGCGCAAAAGAGGCGGAGCCTCCGTTGGCGCCAAAGCTCGGAAAACCAGTGGTCGAAGGATTGGCCCGAAGATAAGAGTATTCCAAAGAGAGATCCTTGGTTCTCGACTCCTGCGCGACTGCCGGCAGGCTGGCAAGAACAAAGAGTCCCACGAGATACGCTAATTTGCGCATAAGGATGATCTTCCTCCACGCTACGTATTTTTGGATTGCTTGGACTGAGGGCTGTCGGGAACGTCCAAGGCGGTGGACATGCCTAGGGCTTGAAGACATCACCACCAGTCTTTTTGATGCCCGGTGCTCCGCCAGGGTTGCTGGGTAATTTCTCGCCTAACCCATTGACGTCAAGGCACTTACAACAGGTTAAGTGGATCCATATCGACGAGGATGGCTGGCTGAGGGATTTCCTTGGAATGGCAATACGCGAGAGCACCGCTGAGCAGCTTTGTAAGGACCGCGCGCTTTGGCGACTTCAGCAAAAACTGGAAACGGTGCTCCTTTTTTAGCCGTGCAAGCGGCGCGGTCGCCGGCCCCAAAATGCGGACTTTTTCTCCATCGTGCGGCGAGAGATATTCGGAAAGCAGTCGCGACCAGCGGATTGCTTTCTCCAAACTGGTATCCCGAACAATCACGTTGGCCAGCGAGGCGAACGGCGGGTAGGCCATCATGCGGCGGAAGTGCAATTCGCGCTCGAAGAAGGAAAGGTAATCCTGTTTGACGGCGTCCTGAATCGCGTAATGCTCCGGATAAAAGGTCTGAATGAGCACGCGTCCGGGCAGTTCGCCGCGGCCCGCGCGGCCGGCTACTTGCGTCAGCAATTGAAAGGTTCGCTCCGCAGCACGAAAGTCCGGCAGGCTCAACGAGGAATCCGCGCTGACGACGCCAACGAGTGTTACGCGCTGAAAATCGTGACCTTTAGCGAGCATTTGCGTACCCACGAGAATATCGAGCGCGCCGCCGGCAAACGCTCCGAGCGTTTCCTGATATTGGCGCTTGGTGCGCGCGGTGTCGCGGTCGAGCCGCGCGATGCGCGCGCCGGGAAATTCCTTGCGCAGGCGCTCTTCGAGATGCTCGGAGCCTTCGCCAAAAAAATAAACGTATTTGGACTGGCACTTCGGACAGAGTTTCGGAATAGCTTGAATCGAGCCGCAATAATGGCATTCGAGGCGGTTACGTTGCTTGTGATGCGTCATGGAGATGCTGCAATTGACGCACTGCACGGACGCGCCGCAACTTCGGCACAGAACGGACCAGGAATATCCCCGCCGGTTGATGAGCACGAGGGCCTGCGTGCCATTCGAAAGACAGTCTTGAATTCCCGCGTGCAGCTTGGCGGAAATCGGACTGGTCTGATGCGTTTGCTGAAACTCTTCGCGCAGGTTGACAATTTCCACGTTTGCGAGTGCGCGGTCCGCGACACGGGATGCGAGTGTCAATAATTCGTACTTTCCATTGCGGGTGTGATGGTAGCTCTCCATGGAGGGCGTAGCGGACCCGAGGAGCCCCAAGGCGTTTTCCATCTTTGCGCGGACGATAGCCACGTCTCTCCCGTGATACCGGGGCGTTTCTTCCTGCTTGTAGCTGTTTTCCTGCTCTTCATCGACGATAATCAGGCCGAGGTTCTCGAGCGGAGCGAAAATTGCCGAGCGGGTTCCAACGACGACGCGCGCTTCGCCGTTTCGAACGCGCCACCATTCGCGCGCTCGCTCGACGTCGCTGAGCGCGGAATGCAAAACCGCCACGCCCTCAAAGCGAGCGCCAAACCAGGAGCGACACTGCCGCCCAATCCACAACGTCAGGGCGATCTCCGGCACGAGGATGATCGCGGTTTTCCCGCGGGCGAGAGTGTCCTGCACCGCGCGCAAATACACTTCTGTTTTGCCGCTGCCGGTCACGCCATGCAGCAATTGCACGCCGAACTCTCCCAACTCGAATCGCGCGCGAATCTCTTTGAGCGCGCTGTCCTGCTCGGCGTTCAGTTCGTGCGCTGGTGGCGTGTAGCCCGCATCGAAAGCGTCTTCCGCCGGATCTTGCGGCTCCTCCCAGCTTTCGAGTAAGCCGTCTCGCAGCATACGCTCGATCAAAGATCGCGTTATTTTCGCAAGCCGCAAGAGTTGCGCTAAGGGAAGCGGTCCACGCTCCGTTTCGAGCAGCATCCGAATCTTTTCTTCTTTTTCGGCGAGCGGCTTGGCGGCGTCACTGTGCGCCAGCGCAGCTTTCCAGGCAATCACACGCTGCGTTTTGCGTTTTTGCGGTTGAATGCTCTCGTGAATTTCAATGAGCCTAAGGCGCTGTAGTTTTTGCAGCGACGAAACTTCCAAACCCAGCTTCGCTTGCGGCCTTAAAGGCATTGCGCCTTTCTTTTCTTTCAACTTCGCGAGAAATGCGGCCTCTATTCCCGTCAAGCCGTGAGACAGTTCGCCGCCACTCAAACTTTCGGCGGCCTCGCGCCCGCATTCCGTCAAAACGATTTGGCGCTGGGATCTCAGCTCAACGAGCGGGGGAAGCATGGCGCGAAAGACTTCGCCAAGGGGCGCGACGTAGTAGCCGGCAATCCAGGTGGCGAGTTCGATGAGCTTCGAGGTAAGCGGAGGGACGATATCGAGCACGCGGGTGATTTCACGGATTTTAGTGTCTTTGGGAGCGGCGTCGGCCAACTCCACGACAACGCCAACCAGCGACTTCTTGCGGAAGGGCACCAGGACGCGGGTGCCCGCCCGCAACGTATAGCGCAACTCTTCCGGCACGGCATAGGTGAACGTCGTTCGCAGGGGCACGGGCAACGCCACGTTGCAGAAATAAGAATTCATCGCGCCGTGTAGTGTATCAGCAGGGAGAAATGCGTTCGAATGGGGGGAACGGTTCAAGGTAAGGGTGGTGGGCACTTACCTGCTAATTAGAAAAATTCCGGCAAAAATAGTCGCGATTCCTGCCCATTGCCAGCGGGAGATATGTTCGCGCAGAAAAATTGCCGCGAGTCCCACAGTAACCGCTCCATAGAGCGAGCCGAGCACGCTGATCACCGCCACTTGCTCCAACTGCATGCCGCGATTGCTCAACACAAAGGCCAGAGTATCGAATAGACCCATCCCGAGAGCCATCCAACGCACGGTGCCGCGCGGCAGGCGCATGGGCTGCGCGGCGGAGAAAATTATGGATGCTGTCAGGATCGAACTGGTCAGGCGGATCATCCACACGGATTGTATCGCTCCGACGCGGGACACGACACGAATCCCAAGGAGCCAGAATAAGATGCCGAATGCGACGGCAGCGACGATCGCCCAGCCAATGCCGCGGGTATTTGTCTTTGCGGGTTGTGTGGAATTTTCTGAGGGCAGGTGCTCTCCACCTGCGACCACCACGACGCCGGATAGTATCAAGAGGATGCCGCCAACTCTTGCAGCCGAAAGATGATCACCGCCATGCCAGGAAAGGATCAATGTCAGCGCAGGATAACTCGCGGACAGCGGGGCGACGACGGCCATCTTGCCGATCTCGAACGAACGATACAGAGAAAGCGTGCCGCAAGCATTGATAAGGCCGGCAAGGAATCCCCAGGCCCACGGTTGCCATCCGGAACCGTCTGCAAGATGTCCCCAACCGCCGAGCCAGTGCATGGAGGCGGTGAGGAGCAGAAATCCGATGAACTGCATGTAAAACATGGTGCGGAGCGCGCCCACGCGATGCGCGGAGAATCGCGCGGTAAAGTCAGCGCCGCCCCAGCCTATCGCGGTAAGCAGCCCGAGCAGGATTCCCATGATGGGTCAGGCGGACTTGCCTTTTGCACGGAGACCGAGGACGGCCATGACCTTCTGGAGATCTTTCCAGACTTCCCCTTTTGCGTTGGGGTTGCGCAAGAGATAGGCGGGGTGATAGGTAGCCATCAATTTGCTTCCTCGATAGTCAAGCCATTGCCCGCGGAACTGGGAAATTCCGCGATTTGTTTTCAGAAGCGTTTTCGCGGCGACGGCACCGAGGCAAACTATCACTTTAGGCGCGATGACTTCGAGTTGCCGCAAGAGAAAGGGCGAGCAAGTGCTGATTTCGTCGTCTTCCGGCGTGCGATTCTCCGGCGGGCGGCACTTCACCACGTTGCAGATGTAAACATCCTTGCGCTGCAAGCCCATCGCCTCGATCATTTGCGTGAGAAGTTTCCCGGCGCGCCCGACAAAAGGAAGCCCTTGTGCATCTTCGTCCGCACCCGGTCCTTCGCCGACGAAAACGAGTTCGGCCTTAGGATTTCCGTCGCCGAAGACGATTGTATGCCTGTGCTTATGAAGCTTGCAGCGCGTGCACTCACCCAGATCCTCGCGAATCTTTAGGAGCGTGTCACCCACGATTTTGTCGGTAGCGTCGAATAAAGATGGCGGGGGTGAAGCTGGCAGAGGCAAGGGCGGAATCTTCGAAGGCACGGCTGAGACAGCTTTTTGCAACCCGGGTTTGGGAAGGGCTTTCGGCAAAGTGGGCTCCTGGTAAGTGATTTGAGTCGAGGGGTTTATGTTTTCTGCTGATTCCACCGACGGTTCCTGCTGGAAAACTGCTTCCACGCGGCGATTGCGGTAAAACAAACGAATTCCGAGGTCTTCGTAGAAAGCTAACCGGTCCGCGGCTTTTTTCTGAAGATGTTCTGGAATTTGCCCGGGCATGGAGGATCAGACGTTCGAATGCCGTGCTGCCGGAGCCTGGCGCAACGCCCGCAACCGAATAACTTCGTCCATGATGCGCTGGGCCACTTCGCTCTTGGGCATTTTGGGAAGGGCGAGATCGCGGCCGTCGCGGGAGAAAAGAGTGACGACATTGGTGTCCCGGTCGAAACCCGCGCCTTCCGCCGTAACGTCGTTGGCTACGATCAGATCGGCGTTCTTGGACGCGAGTTTCTTCCGGGCATGCTCTGCGACGTGATCCGTTTCCGCAGCAAAACCGACGACAATCTTTTCGCCTTTGTTCCTGGCAACTGCTGCGAGAATGTCGGTTGTCGGTTCGAGAGAGATCGCAAGCGGCGCGACGCCCTTTTTGATTTTTTCGCCGCGACGCTCGACAGGCCGGTAATCCGCCACAGCCGCGGCGAGAATCGCAACCGATGCTTGGGCGAATTGTTCTACGACCGCGCGATGCATTTCCTCGGCGGTGCGCACATCAATGCGCTCAACACCCGCGGGAGTTTCCAAATTCACCGGCCCGCTGACCAAAAATACTCTGGCCCCGCGTTTTGCGGCGGCTTCGGCGACGGCGTAGCCCATCTTGCCGGACGAACGGTTAGTGATGTAGCGAACAGGGTCGAGGTCTTCGCAAGTAGGACCAGCGGAAACCAGAATGGTTTCGCCCTCCAAGTCTCTTTGTGATTTCGTGACTTCGCGCACTGCCGCCAGAATCTCTTCTAGGCCAGCGAGGCGTCCGGGCCCGGTCATGCCGCAAGCCAGATAGCCTTCATCCGGTTCAACGATTTTCGCGCCGCGCGCCCTTAGCATCTCCACGTTTTCTTGGGTGGCCGCATGATTCCACATATTCACATTCATGGCCGGAGCGATCACTACAGGTGCGGTGGAGGCCAAATATAGAGTCGTGAGGAAGTCGTCGGCAACGCCGCGAGCGAACTTTGCGATGATGTCGGCCGTGGCGGGTGCTACCAGGAGAAGGTCCGTGCGCTGCGCCACCGCAATATGCTCAATGGCGCTTTCAAGATTGGCTTCGCTGCCGGAAGAATCCCCGAAGAGGTCGGTGATTACTTTCTGCCCGCTCAGCGCAGCAAAAGTGAGTGGCGTGATGAATTCGCGCGCGCTGCGTGTCATCACCACTTGGACGTTGTAGCCTTCCTGTTGCAGACGGCGCACGAGTTCCGCGGCTTTATAAGCCGCTACGCCGCCGGTGACACCCAACGTGATTCGCATTTCTTCCTTCCCGCTGGCGCTACTTCTTCCTCTTATTGCCGTCCTTGTCCTCGTCGACGGAAGTTACCTCGGGAAAATCGAATTCGAGCAAACCTTGCTCCAACTCTTCGCAAGCGACTCGCGTAGCCTTTTGTGTCTTGGGATTCTCAATCATCGGAGGCGCACCGGCCATAATCTGCCGCGCGCGCCTGGCTGCAAGCACTACATACGCAAACTGGCTCTCCGGAGCTTTTGTCTGCACAGTCATTAATTCTTCCCCCCAAACGATGCCAGAAGTTTTTGTACCCGGTCCCGGCGGCGCGCGCTGGTGCAGCGCAAAGCGATTACAATCGCCTGAGCCTCGCGTCCCGCGCGCTCCACGTCCTCATTCACCACGCAAAAATCATAATACTTGCCTAAAGCGGCGATCTCATCGTGCGCCTTGGCAAGCCGCCGCGCAATTTCTTCATCGGAATCCTGCCCGCGGCTACGCAACCGGCGCTCCAGCTCTTCCCTCGAGGGCGGCAGGATGAAAATCGCTAGCGATTCCGGCAGCTTTTCCTTGACCTGCGCCGCGCCCTGAACGTCGATCTCCAGCACAAGGTCGAGTCCTTTCTTGCGCGATTCCTCCAGCCACTTTTTCGGCGTGCCGTAGGAATGCTTTCCGAAGACCCGCGCGTACTCGAGGAACTCGCCACGCGCCACCATGGCATCAAATTCGGCCTCTGAAACAAAATCATAACATTTTCCGCTGGATTCAGTCGCGCGGCGCGGCCTTGTAGTACAGGAGATCGACGGCATGGTGCCGGGCAACTCGAGAATCTTTTGCACCAGCGTCGATTTGCCGGAGCCGGAAGGTCCCGAAACAATCAACACCATCGGCCCGCTCTCCGTCCCCGCGCTCATTCGATGTTTTGTACCTGCTCGCGCAGCTTTTCAATCTCCGCCTTGATCTCCAGCGCTAAGCCTGTAATGGCAAGTGCTTCGCTTTCCACGCCGGGCGTCTTGGAAAGCATGGTGTTGGCCTCGCGATGCATCTCCTGTAACAGAAAATCGAGCTTTTTGCCAAGTTCGCCCGCGCCATCCAGCAACTTCGTGAACTGTTGCAGGTGGCTGCGCAAGCGGTCCAATTCTTCACTGATATCGCTGCGTTCCGCAAGCAGCGCAGCTTCCTGCGCCAAGCGCGCCTGGTCGATGGCCGTTCCGCCAAGCAATTCCCTGAGGCGCGTCTCGAGGCGCCGCGCAAAGACGGGACGCAACGAGGCGGCCAACCCTCGCACCTGCTCGACCTGGCCGGCAATGCGCGCCAATCGCTCGCGTAACTCCGCGACGAGGTGCTTGCCTTCCGCACGGCGCATCTCATCCAGTTTGGTGAGGGCTTCGCGCAGGCAGGTTTCGAACGCTTTCCCCAGCTTTTCCTGGTCTTCCACGCCCTCAGGCACGGTGCCGTTGGATCCTGCGATCACGCCGGGGAGACGCAGCAAGGAAACCACGTCCAGTTTTCCGGCGGCGGACGTTCCATGCATCAGCGATTCCGCAGCACGCAGGTACGCTTGAGCGAGTTCCTTATTGACCTGAACGGGAGCGGCGGTCCCGGGCTCGGCGTTCACGTAGATTTCCAGATGGCCGCGATTAATGCGCTCGCGCACAATCTGGCGCAACCGCAAGTCATAAAGATCAAAACCTTCCGGCAAGCGCAGCTTCAAATCGAGAAAACGGTGGTTCACGCTTTTGACCGTGACGCGCACGGCCCAGCCATGCTTTTCATGGCGCGCCTGGGCGTAACCGGTCATCGACAGGCACTCAGGATGCTTCGCGGTGGCTGTATGTTTTGTGCTCATGAGCTATTCTGCGGGGATTCCAGGTTGGCTGGCGCAGCTTGGGCCGGCGCGAGCATATCGTCATCGGCAAACTGCAAATCGTGCAGACGGGCGTACGTGCCACCGCGGGCAATGAGTTCCGTATGCGTGCCGCTCTCGCGAATCCGGCCGCCCTCCAACACGAGGATCTTATCGGCGCGCCGGATAGTCGCCAAACGGTGCGCGATGACAAATGTCGTCCGTCCCACCATCAAATTGGCCAAGGCCTTTTGCACGTAAAGTTCGGATTCCGCATCGAGTTCCGAAGTGGCTTCGTCGAGAATGAGAATGGGTGAGTCCTTTAAGATGGCCCGGGCGATTGCAATGCGCTGGCGTTGTCCGCCACTGAGCCGCGTTCCGCGTTCTCCGATCACTGTATTGTACGCGTTTGGCAGGGCCAGAATAAAATCCTCAGCCAGAGCTGCTTTGGCGGCGGCAAGGACCTTTTCTTCCGGAACGCTGGTAAGCCCATAACAAATGTTGTTCCACACCGTGTCGTGAAACAGGATGTTTTCCTGGGTGACCATCGCGATCTGCGCACGCAAGGAACGCAAAGTGACCGAACGAATGTCAACTCCGTCAATACGAATCGCTCCCGAACTGACCTCGTAGAGCCTGGGGAGCAGATTGACAAGAGTTGTTTTTCCAGCGCCGCTCGACCCGACCAGCGCGATCACGTCGCCGTTGCCGGCGCGGAAATCGATCCCGCCCAGCACGGGCGTCGAATCATAGGAAAAGCTAACATTTTCAAAATGAATTTCGCGTGAAAACTCGGGCAGGGCCGTGGCACCGGCAGCATCCTGCTCCTCCTCGGCTAGATCAAGAAATTTGAAAACCTGAATGGTGGCCCCTTCGGCCTGCTGGAATTGTTGATAGACCGAACCCATGCGTTTGACGGGCTCGTAAGACTTGAAGAGCGCGACGACAAAAGCAAAGAACATGCCCAAAGTCATCTGCTGGAGCCGGATCTTGTCACGGGCATAAAGCAAAAGCAGAGAGATAACAACCGGCTGAAGCAGGTCCATAAGGGGTGAACTGGCGACGTAGGCGCGAACCCAGCGCATGGTCTCGCGAAGCAGACGTTGCGCGGCTGCGCGGAACTTTCGAATCTCAAACTCTTCCATGCCAAAAGCTTTGACCACGCGGTTTCCGCTCACTGTTTCCTGCAGTATCTGGCTGAGCTCCCCCAGGCGCGTCTGGCTGTCCTGTACCGAACGGCGGATGCGCCTTCCCAGTTTCCCCACCGGCCACAGGACCAGCGGCAAAAATACCCCAGAGCCAAGCGCCATGGCCCAATCGATACGAAGTAGCACAGCGGTGAATACGACCAAGGCAAAACTCTGACGAAAGAGATCTGCAAGGTATTCCGAAACCGCCAAACGCGCGCGCTCCACGTCGTTGATCACCACGGACATCAGGCGGCCAGCCGGCTGGTGTTGGAAAAATGCGATAGGCTGGCGGATGAGCTTGGCGTAAATCTCATTCCGCAAATCGGTCACGGCGTAGTGCCCGACAGACTGAATGAGCCCATTGCCCACAAACTCGGCAATCGCCTTGACCAGAAACACGACCAGGAGAGAGAGCGAGACAACCGTCCAGACGTTGTGAATCCTGGGCGGAAAGAAATGATTCAGATAGATGGTTTTGTGGGTGATGGGCAGGGTGAAGAGAGAAAGCGCCGAATCGATGGCAGCGGGATTCAGGACGCGATCGATGATCGGCACAATCAGAAATACGATGGCGCCCTCCGCCAGCGCCACTATGGCAAGAAATATCACGCCCGTGACCATCCGGAGAAGGTACGGGCGAATATAACCTAGCAGGCGTTTTAGTTGTGGCGATAGCAAAGCATCGCTCCCGCTAACTCTTGGTTCAGACACCTGTTACGCTATTCGCCGTGTTGCTGCATGTCAAGTTTCCGGCGCTGAATGCTTCTCAAGTCGTCGCCCGCAGAGTATCGATTTATTTCTCGATGTCGCGGTGAATCACCTTGGCGGAATAGTCGCGCTTCTCCAGCGCCTTTTGCACCGATTCCGCCAGCATCACCGAACGGTGTTTCCCCCCGGTGCAGCCAAACGCGATCGTCAGATAGCTCTTGCCCTCGCGGATGTAGTGCGGAATCAAATAGGTGAGCAGGCTTTCAATGCGCCGCAAGAACTCGCCGGTTTGCGGAAACGACCGAATATACTGACGGACTTTCGGGTCTGTGCCGTTGTACGGGCGCAGCCGGGGAACAAAATGCGGGTTGGGCAGAAAACGCACATCAAAGACCAAGTCCGCATCCGAAGGCACGCCATAGCGGTACCCAAAGCTGACCACCGATACCAGCAGCGGGCGCGTGTAAGGATTCTTGAAGCGCGTGGTAACGAAGTGGCGAAGCTCATGCACATTGAACTGCGTGGAGTCGATGACCACGTCCGCCAGTTTACGAATGGGCTCCATCAGCGCGCGCTCGTGGCTTAAACTCTCGCGCACGGAGTAATTCTTTCCGAGTGGATGCGGACGGCGGGTTTCGCTGTAGCGTCTCAGCAGGGCGTCTTCATTAGCCTCGATGAACACCAGCGTAATCGGATGATCTTTCTTGAGATGCTTCAGAAGCGCAGGCAATTTCTCGAGCTGCAGGCCCTCGCGCGCGTCCACCAGCAGGGCTGCTCGGGCGAAGTCGCCTTCGCCTGCGGCATGAAGTTCCGCAAAAATGGGAATGAGATCGACCGGAAGGTTGTCCACGCAGTAGAAGCCCATATCCTCAAAGGCCCGCAGCACGGTGCTTTTCCCGGAGCCGGAGAGTCCGGTGAGGATGACCAGTTGGCGCGTGTCCTGTCGCGTGGGCGGCTTCACAGGAAAGCGGCTCAGCTTTTTACACGGCGCTGGTGCGTGCTGGGAATGCGCATATCCTCGCGGTATTTCGCCACCGTGCGCCGCGTCACGTGTATGCCGGCATCATCCAGCTTTTTGGCGATTTGTTCGTCGGTGAGCGGCTTGGAGGAATCTTCTTCCTCGATCATTTTCTTGACTAGGCGTTTCAAGGTCAGCAGCGACATCCCGCCGCCTTCCGGACCGTTCACCGATTCGCTGAAGAAGGAACGCAGCTCCAGGACGCCTTGTGGCGTGTGCGCGTATTTGCTGGCGACGGCGCGGCTTACCGTGGAGGGATGCACGCCAACCTCTTCGGCCACTTCCTTGATCATCATCGGCTTGAGCGCATCCGGGCCGTGATCCAGGAATTCGCCTTGCCGCGCGATGATGGACTGGCAGACACGCAAAATCGTGTGCTTGCGCTGCTCGATGTTCTTCATCAACTGGACGGCGGCGGTGAAGCGCTCCTTCACATAATTGCGCACATCGCGGTCGGCGGCGTCCTTGACCAGTAAGCGGCGGTACGTGGGGCTTAGGCGCAACTGCGGCATGTCGTCTTCATTGAGGAACGCCTGCCATTGCGCGTCCACTTTGCGGAAGTAGACGTCCGGCTCGACCAGCCGCGGTTCTGTCTTGTTGTAGCGCAGGCCCGGCCGGGGATCGAGTTTCTTAATCACGTCGATGGCGCGTTTCACCACTTCCAGCGGGCGATTCAGCGCGCGGGCAATCTCTTTGAGCTGGTTCGTTTGCACTTGCTTGAGATGTTCGGAAACGATTTGCTGCCCAAGCGAGTTCTGCGGATCGAACGCCTTCAGTTGCAGCAGCAGGCATTCGCGCAAATCGCGCGCGCCCACCCCCATGGGATCGAACTCCTGAATCACCGCCAGCGCATCGTCCAGGTCGTCCTGGGAATACTTTCCGTTCTCGGTGAGCTCTTCGGACGACGCCGTCAGATAGCCATTCTCATCCAGGTTGCCAATGATATTCTCGGTGACCTGGCGCACCGGATCGGAACAGATCGACACACTCAATTGCCACTGAAGATGTTCGGTCAACCCGGTCGGAGAGGAGAGGAACTTCTCGAAGGAGGGCCGCTCGGAGACCTCGCGCTCCTGGGATTGGCCTCCGTCGCCGCCCGTATCCAGGTACTGATTGAAGAAAGTGCCAACGTCAAACTCGTCGAAGGGATTGGGCTCCGGTTTCTCCGGAACTTTTTCCGTTTCTTCCTTCAGAAAATTTTCGTCGCTGTAATTATCAGCCTGGGTAGGCTCTTCGCTCTGTTCTTCGAGGACCGGGTTGGCAATCATTTCCTGGTTGATCATTTCCTTCAGCTCGAGGCGGTTGAGCGCCAGGACGCTGACCATCTGGACGAGGCCGGGCGTGAGAATCTGCTTCTGCGCGACCTTGAGATTGAGTTTGAGTCCCTGCCAAGCCATCTATGGTCTCGTTCTCTTCAGTCCTTGAAATCAGTTGAGCCGAAAATGGTCGCCGAGATAGACGCGCCGTACTTCCGGATCGGCGCTCAGTTCCTCGGGGCGGCCTTTCCGGAATATTTTCCCATTTTTTAGGATGTATGCGTGATCCGTTACGCTAAGAGTTTCGCGGACGTTATGATCGGTAATCAGCACGCCAATCCCCGATTTTGCCAAGTCCCGGATAATTTCCTGGAGATCCTTCACCGTTAGAGGGTCAATCCCGGAAAAAGGTTCGTCGAGAAGAATAAAGGAAGGCTGTAGGGTTAGGGAACGGGCAATTTCGAGGCGGCGGCGTTCCCCGCCTGAAAGCGTGTATGCTTTGCTCGTTCGGACCGTTTCGAGCCCCATTTGCACCAGCAACTCCTCCAGCCGATCGCGCTGCTGCTCAGGCGTGAGCGGGAGGGTTTCCAGCACCGCGAGCAGATTCTCTTCGCTTGTAAGTTGTCGAAATACCGAGGGTTCCTGAGGGAGATAGCTGATCCCACTTCGGGCTCGGAGATACATGGGCAAGTCGGTGATTTCGTCGCCGTTCAGCAGCACGCGGCCGGAGTCCGGCCGGGCGAGACCGACGAGAATGTAAAACGTTGTCGTCTTTCCTGCGCCATTCGGGCCGAGCAGCCCGACGACTTCACCCTGACCGATCTCCAGTTCGACGTCGTCAACGACTTTGCGGCCACGGTAAGACTTGCTTAACTCGAGGGCCTGGAGCTTCAGCATACCTCGTCATTTCTCGACTCGGTGCTTCGTCAACGTCCGCGAACCATTTTCTGAGTCCACGATGATCGTATCATCCGCTAAAAAGAAGGTCAATTGACGGCCTGTTGTCGTCCCTTCGGAAGCGTCGAAAATTGTGGGATTTCCGCCGCTCATCACGAATTTTCCGTCCGCGGCGGAGTATTCGCCCCGCTCGGCAGCAGCCCTCCTGGTTCCCTGCTCCACGATCACGCCCCCAGTAGCAACCGCACGGCTGATCTGCTGCGTTCCGGAAGGAGTTGCAGAAGGTGAGGCGCCCGCGGAAGCTGGAGCGCCTTTCTCGCTTCGCGTGAAATACAGGTCCATCAGCGGGGCGCGTATTTCGTAGTCCGGCGCTTTCGCCACCACGTTCTTTTCGAGATGCGCGCGGCTTTCGGCGTCTCGGTAGGTCAATGCGCCGGCACTGACATGCCAGAGCTTCACCTTGCTGGGCACGCGTTGTTGCACCGCCAGTGTCCGCGCCGGAGCTTGCCCCGCGCTCTGCGGAAACACCGCGCGAACATTTCCCGAGGCATTTAGGATTTTCGTCTCGCGCAACAGCTCGATGGAATCCGCCTCCATCACGGAATCTCCCTGCCACAAGCGCGCGTGACCGGTGTAAAGGGCTCTGGCCGTATTGGAATTCGCGCGCAGCATGTCCGCGGAGATATTCGCGGGCATCGCCGCCAGTTGCAGGCTGGCCCCTTTCGCCGAGAAATCGGTGGATCGCACACCACCGTCGGCGCGTATCTCTCCAGAGCTCTGCACAAAGGTAATGCGCGGCGCTCGCGTCTCTGTCGTTGCATCGCGCACCACCGCGTTCCCCGTTAGCGTGGCCGTTTGTGCCGGCCTGACAAATACAACCTGGCCCGCCTGGCCGCTTCGGTCGCCCTCCTTCAGCTTTACATCTCCTTGCAATTCCAACTGCGACCAGCCGCCGCTCCCCAGCAACTGCGCGTCTCCATTTTGAGCGGTGGCCGCTTGCAACGGTTTTCCCGGCAGGGTTCTCTCCGTCAGCACATTGCCGGCGGCAACCAACTGATTCGCTTTTCCATCGGCGCCGAATTTCAGCTCCAGCTTGTCCGCGGTCAGTTTTGTTCTCGCGGAGCCCGTTTCTCCAGGATTTGTAGACATGGTGAACGGTGCCGCCGGATCGGCCCACTCAAGCGTGCCCTTCGCCAGCGTTTCCGCTCGCTCCAGCGTGCTGCTTTGGCCTTTCTTGCCCTCGGCAAATTCCACGAGCAACGCACTGGTCTGCAGCGTCCTCGATTCTCCCGTTTTCTCCATCCTTGACGTCAGCCGCACATTCCCCTTCAGGTTCAGGTCCTTGGGCTGATTCAGTTTCGGCCACAGCTCCATGGAAGCGTTGTCAGCGCTAAAGTCATCGGCATCTTTCCCGCTTTGCCGTGAGCCCTTAACATTGCCGGCAGCTTCCATTCTTGTCAGCCATCCCTCCGGCGCGAAACTGGCGGTCAACGTTTCCCCGCTCAAATGGGCCTGACTATCCTTACCTTGAAACTCCAGCTCCGGATCCTTCCCGTTCGCGCCGGCGATGGCCACTACTTTCTCCGCGCGGAACGCTTTGTCCAGGACCAAAGTTATTTCCCCTGCCCGCAGATGGGCCGTGGCCGTCTGTGCCTCTACAAGCCCGCGAAGATGCATCATCCTGGAGTCGCGCTCGAAATCGGCCCTCTTTGCGGTGACGCGAACAGGCTCTCGGCCAACCGTTCCGCTGTTTTTCCCTTTCGGGGTTGCCTCGGCAGAGGTCAGCAGAAAATTGACGTCCCGCAACAGCCGCACCGTGCCCTCTTCAGAGTGGTACTCCACGCCAACTGCTTCTCCCTGGCCATTCGGAAAAACGAATTTCACGGGCTGGTCCGATTGTGCAATTCCCGTCTCGCGGTTAAAGGTCACTCCTCGCGTCTCCACATGAACTTTTTGTGCGGCCGTTCCGTGATTTTTCTCGGCCCGCTCCGCATCCTCCGCGCTTTGCAGGTCGAGCTGGACTTCACCGCTGCACACCATACTTTGCCCTTCCTTTTCGTACTGGCAGCTTTTCGTGTGTATGATGTCGCGCCGCTCACCGGTCTTTCCGAAAATTGTGATCTTGACGTCTTCCAGCAGGCTCGCAGCATCATTCTTGAAGTTCGTCGCTTTTGATGCTTCCACGGTAAAAAGCTTTTGCGCTCCCAGTCCTTTCGAGAAAGTGAGCCCACTCTCCTGCCGGACCACGCCCTCAGGCGCTGGCGGCGGGGCCTTTGCTTTTTCTCGATGCGCCACCCACTTGCGCTCCAGATACACACCCACAGTAAGCGCCGCCAATAAGCAGGCCACAGCAGCCGACCAGCGCGCATACCTGGCCGCTTCGCTTCTCGTCATGCTTTCAGTTAAGCAAAATTTGGGAAGGCTGTACACAAAAGCCGCTGGGCACGATTCGCGCACAGCGGCTCCAATGGACGCAATCTTGAGGCTTACGCTTTGCTTCTGGCTTTCAATTCTGACGCAGGAACTGGCCGGTAACCGGAGCAGCGGCAATCAGGGTAATTGCACTTGGCCGGGCCCGTTCGTTTCCGCTGAAAGATTCCCGCATGGATGCTCTTGCCGTGACCGCATTTGCATAGCTTGATCGAAGTCTGGGCACGCCTCATAACAACGAGATTCCTTTCTTTTGGTCGCCTCGCTGAGCTGGGAACGGGCAGCATTGTACTTCGAGCCGTGTCTCAGAGTCGCGCGCAAATTTTGAATGGCATTTGTGAGCTTGAGGATGGACAAAGATGGGCACTGCAACGAAAAGAGATTATCCTGCTGACTCTGCGGTCGCCGTGTTAGGCAGGATTCCGATGTTTGCAGCCGCCACACTGTCGCGGTTGGTGTTTTTCACCAGGTACATAGCCTCATCGGCGAGGTGCAGCAGGCCTTCCTTGGTGCGCGAATCCACGGGGTAAGAAGCCACGCCGAGGCTGGGCGTCAGGCGGATGTTCAAGCCTTCCTGTTCGAGCCACACGCCCTCCCGGATCAGTTTGTGCAAACGGCGCGCGACGTTGAGCGCGTTTTCCTTGGACGTTTGTGGCAACAAAAGCACGAATTCGTCCCCGCCGTAGCGGAACGCAAAATCGATCAACCGGCAATGGACCTTCAAGGCGTTCCCGATCTCCGCCAGCAGCCGTGATCCCACCAGGTGCCCGTGCGTATCGTTCACCATTTTGAAATGGTCAAGGTCGATGAATACCAGCGAGAACTCGTAGTTGTAGCGCTGGGAGCGATAGATTTCCGTCTCCAGGATGAAACTCATGTGCCGCGCGTTGTAAAGGGTCGTGCAATCGTCCCGGATGGTCAGGTCGTGAATTTTCTTGACGTGCCGCGCGTTTTCGAGCGCGATGGCGGCAAAGTCCGAGAGCGCTTCCAGCAGCTTCAAGTCCCGCGGATCGAACCCACTCGGACCAATGCAGTTGATCAACTCGATCACGCCAAGGCAGGTGTCTCGAAAGCGGACAGGAACCGCCACGATGGACTGCGTCTCGGTTTTGGTCTTTTCATCGACTTTGGAGAAGAAGCGTGTGTCCTTGGAGGTATCGGGCACAACCACGGTTTCCCCATGCTGCGCCACCCAGCCGGCGATGCCTTGCCCCATCTTGATGCGCACATCTCTCAGCGCTTGTGAGGCTTTACCCACGGCTAGTTCAAAATACAGTTCCTGATTTTCCTCATCCAGCAGCAACAGCGACCAGTTATCTGGGCGCAGGAATTCGTCGATCTTCTCCATGATGGTGCGGAGGACCTGGTCGAGCTGCAGGGACGAGGTGAGCGCCTTCCCCAATTCCTGGAAGACCGCGACTTCCCCTTTTTCGCGGTCGGACGACGTTCCAACATTGCGCCGCCGCTCTACAGCCGGAAACTGTTTTACTTCTTCCACGCCTCGGTAAGCCCGCCCTTTGTGGTTTTCCAACCGTCTTTCGGTTTCGCCCCTGTGCACACTGCCGTCTGCCCCTGGAACTCTGAGCCAAGGGGCAGGTCAGGACCCGAAGAAACACTTATCCGCCCTGCGCACGCCCAAAAGTGGCGAATCAATCTCAGTATAGGCCCCTATTAAAATGATACGCAATATGCTCGTAGTACAGGCGTGGCCATCTCGCCATCTTGAGCCGCACATTGGGTGCCTCATTTCCACAACTCCCCCAACTCATTCATTTGACAGCACCTTCTCGCCCCGCCTATAGTCCGTCAAGGGCTGCGCGCCGCTCGCGCAGTGCGCCACTCTCACTTCATATAAGGGCAGGTCGTTTCGATGGCCAAGGGAAAATTTGGTGAACACCTGAAGCGCGAGCGGGAACTCCGTGAAGTCTCCCTGGACGAGTTGAGTAAGGCCACGCGCATCAGTAACCGCTTCTTGCAAGCCCTGGAAAACGAAGATTGGGGAAAACTGCCCGGCGGTGTCTTCGGACATGGCTTTGTGCGCAGCATTGCTCGTTACCTCGGCCTCGCCGAAGAAGCCCTCCTGGGCGAATATGACCTGGCGCGTGCCGAAAAGTTACCGCCCCCTCCTCCAAAGCCTGTGCAGCCCATTCCATCGCCCGCCAGGTGGATTCCTGCCGCCGCGGCTCTCGTCGGCCTGCTTCTGCTAATTCTATTTTTCTATGCGGCAAGATACACATGGCGCCACCTGGCCGCCTATCGGGCCGCGAAACAATCCGCCGCCTCCGCGTCTTCCGATACCCCTCTCGAACTCTCCATTTCGGCTTCCATGAGCACCCACGTTCGCATCATTGCGGACGGCAAACTCCTTATGGATTCCCAGCTGTACGCCGGAGAAACCCAGCATTTCACCGCCAAAGGTGAGTTTGACGTTAGCGCGACAAACTCCTCGGCGGTGTTGCTGCAATTGAACGGCAGGGCCATGCCGCCGCTCGGTGCGCCCGGAACCTTCGGTAGAATGGTATTCAGCCATGAGAATTTGAGGAAGACATCCGGTGGAGACTCTCAACCCTGAAGTTGTAGAAGATCTTCGGCACGGCCGCGCCACGCGCGAACGAAAGCTGGCTGTCTGCACGGGCGGCGCGCATCTTGCCCCCGCGGACCGCGCGGAGATTCTAGCCATTCTCGCCAGTGACACCGACGAAATGATCGCCACGCGTGCGAGCGACGCGATTCTCTCAATGCCACCGGAATCTTTCGTCGAGGCTATCAAGCGAGAGAACGCTCAACCCGCGCTTTTTGTCTATGCCTCGCGGAATCTTGCCGACAAGCCCGGCATCTGTGACGCGCTCGTACAAAACAAGAATTGCGCTGCAGAGTATCTCGTTCATATAGCGCGCCATCTTTCAGGTGTTGCCACTCAGGCCTTGATGGAAGACCTCGATCGCGTCAGCGCCTCTCCTGCCCTCGCCGCTGCTCTGGAACACTCTCCCTCCTTGACGGCGGAACAGAAAAACCATCTCCACGAACTTCACGGGCCGGGCCATCCCATTGACGAAGCCGCCCTGGCAGACGCCGCCGCCGCCGCGGAACCCGACGCCGCACGCCGTCAGACCCTGATCCAACGCATCGCCACAATGACCGTCGCGCAACGCGTACAATACGCCATCAAGGGCGCCTCGGACGCGCGCCGCACACTCATACGCGACTCCAACAAGGTCGTTCAGCGGGCTGTTCTTCAATCGCCACGTCTGACCGATCAGGAAGTTGAATCTTTCGCGGCCATGTCCAGCCTAACCGACGAAATCCTCCGGCTTATCGCCGGCAACCGCGCGTTTCGCAAGAACTATACAGTCGTGCGCAATCTCATCAACAATCCCAAAACCCCACTCGACGTCACCTTGCACATTTTGCCGATACTCAACGCCCAGGATCTCAAACGCCTGACAACCAATAAGAATGTTCCCGAAACTCTTCGCACTACAGCCATGAAGCTTCAGCGCACGCGCGCCGATCAGAAAAGGTAATTCCTCTATTCCTCAGCGACGAACGGCTTCGCTTCTTCAGAAGCTCACTGTCGAACCAATTGTTGGAACGCGCTCTCGCTCATCGTGTTCCAAGTAGCCGCGACCCCCTGCTTCAGCCTACAATCGAAAACCATCAGGAGGCTTCTGGTGTCTCGCTTTCGGACGCATGGCTCTCTCATCTTCGTTTTCGTTTCATCCCTTCCTTTTCTACTCGCGTTGGCGATCAGCTCTTTCCCGGTGAGGACCGCCAGTGGAGACGAAAAGAAACCCGCGGACCCTTGGCCTAGCTCGGCAACCTTGCAGCCCGCTCAGCTTGCCAAGGAACTCACGGACAAAAGTTCGTCTCTACCCACTGTTCTTTTTGTTGGATTTCGCTCGCTCTACGTTGGCGGGCATGTGCCCGACGCAGCTTTTCACGGGACCGCTTCCACGGAACAGGGCCTTGCGGAATTGAAAGCCTGGGCCGCCACGCTTCCCCGCTCGGCCGATCTGGTCATCTACTGCGGCTGCTGCCCGTTTGATAAATGCCCCAACATCCGCCCGGCCTACAACGCCCTCCGCAGCATGGGCTTGAAGAAACTCCGCGTGCTCGTGATACCCACGAGCTTCGCCACCGACTGGGCCGGCAAGGGCTATCCCCTGCAGAAGGGTATGTAGAAGGAATCGGTTTGCCTTGGAAGCCGCGCTGTAGGGGCTAGACCGCAAGCTTTGGGTGCTGCAGATGAAACCCCGTTGCCTCCTGAAACGCCCGCGCGAAAGCCAGCAATTCCGCTTCGCCATACAACTTGCCCAGAAACGTCAAGCTCGTGGGCGTTCCCGGGCCGCCCGCATTTTGAAAATCGCTGGGATCCACGAAGGGATACTTCGGCGCGTCGTCTCCGCGCAATCCATTGGGCAAAATCACCGAAGGATGCCCGGTCAGGTTCGTAATCACCAGTTGCTGACTGCCATTCGTCGGCGCCACGATCACCTCTACGGCGTCGAAAACTTTCGCCATCGCTTCCATCGCCAGTTTTCGTGCCCGCGCTGCCTGGATATACTCCACCGCCGGAATGAACCGTGCCGATCGAAACGAGTTCGGCCAGTCGTAGTCCTTCTGCGAAGTCAGCAGCTTGTCCCTTCCCGCGCGTGTCAGCTCATCAAACGCGGCAGCCGACTCCGCGGTCAGCATCACCGTGATCGCGCTGTAGGGAAACTTCGGCAGCTCCACGGGGATCAGGTTCACGCCCATCTCCCGCAATTTTGCGAGCGACGCTTCATTGTATTTTCGGTCGTACTCCGCGCGCGCACGCCCCGCTTCGCGCCGTTTCTTTTGTTCGTCTCGCTTCTTCTGTTCTTCGGGAGTCTTCGCCGGCTCCTCTTTTTCCGCTTCTTGCGGCGGTTCCGGCTTGCGTTCGAAGTCCGCTTTCAAATAACCGACACGCAGCTTCCGCCAATCCAGATTCGCGTCCCAATGAAAAGCCGCCGCATGCACCGTGCGGTCGTGTCCATCCGGCCCGTAAATCGCGTCGAGCACCAGCGCGCAATCCTCCACCGTCCGGCAGATTGGCCCGAGCTTGTCCATGGTCCACGAAAGCGCCATTGCTCCGGTTCGCGGCACCCGCCCAAACGTGGGCCGCAATCCCGTACATCCGCATCGTGTCGAGGGCGAAGAAATCGACCCCAACGTCTCGGAACCGATGCTGAACGCCACGCACCCCGCCGCCGTTGCCGAAGCAGGCCCCGCCGACGACCCACTCGATCCCTGATTCGTGTTCCACGGATTCCGCGTGATCCCTCCGAACCAAACATCACCCAATGCCAGCGCACCCAGCGTCAATTTCGCCACCAGCACGGCGCCCGCTTCATCCAGGCGCTTTACCACCGTCGCATCCTCGTCAATCATCTGGTTTTCGAATCCGCCCGCTCCCCACGTTGTCCGGTAGCCCTTCGTCGCCAACAAGTCTTTTGCGCCCCACGGCAGCCCGTGCAGTGGCCCGCGATATTTTCCGGCTGCGATTTCTGCGTCGGCTTTCTTCGCTTGCGCCAGCGCACGCTCTTCCGTCAGCGTCACCACAAACTTCAGCGTTGGATCATATTTCTTCAATCGCTGCACGTACATTTCCATCAGCGCCACCGACGAAACTTTCCTCGTTCGCACTAGTTCCGCCAGCTCTCTCACGCTCGCGAATGCCAAATCTTCTAGGTTCTTCGGCGCACTCGTCGGCGCCGCCGGCGCTTTCGACATCCGCATCGGCTTCCGCTCGGTTTCAAACTTCATTCCCGGCAGCACCGGATCAAACACCAGCGCCGGATCGACCGAATTCGGAATCTTTAGCTTGTAAATCTCTTCGTAGCCTTTGGCGTGATCGTTCAAATCCTCCAGCATCATTTCTTTGTACTCATCGGCGATCGGCACATCCGCTATGGCCGCGGCATTGTCGATCATTTCTTTCGTGATCTTCGTCGCGCCCTGTGCTTGCGCCTGCGCCCATAACACCCCGGGAAACAGCGTTCCCGCCAGCCCCGTCCCCGAGCAGGTCTTCATGAAATTTCGCCGGTCCAGCATCTGCATCCTCCCCTTCGGCCACTCGCGAGCGCGCGTAACATATCACATCCCGCGCGGTCTTCGTCCTCTCGCGGCCTCCAGCGCCGCCCTCCGCTAGTTCTTTTGCGTTATTGACCCTGTTCCGGTCTCGGGTTTTGCTCTCCCCATTCGAATCGCGTACCATGCATTCACTTCGAAAGGAGCCCGAATGAAACGCTCTGCATTCCTCCTGGTTTCCCTGCTGCTCTTGCTTTTGGCTTTCTCTCTCCGGCAAGCGCCCGGTGTCAAAGCCGGCAATCCACCGGCTGGGCAAGACGCAGTCCTCAAGGCCTCTGACATCACGCCTAAACTTTTCCCGGAGCATGTCTTCTTCCGCGGCCAAGTCGCTCCCGCGCAACTCCGCAACACCGGCGGCGTGCATTTTGCCGACGATCTCTATGTTTTGGCGGGTTTGGTGGACAACTCAGGCTACTCCACCGCCATCAAGGAAAAGTACCAGGCTTATTTGCTCAGCGAAGTGACTTTGGAAATTGGCGGTCAAACGGTGAAGCCCGGTGCATACGGTTTCGGTTTCATCACCGGTGGAAAATTCATCTTGATGGATCTCGCCGCCAATAATCTCATCGAGGCGGCTGGGGAACACGACGCCGAAATGAAGCGCCCCGTCCCCCTTCAGGTCGTCGCCTCCTCAACAGCTGGCAGCTATCGCCTCTATGTCGGCCGCGATTTCATCGAGTTCCGCCGCGCTCATTGATCGGCAAGTTCTTCAGAAAAGGAAGAGCCCGGGCCGACTCCTTAGCCCGGGCTTCTTGTTCCTTAAACGTTTTCCGTCGAAAGTACCTATCGGCGCTTCCGGTTCCCTAATCCTTGTCGAACTTCAGGCAAAGCTCCAGTTGCCGGATGGCTTCATCCGTCGCCCTCAGAGCTTCCACGCGGTGCCCGCCGAAGTCATGCGCGGCGTGCATATGTTCCTTCGCGCGGCGCAACGCGCCGAGCGCTCGGACCGCCGTGGTTGCCCCGTTCCCGTCCGCATGATTTTCGCCAAACCTTGACACGGGAGAGCGACCAGCATGCGCCTCATGGAGGCGAAGACACATTTCTCAGGCTGTCGATTCCCTGAGTTCCTTTTGTTTTGAGACATCTTCATGCATCCCCAAGAGGATAATTTTCTCGCTTGCGACGCAAAAGTGACTACTCGTGTCCCGGCATCATTCGCCATCCTCCTTCACCTTCTCTTTTCCTTTGCATCCCGGCCCGTCGCGTCATACCATACCGCCCACCTTTCCCCTAAAAGCACTCACAAGGAGATCCCTCATGCACATGCATAGCTTGAATTGGCTTGCCATTCTCGGCGCTGCCATTGCCACCATGATTCTCGGCTTCCTCTGGTACTCGCCCTTGCTCTTCGCTAAAGCCTGGACTCGCGAAATGGGCTACGACCTGAACGATAAAGCCAAGATGGACGAAATGCGTAAGAGCGCTGGGCCCGCCTACGCTGGCTCTCTTGCAGCCAGCCTGCTTAGCGCTTTCACGCTCGCCCTCATTCTTCATGGTATCCGTGCGGATTCTCTTCATTTTGGCGTGATGGCCAGTTTCCATATCTGGCTCGGCTTTGTCGCCACCGTGCAATTCACCGGCGCCTTGTTCGCGAAACAAAGCATGAGGCTCTTCGCCATCAACACTGGTTATCAGCTCGTCTGCTTCCTCGTCATGGGTGCCATCCTCGTCCTCTGGAAGTAGCCGAGTCTCGGCGAAGGCTGGCGCACGGAAAAGCCCAATGCTAACGCGTT
Organism: Acidobacteriota bacterium; assembly: GCA_003223295.1. Lineage (GTDB taxonomy): Bacteria > Acidobacteriota > Terriglobia > Acidiferrales > UBA7541 > Acidiferrum. Next base: position 2,664 of record QHYM01000126.1, on the reverse strand, counting down.
GAGAGCTTCACGAACGCCATTGCAGGGGCCTCCGCCGCGGCCCTAATTATCCAACAGCGTGTTGAGGTCGGGTTTACTTGGATTTTGAGCTGGCTGTCTCGTACGCCCAGCGCCGGCGGATTTCCGCAATGAATTTCTGCTTGTCCTTTTGCATAATCCGGATGAGCGCTTGGTTCTCAGTTTTTTCGTGCCGGCCAGCCCACAGCACCATCTCCGTAAGCACCGGCGCGAGATCGATCCCCTTCGGTGCAAGCTCGTAAATCAGCTTTCGCCCATCGGCGGGGTCCTGTTCCGTACGAATGATCCCGTAAGCTTCCAGCCTGCGTAGCCGGTCAGCCAATATGTTCGACGCAATCCCTTCGTAAGACGCCAGGAATTCTTTGAACGTGTGGGAGCCGAGCAACATCATGTCCCGAATGATCAGCAGCGACCACCGGTCGCCCAGCATTTCTACCGAGGCGTTCAGCGGGCATCCCGACCGGCGCTTGGGCTGGCGCTTGTTCGCCATATCGACATGCTAACACATTTTCACTTGCATTTTGCAAGCTACTTGGGCACACTGTCTCGCGCGATTTCACACAGCTTGTTGGGGGATGAAACATGAGCGGAGTACGAGTATTGGTTGGCACGCGCAAGGGCGCGTTTATTCTGTCGTCGGACGGCAAACGCGAAAAATGGGACGTGAGTGGCCCGCACTTTGCCGGCTGGGAGATTTACCACATGAAGGGCTCGTCCGCGAATCCCAACCGCATTTATGCCTCGCAGACCAGCGGCTGGTTTGGTCAAATCATTCAGCGTTCCGATGACGGCGGCAAGACTTGGACTCAGCCGGGCACGCCTCCGGGCGAAGCAACCACCGCCCCCGGTGGAACGCCCAAGGGCGAGAGCAACAAGTTCGTGTACGACACCTCCGCGGAAAGCGGCAAGCCTCTCACCACGCATCAGTGGTACGACGGCACACAGCATCCCTGGGAGTTCAAGCGCGTGTGGCATCTCGAACCTTCGCCCACGGAACCGGACACCGTGTACGCCGGTGTCGAGGACGCCGCTATTTTCCGTTCGAAGGACGGCGGCAAATCCTGGCACGAGCTCTCCGGCCTTCGCGGCCACGGAACGGGCCCCAAATGGCAGCCAGGCGCGGGTGGCATGTGCCTCCATACCATTATTCTCGATCCCGCGAATCCCAATCGTATCTACATTGCCATCTCTGCCGCGGGCGCGTTTCGCACCGACGACGGCGGCAAAACCTGGAAGCCCATCAACAAAGGGTTGTACTCGCAATACATCCCCAATCCCACCGAAGAAGTGGGCCACTGCGTCCACCGCGTCGCCATGAACAAGTCGCGTCCCAACGTCCTGTTTATGCAAAAGCACTGGGATGTGATGCGCAGCGACGATGCCGGCGACAACTGGAAAGAAGTCAGCGGAAACTTGCCCACCGACTTTGGCTTTGTGATTGACGTTCACGCGCACGAGCCCGAAACGATTTACGTCGTCCCCATTAAAAGCGACGGCGAGCACTATGTGCACGAAGGGAAACTGCGCGTATATCGCAGTCGCACCGGCGGAAACGAGTGGGAGGCACTCACCAAGGGCCTGCCGCAAAAGGATTGCTACGTCAACGTGCTGCGCGACGCCATGGCCGTCGACTCCCTCGACAAGTGCGGCATCTACTTCGGCACCACCGGCGGCCAGGTCTACGTTTCTCCCGACGCGGGAGATAATTGGGCGCCCATCGTCCGCGATCTCCCCGCCGTGCTTTCCGTCGAAGTGCAGACGCTGTCATGAGCTGGGGGCCGCCTCGCAAGATTCGCATCATCCTCCCGCCACATTTGCGCGGGCTGGCGCACATCAGTGGGGAGCTTCTTCTCGAAGTTGCAGGCGCTCCGACCGTTCGCTCGGTGCTTGACGCCCTCGAAGCCACTTATCCGATGCTTCAGGGCACCATCCGCGATCACGTCACGCAACAGCGCCGCCCGTTCTTGCGTTTCTTCGCGTGCGAAGAAGATCTTTCTCACGAATCCCCGGACACCCCGCTGCCCGATGCGGTCATCTCGGGAAAAGAACCACTACTCATCCTCGGCGCCATTGCTGGCGGCTGAAGCAGCGTAGGTTTAACTGCCTTTACGCCGTGCCAATGCCTCGGGTAAAAACCCTAACGCGTCCCCTATACTTTTTTTTGTCGTGCTTTCCCTTATGCAAAGAGGACGGGCGCGCTAAGGCTCACAGGGCACTTGGTGAGTCTAGCTCGATCTAAAGACTTGCCTGGCGATGCTGGCAGCGCGCCCTCCCTTCATACAGTCCAGCCGAGAATTGCTGGCGCGCGCTTGGCCTGGCGCCGATCCCAGGAATCCTGACCCCAAAATCAAGCGCGCGTCAGCCTCTCAACGAATAAAGTCACGGGCCAGCACTCACGGGTGCTGAACAAAAGGATAGATCTCGTCCGCGATCCAATAATTCTCGAAGAGCATCGCCAGCAGTGTTCCTATCGCCCAAATTCCCCATCGTTGCCGGTTCCACCCTGTGCTGATGCCCGAGTTCTGGATCAAAATCTCCGCCAGATACGCCGCGCAGTAGCAAACATTCGCAAGCAGCGCCAGAACCGCCATGATCCCCAGCGACTCCAGCGTCATCGCCGGTCGGAAATGCGGCCAAGTTTTGACC
>QHYM01000125.1 GCA_003223295.1 Acidobacteriota bacterium | reverse complement strand
GCCAAATCGACTTCGATCACGCCGTCACGAAAAGAGACGTCCTTGACTAAGGCATACGACGTGGCGTTTGCGGCCTCCGGGTTAGCGATCACCTGGATCGCGCTCCGGCCTTTATAATTGGTCTGCGTGATCGATACGTTTTTCCCTGCGAGTCGGTCCGGACTTTGCCCCGCAAGCGGAACAATGGCCGCCACCAGGAGAAACGAGGCAAATGTGATGGCGAATATTTTCCTCTTAAAGCTCCAACTGTCGGTCATGGTGAAGCCCCGATTATGCCCTTCCTCCATAATGCACCTCGATCCTCGCGTGGACCTGCCTTCTCAATGGCCACCGGTCTTAGCCACTCTTATCCCCTCATCACCGGTCGCCGTCAAGAAACATCTCTAACGACATGGGCGCCGCTCTCGCCAGTTCTCTGGTTTCGAATTTCTAGCTTTCCAGTTTTCTCCGATGAAGGATACGCGCCTGGCTGATTCTTCTCTGGATTATTTTTTGCCGTGTCTGGACCAACCGCGGATCGAATGAAGTGTGTAGGGCTAGCCTCACAGATCCGAGACAAGAAGATGTACGAACCATTTGACATTCTGGAGAGACACGGTTTTATTAGGCTCGACGATTTGGACAAGATCGCGGACTTGCCTGAAAGGAAGGCGGAGAAGCTCTACATCGATCATATATTCATCAGTATTTGGGTCTCAAACCACGAGGGCGTACCGCTGGCAATCGCCCCACCAGCTAGACACCTTCTCATTTCCGGCTCTACTCTAACTCCTTTAGAATCCGCCCTTACAAGCCATCCGCGACTCATTGAAAAGACGGCCACTTTAAATCCTTTGGAATGTGCAGTTACGCGATTTCGCACCCTAACCCTTTAGAATGCGCAGTTAGGAAAAACAGGGGAGGGGGGCCCTCTCTACTCACTTGCCCATCCGCTCCAGGGCTTCCACGTCAAAGTAGATCTTCTTGTGCAGGAGGCTGTTCTCGTGGCCGATGACGAAGCGCGTTTCCGGGTCGTCTTCCAAGAGCAGCAGGCGGAGTCCGCGCGCCTGCTTCGGCACGTCGAACACCAGATCCGTGGTGTACGACTCGCCCGGCTGCAACGGTTGCGCCATTGCCGTCGAACGGGTTCCGCTTCGCGCGGGAGCGAACTGCCCTTCCGGTGAAGGCTCATAGCTCCGCCCCGTATCGTCCACCAGCAGCGCCTTGCGGCGGTTCGGCGTGAGGGGGCCATTCCCGCGACGCTCGGAAATCGTGCGCTCGTCGAACCAGGTCTTCACGCGCAGCACCACGAATTTCCCATGCGCCGAAATTTGCTGCAGCTCCGGCCCGAGTGTCGCCGCGGTTTCGGCGCTGGGCAACGAGTACCCGAGATGGCAATCAAGCTCGCAAAAATATTTCCAGCCGTCCGGCGGCAGAGTTTGCTCGCTGCTGGCGAGCGAAACGCCGCCAAGCAAGAGCAAATAGCTGGCCGCAATCGTGGCCGCCGCTCCGGCGCCCAGCTTCGCGAAAAAAGCCGAGCGCCGCGCCGCCCCATAAAACAAAACGAGCAGGCTGATTCCCAGCACGAAAACGGTGCCCAGAAAAAGCAGCACCACGATCGGAGCCAAGTGCGGCATGAACACGGACATTTCTTTCCCCCTTTTTTGCCTGGACTGCGACTACCGCGCGCTTGCGCGTGGGGCGAAATTCTCCAACAGGGCAAATCCCAGTACAGCTGAAACATCGTCCGAGAACCGAGGGAAAGTTTTGATGTCAGTGACTCTTTCAGAAGATTCTGCCGGACTAACCGGCGATGGCGTCCGGCAACGCATCCGGCAGCGCCCCGCGCGTGCGTTCGCGATGGCCAAACTCTTCGAGCGCCGCTTCGAGGTCCGCGACGGTAAAGTCCGGCCAGGCTTTGCGCACGAACACGAATTCCGCGAACGCGCATTCCCACAGCAGAAAATCGGATAGGCGCTGCTCGCCGCCGGTGCGAATCAGCAGATCCACTTCCGTCGAGCCGCCGCGAAGAACTTCCGCAAGAACGCGGCTGAACGATTCCGGCGAAAGCTCCGTGACTTTGTAGAAGCGGCAGGCGGCGTGAAAGATGGCCTCGCGCGCGGAGTAGTCAATGGCCAGCCGGAGATGCAGGCGCGTTCCGTTGGCGGTCGCGGCTTCCGAATCGGCGATCGCCTGGCGCAGCGCGGCGGGCACGCGGTCCCGGCGGCCGATGATGCTGAGCCGCACGCCTTCCTCGATGCAGTGCGCCGTTTCCGTGAGCAGGTATTCGTGGAGCAGCCGCAGGATGGCGTTCACTTCGGCCGCCGGCCGCTTCCAGTTCGCGGACGAGAGCGCGAAGAGCGTCAGCGTGTGAATGCCGAGCCGTGGCGCCGCTTCGATAATGTGGCGCGCGGATTCCGCTCCGGCACGGTGGCCGGCGGAACGCGGCAGCCCGCGCGAAGTGGCCCATCGGCCGTTGCCGTCGGTAATGATGGCCACGTGCAAACCCGCGTTCGGGGAGCCGACAAACTCCGCATGCTGCGAAGAAGCCGGTGCCGGTGGACGCGAAGGGTGCATGGGCACCACGTGCGAAGTGGTCGAGATCGAAGATTTGCTTTCAGGTGCAGAAGATGAAGCCATGAGAGTATCCAGTCTCCGCCGCGGAGAAACGAATCTACGAAACCACAGCGGCGTAAAGCTTGCCCTGCTTGCCGCAGGCAAGCTGCTGCTAAGCAGGCCGCTGCTGCAATCTGTGAACTATCTTACAAACTACTTTGCTATACAAAGTGCATAGGCAAAAAATTTTGCCGCTAACCCTCCCGGGTGGCGCGAATCAATGCTTCCATGTGATTGAGATAGCGCTCGAGCGCCTTGCGTCCCGCAGCCGTCAGGCGATACTCGGTTTTTGGCGTGCGCCCGTCGAAGGACTTCGCGCAAACGATATAGTCGGCCTCTTCCAGTTTTCGCGCGTGGACGCTCAGGTTTCCGTCCGACGCTTTCAGCAGCGCCTTCAACTCATTGAACGTGAGCGCGCGATTCACGGCCAAGGCGCTGACGATGCCAAGGCGGACGTGCTCGTGAATCAGGCGGTCCAGATCCGCGGGAGGCGCTTCGCGGGCGGGATTGCGCACGGATTCCAGGATGGCTTCGCGGTCGCGGGACCGTTGCACACGTTCTTGACGCGCAGCGGATGACTTTGCCATACGATCTCCTTAGCCTCCGTAGTGCCGGGCGATCCACCAACCGAAGCCGACATGTACAACCCCAAAACCTGCAGCCATGAAGGCGTCTCCCCAGCCCGCGGGAACAAAAAGCGCCGCTGCGCCGAGCAGCATCAGGCACAAGCCCATAACGGGGACAACGCGCACGGAAAACGCTCCGCCGGTGACGATGGCCGTTCCGTAGAGCAGGAGCCAAACTCCCGGGAGGGCAGTGAGCGCTTCAGCTTGAAAAAGAGTGTAGGTCAGAAGAGCGCCCACCACAATGGGCGGAGAAAAACTCAAAAGGAATTTGCGGCCCGGCCCGGAGAAGAGCCGGGAATTAGCGCGATGCGCTTTGGTGGCCGCAGCCGGCGCGGCAATGGCCACTGCAATAAACGCTTCGACAAGCCAAACGATAAGCCAAGCGCGCGGAGTCGGTTGGCGCGAAGCGACGAAGGCCGCGACCATCGCCGTGATGCCCATAGCCAGGCCGCCCCAGCCGGGCACAGCGGTAAATTCCGCGGCGCTGGCCATGGTTTCGCGGATGTAGCGAAGATGGTCGGCCGCGCGAGCATCAATGGGAATGGGTTCGCGGCTGGAAGAGCGAAGCGGACCCGGAGTAGTGGCCATGGGAGGAGTATAGGACAGAGGTCTACGTTTGTCAAGTACTTTGTGTCATAAAGCAGAAGCTACAATCCTCGCCCCTAGACAAAAGGATTCAAGCTTTGCGGGCGTAGCGGCCTAGGAGGGAGTTCCCGCGGATCTTGAAAACGTCGAGGAACATCAGGAGGCTGTCGTGGAGCATGCTGACCTTCGTGGCGGGCGAATGGCCCCAGCGGACGGGGATTTCCACGGCGCGCAAGCCATGGTGACGCGCCAGATAGAGTAACTCGGGGTCGAATCCGAAGCGCTCGATGGTCTGCTGCTCGAAAATGATCCGGCAACGCTCGCGGTTGAAGGCTTTGAAGCCGCACTGGGTGTCGACAAACGGCAACCACAGGATGGTGCGAACGAGCTTGTTGAAAATGATTCCAGCGAATTCACGCAAGGGAGACTCGTGTACGGTGATGAGGCTGCGATCCACGGCACGCGAACCAATGGCGACAGCGCAATTGTGTGTCTTTAGAGCGTCGATGAGTTTGTCAGCTTCCTCGATGGGAGCGGAAAGATCGGCATCGGTGAAGAGCACGATTTGGCCACGCGCTTCCTGCACGCCGTGGCGCACGCTGTAGCCCTTGCCGCGATTGACTCCGTTGGGAACCACGCGGAGGGTGGGGATTTTGTCACGGAAAGATTCGGCGACGGCGGCGGTGCGATCTTTCGAACCGTCGTCGACCACCAGGACTTCCGCATCCCGGCGGGAGGTTTTCAAGTACGCAGCGATTCGCTCGAGAGTTGCGGGGAGGCGCAATTCTTCGTTGAACGCGGGGATAACAATGGAGAGTCCGAGCGAGGATGGGCTCATCGTTCAGGAGGCTTCTGCCAGGCATGATGGCCGACGAGAGGCACAAAGCGGCAGCCTTCCATCATCCTTGTGGAAAGCCTACCGTCGTGCTTCTCGATGAGCTGTAATTCCTGATTCTCCGCGTCTCCCACGGGGATAATCATGCGGCCGCCTTCGGCCAGTTGAGCGAGGAGCGGTTGGGGAGCCGCCGGAGCCGCGGCCGCCACGAGAATAGCGTTGAAAGGCGCAAATTCGGGGAGGCCGAGCGTGCCGTCTCCGCAGTGAACGTGGACGTTGTGGTAGCCCAGGGATGACAGTTTTTCGGAGGCCGCAGAAGCCAACTCATGACGCCGCTCAATGGTGAAGACCTCCTTGGCCAGAAGGGAAAGAACGGCCGCCTGATAGCCGCAGCCCGCCCCGATTTCGAGCGCGCGGTCGGTTGGCAGGAGACGCAAAGCCGCGGTCATGGCAGCGACAATGTAAGGCTGCGAAATAGTTTGACCACTGCCGATGGGCAAGGGCACGTCTTCGTAGGCGCGCGCGCGGAACTCCTCCGGCACAAATTCGTGGCGCGGGAGCTTCAGCATGGCGCCGAGGACGCAGCTGTCTTCGATACCGCGGCGGCGCAACTGCTTTTCGACCATTTCCGCGCGCTGGGGCGCGTACTCACTGCTTTCAGGCATGCGTAACCGCCGCGGCGTGCTTTTCCCATGCTCCGGCTTTGAGAATCTCTTCCATTTGCGTGAGCGCAAAGTCGCATTCGTCCTCGCGATTGTAAAAATGCGGGGAGAGGCGGACGCCGGCTCTGGGCCGGTAGTCGACAAGGATTTCGCGGGCCAGAAGTTCACGACAAACTTCATAGGCATGTGGGCATTCGATGGAAACGGTTCCCGCGCGCTCCGCGGGATTTTCCGGCGTGTTGATTTTCCAACCGCGAGACTTTGCGCCCTCGAGGAGACGCGTGGTCATGCGAATTGATTTTTCGCGAATTGCGGAGATTCCAATTTCATTCAGAATCTCGAGGCCGGGCCTGCACGCAAAGAGCGCGGGAATGTGCGGCGTGCCGTTTAGATAGCGATAGGAATCCTCGCGCGGCTCGATGGCGCCCGTTTCGAAGGCAAACGGGCGGCGATGCGCGATCCAGCCGGTGAGGGAAGGCTTTAGCTTGGCGCGCAAATCTTCACGGACGTAGAGATAAGCGACTCCCGGCCCGCCGCAGAGCCACTTGAGCACGCCGCCTACGGCGAAGTCGGCGCCGAGGCTTCGCACATCCACGGGAATGGTTCCTGCGGCCTGGAAGGCGTCAAGAATGACATGAGCGCCCACGCGGTGAGCGCGTTCGATGATGGCGCGGGCATTCACGATGTAGGAGCTGCGAAAGAGTACGAGAGATATGGGCACAAGCAAAGTGGTATCGTCGATGGCCGCAAGGAACTTTTCCAAATTGAAGCGGATGGAATCCTCGGCGGGAATGACTTCTACGTGCGCACCGTGGCGGCGTTGCTCGTGATAGAAGTACTGAATCGAGGGGAATTCCAGGTCGACCATGACGATCTTGTTGCGTGGACCGCGGAAATCAAAACAGGATGAGATTATGGCTTGCGTGAGCGTGACGTTCTGATGAAGGGAGATTTCGCCCGGCTTCGCGCCAATCAGGGGAGCGATTTGGTCGCCCACACCGACGGCCATCTCCCACCAGCCTTCTTCCCAGGCGCGCACGCCACGCTCGGCCCAGGAATCGGCGTAGGCGCGCATTGCGTCGTAGACGCCTCGCGGCATGGCGCCCAGCGAATTGCTGATCATGTAAGTGGTGCGGTCGAGAATCGGAAATTCACCGCGCCATTTCAGAAGTGCATCCACGAGACTACTCTCCAGGGCCAGATGTGCGGGGATAATTCCTTCTCCACACAAAGTAACACACCGTGAGGAGAGTGAGCCAGGGGACGCCGGCCAAGAGGGTGATGCGGAAACCGGGGACCCACCAGGTGGAGAGCATGACGGCCAGGACTGCGGCGAGCCCTGCGAGGGACGCCCAAGGGCCCGCGGGGCCGAGCTGCAAGTAGGGCTTCGCGTGACGCTGGTGGTGGCGACGAAATGCGAGGTGCGTCAACAGCGTCATCAGCCAAGCGAAGAGCGCGCCAAAACTGCTGAGCCCGATCATGAAGACGAACAAGGAATCCTGAAAGTACTTCGACAAGACCATAGCAGCGACCATGCCGCCTCCCGAAGCCAAAACTGCGGTCATCGGCATTTCCTTCTTGCTTAGGCGGCCGAGGCTTGCAGGAAGATAGCCGCCACGCGCCAAAGAGAAGGCCAGCCGGGCGGCGAAATACAGGTTGGCAACGGCGCTGGAAAGGGCGGCGGTCAGGACGACAAAGTTCATGATGTGGCTGGCGGCGGGAATGCCGACTGTTTGGAACACACGGACGAAAGGACTTTCGCCCATGCCGATTTGTTTCCAGGGGACGATTCCAACGACCAACGCAAGTCCAGCGACGTAGAAAAGCACTAACGCCGTGACGGTGTTGCGCAGGGCTTTTGGCACGGCCACCTTGGGATCGGCAGCTTCGCCTGCGGTGCTTCCCACGACTTCGATTCCGAAAAAGCTGAAAAGGCCCAGGATGACACCGAGGCCGACGCCTTTCCATCCATTGGGAATAAATCCGCCATCGGCGGTGTAGTGAGCGAGACCCACCTTCGGGAATCCGACCCCAAACAACAAAGCTGAGCCTAAGAGGATAAAGGCCAAGATGGTAATGACCTTGACCATGGAGAGCCAGTATTCGAAGGTTCCAAGATTGCCGATGTTGATGGTATTGACGTAGAGAATCACCAGGGAGAACAGGCCAATCCAAGTCCACGCAGGAGTGCCAGGAAACCAAAACTTGCAGTAGATGGATGCGGCAACCACTTCGCTACCGACCACGACCATCATGCATAGCCAATATGTGAGTCGAATGGCAAATCCCGCCCAGGGGTGCAGATACATCTCGGCGTACAAGCCGAAGGAACCGGCGGTGGGGTGGGCAGCGGCCATTTCCGCGAGCGCCCACATCATCGGCAAGGCGATGCAGGCTCCAGCGACAAAACTCAGGATCACCGCGGGGCCCGCGAGCTTGACGGCGATGGCGCTGCCCAGGAACAGGCCGGTACCGATGGTGCTTCCGAGGCCGAGCATGGCCAGCTGCGCGGGCCTGAGGTTGCGCTGCAAACCCGACTCGCGCGCCACGATGGTGGTTGAGCGGCTGGCTTCGGTGGCTGCGGGGATATCGGGAGAAGGTTCGTTCATGGCGAGGCATGGTAACAGAAAGCCGGATGGTCTTCTCTTTTTGACCTGACACTTTTCTTGACCCGGCACTTTTTTTGACCTGGCACTCTTCTTAAGCCTGAACAAAGGGACAGTGAACGACGGAGCACAGACTGTCCTTCGAAGCGCTCGCGCGGGTTCCTGCGCGTTTTCTAAAATCAGAGGCGTGGCGCGGGTCCCAAGGCGGCGCCACGGAGGCGGTCATGAAGGCCCTGCTTGCTCTGATCCTCATTTACATCGGAACGTTTTTCCTGGTCATCCAGGGAGCGTCACAAAACTCCGCGCAAGCAGCGGGGCAAGGCTCGGCTTCCGCACAGGACAGCGCCGGGTCGGCGCATTCGAATTCAAACATCGATCGGGTCAAGGAAGCGGACATTCGCTCGTTGATGGAACTCGTGGGAGCGCGCGATATGGTGCAGGATGGCGCCAACAATGGGATCGAGCAGTCGCGCGAAAAGCTGCTCACCACGGTACCCAACAACGACAAGGGCCAGGCTTTTGTGAATGCTTTTTCGGTGAGCTATCAGAAGAAATTCGACGCCGATCAGGTTAGCGAGCAGTTGGTGGGAATTTACGACAAGCATTTCACGGAGGACGAAATCAAGGGGCTTTTGCAGTTTTATGGATCGCCGCTAGGCCAGAAGGTGGCCACGGAGATGCCAAAAATTAACCGAGAGGCACAGGCGGCGGTGCGTTCGGTGAGCGGCAAGGCGGCGCGGGAAGCGCTGGCGGAAGTGAAGCAGCAGAATCCGGAAGTCGGACAATCGGCGCGACTCGGCATGGGGCAGGGCCGCCTGCAGCAACGGCGCGGGCAGAAGCCGCAACTGCAAGCTGCGCAGCAGGAACAAATTCCTCGTTAACAAGTTTTGTATTTTTGAGACCCTGCGAGAAGCGCTTCTAAAGACTAGAAGCGCTTTTTGATTTTTATGTCGATGCCGAAGGTGCCGTTCTGATCGCGCAAGCCTACGATGGAGACATTTCGGTCCACGTTGTACTCCACCTGAATCACCTGCTGCTGCGTCGAACTCACGTTGGAGACATACGTGATGGTGAGATTGCGGGCGATTTGCTGCTCGACGGTGACGCGCGCCGCGGCGTTTTGTTCCGAGCCCGTGGAACCGACTTCCGCAAGGCCCGGGTCGACGCGGAAGCGAGTGATGCCGAACAGGCGCTCGAGCCGGCCGCCGAGCTGGCTGGAAATCGCCTCCGAAAGAATTGCCGAAGCATTAGCCGTCCCGGTTGAAGAGGTGCCGCCGCTGCGCGCGGTCGCCTCGGAAGTGGTCTGTCCCAAGGCCAGCAAGGTAATGATGTCGTTCGCGGGCAAGGGAGGATCCGAACGATAAGCCAGGGTGAGTTTACTGGCAGGGCCGTTGAAATTCAGAGTGATCTCATATTGTTGAATGGTTGTGGTGGCCTCAACGTTCAGGACGGGATCGAGGCGAAAGGGATTCGCGAAATTCAAATCACCCCGGGATACACGATAGCGGTTGCCAGCAAAATTCAAATCGCCGGAAAGAATATGGATGTGCCCGAGAAGGATGGGATGTTCCCATGTGCCGCGCACACGAAGATTGGCGTCGGCCTGGAGGCCGGCACCAGGCCATTCCATGCGGGCGTCGGGCGCGGAGAGCGCTTCGACGTCGAATTGCAAATTGCGCAAAAAAGGCGAGGTCGTCGAGGGGCCAGTGATTCCTTCTTTTGCGGACACGAGCATTCCCGCCACCTGGAGGCCTTGGGTGAGAGTGACACGCTCAATCATCACGCGCCCCGAAAGGACGGCGGCACTGGGCGAGCCGGTCAGGCGCAGTGTACCGCCAGCGAGCCAGCTCATGCCCTCGGGATAACGAATGCGGACGCGGTCGGAACGAACGTTAATGTCATAGCGGAGCGGGCTCTCCGCGTAACTCACGCTGCCGGATAGATGCAGCGTCCCGCCGCCCGATTCGGCGCTCACATTTTCAAAGTAGAGACGCGTGGCGTCGAAGACCAAGTCGCCCTGTACGGCGCTGAGCCCCGCGGGAAAATCCGCGGCGCGAGCGGAAGCGTTTTCGATGTGCACACGCCCGTTGATGCGGGGGCGGTCCAATGTGCCTTCGAAGGAAGCGTTGATCTGCGCGGGGCCGCGCGCGTCCAGGTCCGGGACATAGCCGCTGAGGAGGCGGAGATCTAGTCCGCCATTCAAACGCAATGCCAAGGTGCGGCGTCCGGCAAATTGGACGGACCCCGCAATCTGGAGATTCGTGTCCGTGCCGCGAAAAGTGACTGGTTCGATCTCCAGAGAGTCACGCGATGAGCGAAAATGAACAACCCCGGTGTTTTCCAGATGGACATTGGCGTAATTCATCGTCAAGCGGGAGAAATTTGCGTCCACGGAAATGCTCTCCGGATGTTGCAGTGCGCCGTTCACCGCAATATCGCCATCGGCGTTCGCATGGCCGCTGAATTTCTCCAGATGCAGAGCCGTGAGCAGGAGAGGATCCAAGTCGATATTCTTGATGGAGACTTTTCCGTTCAAATTGTAAGGCTGAGCAAGCGCCAAAGTGCAACCGCCAGATATTTCTCCGCTGGCCATGGCGGAGCTCAATTCGAGATGCGCGGTGGCGGCATCTGACTTCAGATCGCCTTCGAAACTGCCAATGACTGCCTGGCCGATGCGCAGATCAACAACGCGAAAAGTTCCCTTGCCCGCGGGCGAGCGAAGCGAGCCTTCCGCCTTCATCCGGAAGCTCAACTGGCCGCCCACGGGCAAGCGACGCGATTGCAGCTTTTCAAAATTTTCCAGCGGCAGACCCGCACCGACGAGTTCCGCAGAAAAGGTTTGCGCTGCAAAACGATAGTTTGCCGAACCCGTAATGATTCCGGCACCCCGGCCGCTTTCTTTTCCGGGCCGGAAAAATCGTAATTCCGCATTGGCGATGTGCGCTTCGTCCCCGGCGAGGTTGAGCTGGCCACGGAGGCGGTTGAAGGAAAGTCCGTACACCGTGGCATCGGCGAGATCGAACAAGCCCGTGACGGTTGGTTCCGCGCGCGTGCCTCGGCCGTGAAATTGGCCGGTCAATAATCCCTTCACGGGATATGACATTCCCAGCAGTTGCTGGAGGTTTTCCGTGGGAACTTTTTCGAAACTCACATCGGCGGTCCACGCGTTTTTGGGGCGGAAATTCCATTTCGTCAGGGACAGGTTTGCCTCGATGGTGCCTTGCATCTCCCCGCGGCGCGCGGTCGCATGCGCCAGAACCAGTTGCGCAGGCGAGTAGGTCAAATCGCCTTCCAGGAAATCGACGAAAACTCCGTCGTAGCGGGCTTTTTCTCCGCGCACGTGGCCTTGAAAGGTAGAGCCTGAGGATGGCCCGGTAATTTTGCCATCCCACTTCACAATGCCTGAAATGGGTTCGGCGGCTTCCCGCGAGGCGGGAGCGACATCCCGGACGCCATTAATGAAATCCTTGTACGTCTCCAGCGCCTGCGTTTCAAACTTAACGTTTAGAGCGGAATTTCGCGGAGCGAGGAGCCCGTCGACGGTTCCATGGGAAGACGGGGTTTCGAATTGCCCCCCGTCTATTGCGAGCGTGCGGGGATCGTAACGATAGCGGAGTTGCCAGGCTCCGCGGACAGGTTGATGGTGTTCGGCAAGCTGCTCCGGGTTGTCCCAAACGCTTTTCGCGGCGATTTCAAAATGTCGAAAGGGACCGGTCCAGGTTTCCACCGAGTCGGCGGAGATGCGCGCGTCCCAGTGCAATTCCTCCACCGGGAAATTACGGTGTTCGATGCAAGGCAAGACGGGTGCCAACTTCATACCTTCGACGTGCGTCTGCGCCCGGAATTTCAAGCCATCCCACTGCATGATCACACGTCCAGTTACGCTGCCACCAAAGGCGCCGGCAAAGAAATCAGGGATTTCGAGACCGGCGTTGTCCATGTGGTAGGTGCCGCGGCTGGTCAATCCTTTGGCGTGAAAAATCTCGTAGGGCAGGGCGATGTCTTGCGAGGCATAATTTCCGGTGCCTTTGAACTTGCCATTGGCGACCTGACCTTCGCCGTGAAGATCGACACGTCCCGCCGGGACATAAGGATCACGCAGGGTGTCGCGAATATCGGCGAGCTCGACCCATCCGCGGTAGCGGTAATTCCACTTCGGATCGGCAAAGCCATTCATCTCGGCCTGCGCATCGACACGGGAATGGCCGGCATGGAGCACGCCCTGTTCGAGCGCAAAACCATCACGCCCGAGCGTGAATTTTGCGGTCAAGCCCACGGGCAAAGGCATATAGCGTTTCGAATTGAATTCCACCCTCTGCCATTCCAGATTGCCAAGATATAACGGACGATCCTCGGTGCCACCGGCGTCCAATGAGAATCGCAAGTCTCCGCCATGCACTGTGATCGGCGTTTTCACATCGTTAAAGAGAACCCATCCGTCGGCCAGCAGAAGCCGATGAATGCGCAGTTGGAACAGCGTGTCATTCCATCGCCCCTTCGCCGCGGCAGGACGCGCGGGCGTGGGCACATTGGTGGCTCCGTTCTTCCCGACGACGATGTGAACATGAGGTTGCTGAACCAGAAGTTCATT
Source organism: Acidobacteriota bacterium (assembly GCA_003223295.1). GTDB lineage: Bacteria > Acidobacteriota > Terriglobia > Acidiferrales > UBA7541 > Acidiferrum. The sequence continues at coordinate 46,432 of QHYM01000125.1, read as the reverse complement.
CAGCGACACTCTCCTGGCCCAGAAGGAATCGATCCGCAGCGCGGCCTGCACTTCGTCTGCCGTACAAAGGGGCTCGGTGCCGGGTAGCTCGTTTCCATGGATCACCAGGCTGTGGATGGTCACGCGCATGGCCAGCCATCGAATCGACATCCCTCGAAACTCGACTTTCCCACCGGTGGCTTTTTCGAGGCGGCTTATCATGAGCCGTTGAAGCAAGGGGTTTCCGGCACCGCTGCCGAAAAAGATCATTACCCCCAAAATCGAGAGCACCGCCAACACCCAGGGCGTATGGATGATCCAGCTCCAAATCGGGTGGCGGCCTTTTCCCTTCACTTCGCCCCCTCTTCCAAAAACTTCTCGATGTGCAGGCGGAGCCGGCTTTCCTTCAACCACTGTTCGGCCTGCTGGTTGATCCCATTCTGGATGAGCGCCTCTTGAATGGAATCGCGGGCGGCATCGAGGGCGGGCGGCTCCTGGCCGCGAGCCTTTGCGCGGGGCACGACCGCGGTCTGATAAAAGTCTTCGACGTCTTTGGGGGCAATCTGGACGGCGGGGCGAAAGCGGGAATCCAGATAGTTGCTGAGGTAGAGCTGCGCGGAGACCATTGCCCGGATGTCCTGCTCGTTGAGTCCCGCACGCCTCATTCTGGACTCATAGTCCTGTTCGGAGGCGAACGAGCTGCGAAGACGGCTTAGAGAGCGGTCGATGTCCGCTTCCGAGGAGTGCGGAAAGTGCGATGCGTCCGCTTCCGTGCGAACGATCCATTGATCAATCAGGCGGTCAAGAATCTGGGCATCGTCTTCCGACTTGCCGTCGAGGAATTGCTGGTAGCGGCTGAGCGCACGGATGTCGCTCAGCAGGATGACCTCGTTCTCGACCCGGGCCGCGATGCGATCCACGACTCCCTGGGCCGCCAGGCATCCAGACGTAATGGCCATGGCAGCCGCAAGGAGAATTCCGCGAATGGCAAGATCACCCATTAGAAGCTGGACCCCAGATTGAAAAAGATCTGAAATCCGGGCAGCCGCGTGCTTTTCTGGCCAAGAGAACCCGCCACGCAAGAGGGCGTATTCGACGGGCACGGAATAGGGACGATGAACAAAGGCCGGTTGAGTTGATAGCCGAGGTCGATGCGGATCGGTCCGACCGGCGTTTTATAGCGGAAGCCAAGACCCGCGGTGTGAGAAAAGTAGTTCAGCTCGTTCGAACAGTTCGTCACGCACATCGGCACATTTGTGGAGCTTGGAGGGAGCGACGGATTTTGCAGGGCAAGAGTGGGCCTCGGCAGGTTGGTTCGAAACGAGATACGGCTCAGGCGGCTGTACACGTTGCCGCCGTCATAGAAGAGAGCCCCGCCGAGGGAGGTTCCCAAAAATGGCAGGCGCATGGGGAAGCGGAACTCCTGGTTGAGCACCAGAATGGCTTGGCCGCCGACGGGAAATCCGGTGATGGAGTCGCGTGGCCCAGCCTGATTGAGCGCGAACCCGCGCAAGGACGTTCCGCCTCCGGCAAACAAACGCTCGGGCAGCGGAATGACTGTTGGCAGCGGCGGCGTGGTGGGGGCAGGAAAACTGAGCGAAACAGTATCCCGGTAGGGCGCAAGAATCCCAAAGCGGATGGAGCGGGCAAAACTGAATCGGCGCTTGATGGGGTGATAAGTAGAGTTTTGAAGGAAAAACCTAAGAAAACTCGCACTGGAGCCAAAATAAGTGTCGGCGGCGCCAAAGTCGGCGCTGTTGAAACTTCCCTTGGTGGCGTCCGCAGGGTTGTTGCGAGAGTCGCGAAACCAAGTGACACTGAACTGAGAGACCAGCGTGGGCTGGTTAAAGAGTGGAATTTCCTCGCTGGGAATTTTCAGGTCGGAGACCCGCACCTGACGGAAAGAGTAGCGAAAAAGAAAAGTGGTCAGCGCAGTGACCTGATTAGTCAACTGCACCGAGCCCTCATAGTGTTGTTCCGTGAATGTATTGATGTCGCGAGTCTTTTCCGCGAAAGCCGTAGCTTGAAAACTGAGCCGTGGATCGCCAAAAGTATTGGGTGCGGAGTATCCCAGCAACGCGCGCCCCTGCAACGTGCTTCCCCGCAGCTTGAAGGAGAGTGTGTCGGCCCGCCCGGTCAAATTAAGTTTGCTGATTTCCAGAATGCCCCGGGGCGCAGCCTGGATCTGCCCGCTCGTTGGATTGGTCGTGCTGGCCAACCGCTGCACTTCGAATCCGCCCCCATAGGCCAGCGTATAGCGCTTGGCCTCTTCGACGAGAACCGCGATGTCCTTGTCCACATCGGTACCGGTGGGGTTCTGTGGCCCAATCGTAACGCGATTGAAAATCCCGAGGTTGTAAAGGCGGCGCTGGGATTCGACGACGTCGCCCTCACGCAATGGCTCCTGCACTTTGATATGCACTTCCCGGCGGATCACCCCGGGCCGGGTGTGCTCATACCCACTGACGAAAACGGTGCGAACGCGCGTCTGCGGACCTTCCTGAATCCGGTAGACCAGCCGCACGGCGTCGGCTTGCTCAACCGCAGGCTTTGATTCTTTCTCTGGTCCTTCCTTTCTTCCGTTTGCCAAGGCCGAACCGTTATGAGAAAGGGAGGAGGTTCCTTGCTCCGCAGTGTTCGGTGGAACGCGCTCTGCAGTCGACGAAAAAGTAGCCTCGGGAAACCCCTCGTTGAAATAGAGAGCGAGAATATTGTCGCGGTCGGCAGTCACGCCAAAGTCGGAGTAGGGCTGGCCGGGAGTCGATCCCACGACTCCCAACAACTCGTCCTCCTTAAAAGCATGAATTCCCTCAATGGCCAAAGAAGCGACTCGTGTTTGCTTGCCTTCCTCCACTGCGAAGCTGATGAACAAATCTCCTTCTTTGCCTTTGTAATTATCTTCCACGTGCGGCGTGACTTTGCCATCCAGAAAGCCGTTTGCCTGATACAGAGTTTGCATTGATTGCGCATCTGTATCCACCAGCCGCCGGCTGAATCTCCCCGGCGAACCAAAGGCGCCCCGGAAAACCTGCAGCCGGCCCTCCAGCAATTCGGTGTCGAAGTACTTGTTCCCGGAAATCGCGATTCCCACAAGCTTGTGCTTGTCGCCTCGTTCGACTGTGTAAGTGATCACTTCCTGGGTCCCCTGCCAGGCGCTGGTTTTGATATCGTGCATTTCGATTTTGTAGCTCACGTCGGCGTCGAAGTATCCTTCGCGCTCCAGACGCTCACGAATGTTCCGTTTCCCTTCTTCGAGGAGGTCAGGATCGACGGCCCCTTCCTGGTAAATGGGTATCAGTCTTTTGAGCTCTCTGTCGGAGAACTTCGCGCCAGTCACGGATACTTCCACACGCGGCCCTTGCGTTACTTCAAGGAAAACCGGGGCGGAGTTCTTTGCGGCATTGAAATCTCCCCTCCGTACGGTCACACGCGCACTGAGGTGACCCTTCTTCGCAAGAAACTTCCTGACACGTTCCGTCCCGCGCCGCAATCGCGCCGAGGTGATGGCCTGGCCTACCTTCATTTTGAACCGCGACAGAAGGCCGGCATCCTTGTACGCGGTGTCATTCTTTAATTGGATGCCGGCAACGTGCGCCCGCGGGCCCGGCTTCACGTGAACGACAATGTCCTTCTGGTGCGTGTCGGGGTGAGGCACCGTTTCCGCGGAAACCTCCGCCTGGTACAAGCCCTCCTCCCGAAGGGTTTCGCGCAGCCGCTCGAGCGCTTCGTCGACAACCTGTTTTCGGTAGGCTTGCCCCAACCCAATCTGCATTGCGGCTGCAGCGGAAGCCTCGCTGGGTGGCGCCTGCAGTCCTTCCAGGCGCACCTGGTTGAAGAACAAATTCTCCCGCGCCACGAAATCCAGCCGCACGCCATCGGTCGCGGGCGTCACCACGGCCCTCAGGTCCGCGTAATCTCCGGTTCGATAAAGCGCACGCAGGCTTTCGGCGACTTTTTCTCGATCGATCGGCTTCCCGGTTTCCACGGTTATGCCCGAGGGTGATTCCGCCAAGACGCGGCCATCCTCGCGAACGATGCGGACAGCGGTTACCACCGCTTCGGCGCCCGCTTTGTCGGAAAGAGCCGCCTGAAGCGCAGGTGCTTGCGAATGCGTTGGTACCGCTCCTGACAGGAGCGCGAGCGCGATAATCCCTCGCATCCTCATAGCCCAGCCCAAGCTCATGCTTTCCTTCGCTCAGACGAAGCGTAGCACAGGGGCGTTGCCTCCCCTCTGCACTTTGGCGGTATGATGTTACTTGGCAGGCCTGTCTGCTTGGCCAGCCGGGACCGCACCTTCCGTGAGCGATTCTTTCCTGGAAAAATACTCGCGCCAGATGCTCTTCGCGGGGATTGGCACCGCAGGGCAGCGGCGTCTGCTCGAATCACGGGCGGCGATTGTCGGCTGCGGAGCCATTGGGGCAGCCACCGGCAATCTGCTGGTTCGCGCGGGAGTGGGCTCCGTCAAGATCATTGACCGGGACTTCGTCGAACCCTCCAATCTCCAGCGCCAGATGCTGTTCGACGAGACCGACGCCCGCAATGCCCTGCCCAAAGCCGTTGCCGCCGAACAGAAGCTGCGCTCGATCAATTCCGGCGTCGAGGTGAAGGGTGTTGTGGCCGATCTTGGGCCCCAAAATGCCGCGGAACTTCTTTCCGGTTGCGACCTTATCCTCGATGGCACCGACAATTTTGAAACGCGCTTCCTGCTCAATGATTTTGCCGTGAAGTCCGGGCGGCCCTGGATTTACGCAGCCGGGGTGGCCAGCTATGGACTGACGATGACGATCCGTCCGGGACTCACGCCGTGCCTCGCCTGCCTTCTGGAGTCCGGAGACTCGTCTCATGCGCTCGAGGAAACCTGCGACACCATCGGCGTGCTGGGCCCGATCGTGAATCTCATTGCCTCCTGGCAAGCCGCGGAGGCACTAAAGATACTGGCTGGCCACCTGGAGGCTCTCCATGAGCGGTTGCTTTCCTGCGATGTTTGGAGCGGCCGCATGCAGTCCATTCGCCAGGCTCGCAATCCGGAATGCCGGGCCTGCGCAAAGCACGACTACTCATATCTCGATGGGGAGGCTCAGCCGCACATCACGCTCTGTGGCCGTGATTCGGTGCAAATCCACGAACGCAGCCGGGCGCTCGACCTCGCGGCGCTCGCCCGCCGCCTGCAGCCGGTCGTTGAGGACGTTCGGCAGAACGACTTCCTCATTCGCTTTCGCGTCGCGCCTTACGAAATGACCGTTTTCGCCGACGGGCGGGCCATCCTGAAGGGCACCAAAGACCCTGCGGTGGCGCGCTCGCTCTATGCACGCTATCTAGGAGCTTAATCCTTCTCTCGTCTTCGTTTGCGTTGCGGATTCAGCGAGGATGCCCGGAGCGCCCGAACGAGCTTCGCATGCTCGAGCGATCCAGGTTTTCGCGCAGGTTCATCAAGGTCAGAAAAGTGCTTAGGATTCGCGCCTTCAGGTCATCGGTCAGGTGCAGTCCGCTGGTCGCCACGCGGGCCAGGCGCTCGCCGTGCTCGGTGATGAAGCGCATGATTTCGCGCTGGCGCTCTTGGGTGGTATTGCCCAGGGCGGTCTCCCGGCGCATCTCCCCGCAGTTCGTTTCCAGGGCCAGGGTGAAATGCAGAACGCACAACCGCTGTTCGGCAAGTGCCGGGGGCGAGTCGTTCTTGCATCCCGCGATTTGGCAACTAGTTCCCATGGGCCCGAGGCGCAGCACGATAAGTAACATTCCCCGCGCCGAAAATCCAGTGGCCATCGGGCCAGATGCGCTGAATCTTACATAGCTGGGCCAGCGACGCTTCTGGCACTTTTTTCAGTCCCGCCTTCAAACTTGTGTTGACAAGAGTATGCATCGCTCTGTATAAATATTCAGAGGCTGAACAAAGCTCGAGTATGGGCGCAGGAAAAACATTTCGGCATGGACAAATCCTCCGGTTGGTGACTGATCAGCGCATCGCCAATCAGGAAGAACTGCGCCGCCGCCTGGCCGCACAGAAAATGCGGGTCACGCAGGCCACGCTTTCCCGCGACCTGCAGGAGCTTCGGCTCGTAAAGACGCAAGAGGGATACAAACAGGCCGCGGCTCTCCCCGAAGAGTCCACGCCATTGCCCCCGCTGGCACGCGCACTGGCCGAATTTCTGCTCGACATTCGCCCCGCGGAGAATCTTCTGGTGCTGAAAACTCCGCCCAGCGGCGCGCAACCCCTGGCCGCGGCCGTCGATGCCGCGAAATTCACGGAAATTGCCGGAACCATCGCCGGTGATGACACCGTCTTGATCATCACTCCCAGCAAGAAAACCCGCGAGTCCCTCCAAAAGAAGATGGAAACCCTGGTGAAATGAGGGACCCCCGACAAATCGCGGTTGTAGGCGTCACGGGCTATAGTGGCCTGGAATTGGCGCGCATCCTGCTGCGCCATCCTGCGCTCCAGACGCCTGTTTTCTACGTTCGGGATGCCAATGGAACGAAATGTCTGTCCGAGCGCTTCCCGCAGTTTCGCGGCTGGGGGGAAGCGCCCCTACGGTCGCTTTCAACCGAAGCCATCATCTCGAGTAATGCCGGCACCGTGTTTCTTGCTACTCCGCATGAGGTTTCGGCGGAATTGGGGCCGGCTTTCCTGCAGGCGGGGTTGCGCGTGGTGGATTTGAGCGGGGCGTTCCGTTTTCGCGGCGCGGAGACGTTCACATCCTGGTATAAACTGCCTGCACCACACGCGGAATGGCTGAGCGAAGCCGCTTATGGCATCCCGGAGCTCTATTCCAAGAAAATTGCCAAGGCTCGGCTGGTTGCCAATCCAGGCTGCTATGCGACGAGTGTGATCCTGGCGCTCCGGCCTCTCACCGAGTCCGGCTGGATCGCGCCTCATACTTCAGTTGTCTGCGATTGCAAGTCCGGAGCCAGCGGCGCGGGCAAGGATCCCCGGCGCGATTTGCACTTCGTCGAGGTGGATGAGAACTTCAAAGCCTACGGCCTGTTCACCCATCGGCATACGCCCGAGATTCTCGAGCATACCGGCTTGAGCGAATCTCAGGTCGTCTTCTCCACGCACCTTTTGCCGCTCGCGCGGGGGATTCTCTCCACCATCTACGTGACGCTCGATCAGCCGCGAACTGCCTCCGAAGTCGAGACTCTCTTTCGACAGTTTTACGCCGGGCGGCCCATGGTACGCATGTGGCCCGCCGGCACGCTGCCGGAGCTGCAACACGTCACGCATACGAATTTTTGCGACATCGGCTTTGCCCTGGATTCCTCTGGCCGCCGCCTTGTCCTCATCTCCTGTCTCGACAATCTGGGGAAAGGCGCTGCCGGCCAGGCGGTCCAGAATTTGAACCATATGCTGGGTATCGAGGAGCAGACCTCACTTCAATGAGAACCGTCATCAAATTCGCGGGAGCATTGCTGGAAGACGACGCCACGGTGCGCGATCTGGCGCGCCAGGTCGCAGCGCTGGCGCAGGAGGGGCACGAGATCCTCGTGGTACACGGTGGCGGCAAGCTGTTTACCGCCACACTCAAGCGCATGGCCATCGAGAGCAAGTTTATTGGCGGCCTGCGCGTCACCGACCGCGAGACACGAGACGCCGCCATTATGGTCTTCGCGGGCCTGCTCAACAAGAAACTGGCAGCCGCGATTTCGGCAGAAGGCCAGCCCGCCATCGGAATCTCCGCGGCGGATTCGCGTTGCTTCCTCGCGGAACCCATGGTTCACAACGAGGTGGAAGGCGGCCTGGGCTTTGTCGGTTATCTCACAGGCCTGAATCTGCCATTCATCGAGTCGCTCTGGCGCGAAGGGCTGTTGCCCGTGGCGCCTTGCCTGGGCATCGGCTCGGACAACGAACTCTATAACATCAATGCGGATCACATGGCGGCGGCGTGCGCGGAATTCCTCAGCGCGGACCAGCTGATTTATCTCACCGATGTCGCGGGCGTGCTGGATGGCGAGAGGGTTCTCTCCGCCGTTGCTTGCCAGGAAATCGAGCGGCTGGTGCAATCTCGCGTCGTTTCCGGGGGCATGGTCTTGAAGCTCGAAGCCGCCAAGAGAGCCATCGAAGGCGGCGTCCGGCAGGTCCGCATCGTGGGGGGCACTACCCCGGAAGCGTTATTGCTCGCCTCGCACGCTGAAGAAGTTGCCTGCGTTCCCGGCACACGCGTCTTGCGGCACTCGGAGTCAGCCGTCGAGACGGCTTTCACGGCGGCATGATGCGCAAATCATCCAAGAAAAGCTCGAAAGTTCCGCCGGCACAGAAAACCAAGAAATTGCCGGCGCCGGCTTCCAGACCGGACGTGCGTCTGGCGGATGCCGAAAAGTTTCTCTTGCCCACCTACAAGCGGCAGCCCGTGATCATGACCCATGGCCGCGGGGCCTATGTTTTTGACTCTACGGGCAAGAAATATCTCGATTTTCTTGGCGGCATCGCCGTCAATGCCCTCGGCCATGCGCATCCTCGCATTGTCAAAGTGATTCGCCGCGAGGCCGTGCGCGCCATTCATCTTTCCAACCTCTATCACAACGCATTTCAGGGCCCGCTTGCCCACAAGCTTGTGGAATGGTCCGGCCTCGACCGCGTGTTCTTCGCTAACAGTGGCACCGAAGCGATTGACGGCGCGATGAAGCTGGGGCGGCTCTACGGCCGCACACCCGAGGAGCCGGTCGGCGCGCCTGCGAAGAAACACCGTTTCCTTGCCCTGGAGAATTCGTTTCATGGACGCACGCGTTTCAACGATATCGCCGATCTTGAAGCAAAGTTCGACGATACGGTTTGCGCCATCCTTCTCGAAACTGTTCAGGGAGAGGGCGGTATCTATCCCGTCAGCGAAGCTTTCTGGAACCGCGCCCGTTCTCTTGCCACGCAACACAGCGCGCTGCTGATTGCCGACGAGATTCAATGCGGGCTCGGCCGCACGGGGCGCTACTTTGCCTATCAGAAATTCTCTTCCAAGCCGGACATCGCGTTAGTTGCCAAGCCGCTCGCGGCCGGTCTCCCTCTAGGCGCCATTCTTACGACTGAGGGCGTTGCCTCCCGAGTGTCTCCCGGGATGCATGGCACGACCTTTGGCGGCGGGCCGCTGGCTTGCGCGGCCGCGCTCGAATTTCTCAGCATTGTCGAGGAAGAAAAGCTTCTCGAGAATACCCGCGCTCGTGGGGCGGAGCTATGCGAAGGCCTTAAGAAGCTTGCTTTGCAATTCGATTTCATCCGGGAAATCCGCGCCGAAGGGCTGATGATCGGCATTGAACTTTCTATCGAAGGCGCGCCCTTTGTCGCCGAAGCCATGGAGCGCGGCCTGCTGATCAACTGCACGCACGACTTTACTCTTCGCCTCCTGCCGCCGTTTATCATCACGCGCGCGCAGGTCCGCGAATTCATCAAGCTTTTCGAAACGGTTCTCACGAAAACTTCCAAGCAGGCGTCCGCTTCGGCTTCCGGCACCTCCGCCGGTCCGGAGCGCGTCGCCCAAGCCGTAGGAAGGGGATAAGCCGAATGACTGCAACGACTCTCGTGGCTCCGATTTCGTTGTCAAATGACCTCCTCACGGGGGCGGAGTGGAGTCCCGCGCACACGCGTGAACTCCTTCACCTCGCCGCGGACATCAAGGCGCGCCCCATTCGCTACGCGTCAACACTGCACGGCAAATTCATCGCCCTGATTTTTGAGAAGCCCTCCCTGCGCACGCGGGTTACATTCGACGTCGGCATCCAAAGCATGGGCGGGGCCGTGGTGTTCCTCGATCACACGCAAGCGTCCGCCTCCCTGGGCAAGCGCGAATCGATTGCCGATGTCGCGCGCAATCTGGAGCGCTGGGTGCACGGCATCGTCGCGCGCGTTTACTCCCAGCGGGTGCTTGAGGAAATGGCCGCGAACGCCAGCATTCCGGTGATCAACGCGCTTTCCGACAAATTTCATCCGTGCCAGGCTTTGGCGGATTTCTTCACGCTCGAAGAACGGTTCGGCGCTTTGCGTGGCTTCAAGCTTGCCTATGTCGGCGACGGCAACAACGTGTGCCATTCGCTGATGTATCTTGCAGCGCGGCTTGGCGTTCATTTGCGCGTTGCCACGCCGCCAAACTATTCGCCTGAGCCGGAAGTGGTTGCAGACAGCAAGCGCGTGGCTCGCGAGACAAAAGCGAAAATCGAGCTCCTCGACGATCCGCGCGAGGCGGTCACCGGCGCGATGGGCGTATACACCGATTCGTGGACCAGCATGGGCTTTGAGGCCGAAGAGGACGTACGTGCAAAGGTTTTTCAACCTTACCAGGTCAACACCGAATTGATGTCGCTTGCCGCCCCGGACGCCGTGTTCATGCACTGCCTTCCGGCGCATCGCGGCCTCGAAGTTACTCCGGAAGTGCTGGATGGCCCGCAATCGGTGGTCCTGGACCAATCCGAGAATCGCATGTATGTGCAGAAAGCTATTCTGCACACTTTGTTTTGATTCACTCATACATGCCATCGCATTGCTTTCATTTGCATCCGGCAACAAAGCAAAGCCAGGGCTTGCTGAAACCTAGTCCTGCGACTTTGGGCTCTTGAACCTCAAACTTTTGAACTTTTCGTCAAAAGAGGAATCGTGAAAACTCAACAGAACAAACCAAAGAAAGTGGTACTCGCGTATTCCGGAGGTCTCGACACCTCCATCATCATTCCCTGGCTCAAGGAAAACTACGGCTGCCAAGTCATCGCCGTCATCGGGGACGTCGGCCAGCAGGAAGACCTGGAAGCTGCGCGCAAGAAAGCGCTCGCCACGGGCGCATCGTCCGCGCATGTGGAGGATCTGCGGGAAGAATTTGTTCGTGATTACATCTGGCCCACGCTCCGTGCTGGAGCTATTTACGAGCACACGTATTTGCTCGGCACGTCTATGGCGCGTCCAGTCATTGCCAAGCGCCAGGCGGAAGTCGCCTTGAAGGTCGGGGCCGACGGCCTGTCGCACGGTTGCACCGGGAAGGGCAATGATCAAGTGCGATTCGAATTGGCGTACAAGGCCATCGCGCCGAATGTCCAGATCATTGCGCCATGGCGCGAGTGGGACATCGATTCACGCGAAGACGCCATCGCTTACGCGCAGAAACACAACGTCCCAGTCGAGCAGAGCAAGAAAAACATTTATAGCCGCGACCGCAACATCTGGCACCTCAGCCACGAAGGTGGCGAGCTCGAGGATCCCGCCAACGCACCAAACGAAGCCATGTGGCAATGGGTTGTTTCGCCAGAGAAAGCTCCGGACAAGGCCGAAGAAGTGGAGATCGGTTTTGAATCGGGAACTCCCGTTTCCGTCAACGGTTCGAAACTCGATCCGGTCGATCTTCTCAACAACCTCAACGAAATCGCCGCGAAGCATGGCATCGGGCGCACCGACCTCGTCGAGAACCGCCTAGTCGGCATGAAGTCCCGCGGCGCCTACGAAACTCCCGGCGGGACGTTGCTCGTCAAAGCGCACCAGGAGTTGGAGCGGCTCACCGTCGATCGCGAGACCGCTCATTTTCAGCAGGCGCTTTCCAATCGCTACGCTGAACTGGTTTACTACGGGCTGTGGTTTTCGCCATTGCGTGAAGCGCTCGACGGGTTTTTCACCTTGGCGCAGCAGCGCGTCACTGGCGCCGTCGGCCTGAAGCTGTGGAAGGGCACACTCAACGTCACCAAGCGCGTTTCGCCTTTCTCGCTTTACCGCGCGGACCTCGCCAGCTTCACCATGGGCCGCTACAACCCGAAGGATGCGGAGGGCTTCATCAATTTGTTCGCATTGCCAGTGACGGTGCGGCCGAAAGCGAAGGCCGAAGGAAACAAATAGCACAGAGATTCTTGTCGGTCCGTTGTTTGAACACGGCGAAAAAGGCAGGACAGGCAAGAATGCCTGTCTCACGAGCAGCGAATGACAGAACGCAAAGATGACCGATTATGGGGAGGGCGCTTCGAAGGTGAGCCCAATGCTCAGTTCGACGCGTTCCAGCGCTCGTTTGCCTTCGACCGCCTCTTGCTGAGCTATGAAATCAAGGTGGACCAGGCGTGGGCGAAAGCTCTGGAACCCATCGGAATTCTCTCAACAGAAGAAGTGCAGCAAACGCTCACGGCACTCAAGAAGATTTTAAAGCGAGCACAAACAGATACGGCTTGGTTCGAAAAGCTGGCCGCCGGAGCTGAAGACGTGCACCACTTTGTGGAAAAAGCTCTGACTGAAGAGCTAGGCCCGCTCGGCTGGAAATTGCACACCGGCCGCAGCCGCAACGAGCTCGTCGCCACCGATTTCCGCCTGTTCGTTATCGACGCCGTTTCGTCAATGCAATACCTCCTCGGCGGGCTGCTGCGCGCCCTCTTGTTGCAGGCAAAGACAAATCTTGGCGTGCCGATGGCTGGCATGACCCACATGCAGCACGCACAGCCAATTCTGCTTTCGCATTTTCTGCTTGCGCACGCGGAAGCCTTCATTCGCGACATCGCTCGATTGGAGCGTGCCGCGCTGAGCGCCGACGCATGCCCCATGGGTTCGGGCGCGCTCGCGGGGAATTCCTTCGCCATCGACCGGGATGCAATTGCGCGTGAACTAGGCTTCTCCCGCGTCACCGCGAACAGCCTGGACGCCGTGAGCGATCGCGATTTCGCGCTCGATTATCTTTTTGCCCTGGCGGGAATTGCCACGCATCTCTCGCGACTCGCCGAAGATTTCGTGATTTTCGCGTCGCAGGAGTTTTCTTACGTGACTCTTCCCGACGCATTTTCCACCGGCAGCAGCCTGATGCCGCAAAAGAAAAATCCGGATGCCTGGGAGCTGATTCGCGGGAAGACCGGTCGCATCACCGGCGCGCTCGTGGGCCTGCTGACCACTCTTAAAGGTTTGCCGACTAGCTATCAGCGCGACCTGCAAGAGGACAAAGAAGGGCTCTTCACCGCGCACGATCAGATTGCGGACATGCTCTCGGTTGCCGCCGGTGCCATTGCCGCAACAAAGTTCAACGCCGATCGCCTGTGCACTGCCGCGTCCAATCCCGCCCTGCTGGCCACGGAAGCAGCGGATTACCTTGTGCGCAAAGGCATTCCGTTTCGCCAGGCACATGACATCGTCGGAAAAGTTCTACGCGAGGCCGAGAAACAAAACGTTGCGTGGACCGCGCTGCCTCTCGACATATTGAAAACAATTTCGCCCGCATTTGAAGCCGATTTTGCCAAGAGTTTTAGCGTGGATGCGGCCCTGGCCGCGAAAAAAGTCCGAGGCGGCACTGCGCCGGATGCCGTTCGCGCCGCGATCGCTGATTTGGAAGCTCGTCTCAACAAGAAAGCCACGACAGGAGCAAAACCATGAGTCTGCAGACCGCAGGTCAACTAGAAACTCTCGCACTCGCTGCGGAGGATCGGAGGTCCCTTCCGGGGGCGGCGCGCTAGCTTCCCGGAAACCCCAAGAATGAACCAAGCCCCCTCCGAGGCCGCTCTGCCGCACGGATTCCGCTTCGCCGCCACCGCCTGCGGCTTAAAGAAAACCGGCGCGCTCGATCTGGCGATTTTCTCGAGCGACGTTCCCGCCTCTGCAGCGGCGGTATTCACACAAAACCTTGTGGTAGCCGCCCCGGTCACTCTTTCGAAAAAGCATCTGCAACTTTCCAGCGGAACTATGCGCGCCGTCGTGGTGAACGCTGGGAACGCTAATTGCGCTACTGGTGAACAGGGTGAGGCGGCATCGCGGCGCACCGTGGAAGAAACCGCACGGCATCTGCGCGTGCAGCCCCAGGAAGTTTTTGTGTGTTCCACAGGAGTGATTGGCGTGCAATTGCCGGTGGAGAAAATCCTTCGCGCTTTGCCCTCGCTTTCGCGCAACCGCCGCTCGTCCGCGCGCTCGTTTGCCGAATTGTCACTGGCGATTTGTACCACGGACACACGCCCGAAAACCGCGGCGGCTTCGTTCAAAATGGCGGGAAAGCGCATCCATCTGGTGGGCTGCGCCAAAGGCGCGGGAATGATTCATCCGAATATGGCCACGATGCTGGCGTTTGTGGCAACCGACGCGGCTATCTCGCCGGTGCTGTTGCAAAAGACCCTCAATGACGTCACGCGCAGAACATTCAACGCCATCAGCGTGGATGGGGATACTTCGACAAATGACACCTTGCTGGTATTGGCGAACGGCGAAGCTGGCGGGCCCTTGATTAAGAAGGGCAGCAAGGCGCATCGCGCGTTCACAGGGGCGCTCGAAGAAGTTTGCCGGTCGCTCGCGCTGCAAATCGTGGCTGACGGTGAAGGCGCCCAGCGAGTGATCGAAATCGAAGTGCGGCACGCTAAGAATGAAGCGGCGGCGCGCCGCATCGCTGAAACAATCGCGACTTCGCCCTTGGTGAAGACCGCGTTTGCCGGCGGAGACCCCAACTGGGGGCGTATTTTCGCCGCTGCAGGCCGTTCTGGAGTGAAGTTCGACACGGCTTTGGTGGACATCCAAATGGCCGGCATTCCCGTGCTGCGTCGAGGCCAACCGCTGGATTTCAACGAGCGCACCGCCAGCAACAAACTTCTAGCCGAGCACGTTCCGCTGATCGTGGATTTGCACGCGGGCGACGCGCGGGCGCGCTACTGGACCTGCGATTTCACGGCAGAGTATGTGCGCATTAATGCCTCCTACCGGACCTGAGGAAGCGCCACCATTTCATTTTCATTTGGCTTATGCTTTAAGGCATCTGCGTACACCGCGAGCGTTCGATCGGCAATGGCCTCCCAATTGAGGTAAAGCTCGGCTCTTTTTCGCAGCTTTGCGCCGATTTCGCGTCTCCATGAATTATTGTTTAGGAGTTCCAGGATGCACTCGGCCAATTGCTTTGGGTTTTGCTCTTCACTCCAAACCGCGCATTCTCCGAGATGATCGGGGATTCCGGCGTTCCGCGTACAAAATACGGAGAACGTTTCACAGCTTCACCCATGATTCGAGCCGACCGAGACCTTGGCGGCGGGCACGCGCCCACGCAATCTGACTGTGGCGCCCTCTCGGCCCCTGACCCGGAATCGGTTGACAAACGAGCTATATTTTTGCTTCAGCGCTGGCAACAGGTTCGCCCTCAGCTGGTAAAGAAGAGACGGGTAGAAATCATCGTTAAACACGATGCCGGTGAAGTGTTGGCGCGCCGCGGAAGTCCACAACGTCTTGAAACGGTCTTTGCTGCCCCCAAAATCGAGCTCCCGAATGCGTCTCTCGGCACATTCTTCAAGAATTGCATTTATGAGCAGATGGCCAGGGCCCGCGCGGCGCAGCGACTCGTTATAGGCAATCTTGACGGGATAGAAGCAATCATCCGTTACCAAACTGAAAGCAGCGGCTACCATCTGGCCGCCCGCCTCAAGCGAATGCAGGCAGAATTGTCCGGCGCCGGCTGCAAATCGCGCGATCTCCTCATAGAAGGCGAGTGTCTCTTGGCTGCATTGGATCGCTGAGCCCTCCCGCCCTTTCCATCCAGAAGCTTCCAGTTCGAAGAATTTGCGGAGTAATTCGAGGTCGGCCTTATCGCTGCGGACTAATCGAGGTGGTCCTCCAGTTTCACTTTCCAGCACGCGGGCAAACCTGCGGAGCTCGTGGCGAAAATGACGCGTCGTCTCCCCTAGCCAATCCGCTCGTCCGAAGCCGTCCACCTTGATGCGCATATATGGGCTTTCGCAATCGAGACGCGTTCTCGTCCCATACCCGTCCCGGTCGGCAAAGGAAAGCAACTGTTGGCAGGAACCCTCTGCGGGAAACATGGGGATTTCCAGCAAGTGCCAGTGTGGCGTACGCTTGAGGAGACTCCAAATCGCTTCAACTGCAGCATCGCCTGCGGGACCAGGGGCACGGAGAATGTCGAATCGAACTGAATGGAGGTTAGCTGCCCCCACGAGCTTGAGGACTGGCATTCCAGCGAACAGCGCCCTCTTGCGGATCAGTGGAAGGACGGCAGTGAGGCGATTGTCAACGCGGGTCGTCAACAGTACCACTTCGTTCTCCCGTTCGAAGGCATGAATGTAGGTGCCAATCCATTCTGGCCTGAAGAAGGGGTCGCAATTCGTTTCTTCACAAAGTTGCCGCCAATCATCCTCTATTGATTGGATGATTCCTATGCCGCCAATCAGAGCTTCAGAAGAGGTGACATCAAGAATTTCATGGACCGAGGTCAAAACACGGCCGTAGTGCACCACAGAGGTTCCCCACCGGACAAGCCGGACCAAAGCAAGATTCGAATCAGACCAACAACCCCAATTGCTAAAGCAGGTCAACTACAGAGCCTGCTCATAGTAAATGGCTCGAAATACCAATGCGCTCGGGTAAAAGCCTCAATTTTGAGTCCTAGAAAGCCACTCCGGGGGATTGGGCTTCCCTGCAATCCACCATGGCGTGTGCGGCTACGATTCCCACTTCCAGTTGGCGAATTGTTCGCGGAGGGCGATTTTCTTGAACTTGCCCACGGAAGTACGAGGAATAGCTTCGAGGAAGACAAAAGCATCGGGAAGTTGCCACTTAGCAAAAGATTCGGCGAGAAAAGCGCGCAACTCTTCGGGAGTGGCGCGGGCACCATCCTTCAGAACAACGGCGGCTAGCGGGCGTTCCTGCCATTTCGGATGAGGGATACCGACGACGCAGGCTTCTTTTACCGCGGGATGACCCATTAGAGCGTTTTCAAGATCAACGGAACTAATCCATTCGCCGCCGGATTTCACAAGATCTTTGGCGCGGTCAACGATCTTGACGTAGCCGTCTTCGTCCACGGTGGCGACATCACCGGTGCGAAACCAGCCATCTTCAGTCCAGCGGTGGGCCTGGTCCGGGGATTCGTAATAACTCGCGGCCACCCACGGACCGCGAATCTCGATTTCGCCGGAGGTAACCCCATCCCAAGGCGCCTCACCCTCAGGCCGCATCAGACGAATCTCCACAAAGGGGGCGGGCCAGCCCTGCTTGGAGCGGACATCGTATTTTTTGTCATCCGGCCAGCCGCCCATGTGCGCGCGAAGGCCCCCAGAAGTGCCAACCGGAGTGGTCTCTGTCATGCCCCACAAATGCTTGATTTGCAGGCCGAAGCGGTCAAGGCGCCGGATGAGTTCGACGGGAGGCGCCGTGCCACCACAAACGACACGGATGGGCGAGTCAAACTTCCATTTGCTCGGACTTTTTTCAAGAGCGTCGAGAACGGCGATCCACACGGTAGGGACGCCGCAGGCGATGGTGACCCGCTCACGGACCATCAGATCCAGAATGCTTTCCGGATCGACATGCGGCCCAGGAAGCACCAGACGCGCACCAAGCATAGTTGCAGCAAACGGAATGCCCCAGGCATTGGCGTGAAACATTGGCGCAACAGGAAGGACGGTGTCGGCCTGGCTCATGCCAAACACTTCGACCAGGCCACAACAAAACGAATGCAGCACGAGGGCCCTGTGGGAATAGACGACGCCCTTTGAGAAGCCAGTGGTCCCAGAGGTAAAGCACATGGCCGCGCCGTCGTTTTCATCGATTGCCGGATACTGGAAGTCGCTATCAGAAGCCGCCAGGAGCCCTTCGTAATTCAAAAAACCTTCCGGAACGGTGTTGAAACCATAGGGCACGACAACCACGCGTTCGAAAGACACGTCTTCGCGGAACTTCTCATAGATGGGATACAGCACGTCGTCAATGAGGAGAAAGCGGTCGCCGGCATGTTTGGCGATGCCGGCGATTTCATGGGGGTGAAGGCGCAGGTTCAGCGTGTGCAAGATGCCACCGGCACAGGGAACTCCGAAGAATGCCTCCAAATGGCCCGCATGATTCCACATCATGGAAGCAACGCGGTCGCCAGGCTTCAGGCCGAGTTTTGTGAGAGCGGCCGCGAGACTGCGCGCCCGGCCGTAGAATTCTCCGTAACAGCTGCGAATAATGGACTTGTCCGGCTTTCGCGAAACAATTTCGACCCGGGGGAAAATCTTCCCCGAACGCTCCAGAATGGTCGGGAGCGTCAAAGGAAAATCCATCATCGTACCGCGCATGGACCCTCTCGTACGGGGACGAACGGGCCGCATGCTAACACGAATTCTTGGCCGGCGGGAGGCTATGGGCGTGCCCATGAACAGGGGACGATCCGGGCATTTTATTTAGTTGCAAATGAGGGTAAATTCCGAGACCATGCAGCAGACCGCTGAAGTTCGGTCTCGCTCCCTCGGCGGCAGCGCGGATTCGCCTCCCCGGTGAACGAAAGCTGTATCTTCGGCGCGCTCCGCGACTCGCAAGTCAGGTTCCGGACAGAAGGAGTTAGAGGTGAAGAAGCTCTACATCGGTAATCTTCCGTTTTCGGCGACGGAAGATCAGCTTCAAGAGTGGTTTTCTCAGGTAGGAGTCTCCCCTTCGGGTGTCAATCTCATTCGTGACCGTTTTACGGGCCAATCTCGCGGCTTCGCGTTCGTTGAGATTAATAGCGACGAAGATGCAGACCGCGCGATTAATTCCTTGAACGGCCAGAATTTCGGCGGGCGAAACCTGGTGGTCAACGAAGCACGTCCTCAGGCGGAGCGCAGCGGTGGCGGCGGGCGCGGCGGCGGATACGGCGGCGGGCGCGGCGGCGGTGGCGGCGGACGTGGCGGCCATGGCGGCGGGCGCGGCGGAGATCGCGGCGACCGCGGTGATCGCGGCAATCGTTGGTGAGCAAAACAGTTCGAGTCTGAAAGAACAGGGCTTCCACCCAGTCGGCCCTTCATTCCCCTTCAGAAAATCGTAAGCGGTAAGTCTGCGCCAATTGCAGATTTTCCATCCCGCGCTGTTCTGCGCGCTAATGTAAACCCACAGTTCGAATGAGATGAGAGGGCACACACGCCCGCTTCTTGAGCCAGGAGTTACCTGCCCGTCTCCAAGGATCCTCTCTCGAAACAAATCTCCCCGTAACGGGTTTGATACAACGGGAAAGGAAAATGCCTCAGCGAGGAATCGCTGATGTATATGAATAGCTCGGGCATTGGAACGGCGTCCTGGAACGAGGCGCAAAAAGAACCTCCGGTGAACCTTCCGGACGCCGCCAGCATCAAATGGCGTGAGTGAGACAAATACGGAATAACGTGACGACCTGGAACAAACGTGATTGGAAGCAATTCTACGACGTGGCGCGCCGCCCGTGGCGGCGTCACCGTCCACCTCGGCCGGTATATCCGACGGGCCTGAATCGCGTGCTACCCGCCCAGGGGTTCAGCCTTTCTGAACTCGATGACGCGGGCGTGAACTTGGAGCTCGCCGAGTGGCTAGGGCTTCCCGTGGACGCGGGACGAATCGGCACATACGGCCCCAACGTCACCGTGCTGCGTGATTTTGTACGCTCATCGCGGCGCCCGCTGTAGGTTTTTCCTCTCCACATTTCCTCCTTTTTCCGACTTTTTTGCCTGAACTTCCGGCGCTGAGAGGACTAGAATAGCGGCTCTTTCTCTGGAGCTGTGCAATGAACAGATTGCTGTTCGCATTCCTGATGCTCGTAGCCGCGGTGTTCTCTGCAGCCATGGCACCGGAATACTCCATTCAGGCGATTCGCTACGGGAATTCGCCGGGCTTCCCTGCCAACGAACTCGTCATTGGCGCACCGAAAGACGAGAAGGTGGACATCGCCTTCGTAGTTTGGCTGATTCGCGGCGGCGGCCACAACATCCTTTTCGACAGCGGATTTCATCGCGAAAAGTGGACCAAATATTTTCCCGTCACCGATTTCCTGCGGCCCGACGAAGCGGTGAAACTTGCCGGAGTGAAGCCCGAAGATGTGACCGACGTGGTGATCAGCCACGCCCACTGGGACCACCTGGGTGGCATCGATCTGTTTCCCAAGGCGACGGTGTGGATTCAGAAAGAAGAGTTTCGATATTACACCGGGGAGGCGTGGCAACCCGGCGGAAAACACGGCGGCATTGATCCTGATGATGTGCTGCAACTTGTCAAGCTGAACACGGAAGGACGGCTGCGTTTGGTTGATGGAGACGATGTGGAGATCCTTCCCGGGATTCGGGTGTACACCGGCGCGCGCCACACCTTTGCGTCGCAGTACATTCGTGTAGAAGGGAACCCTTCGTTTGTGCTGGCTTCCGACAACTGCTACCTCTATCGCAACCTCGCGGAGCGCAAAGCCAGCGCAACATTCTCTGAAGTTGATCAGTCCGCGAATATCACGAATCAGGCCCGCATGATCGAGTTGGCGGGCTCCGCCGACCGCGTCGTTCCCGGCCACGACATGCTGCAATTTCAAAAGTTTCCCACCCAGGGCCGCATCGCCAAGATTAAATAGCGAATACCCTTTTGTCTCCTGGTTCGTCTAAGCCCTTAACGGGTCCAAAGGGCTAAGAGGTTCAAAGAAATGAAAGTTTTCTCACTAGCCGTGATTCTGGCCTTTGGCGTATTCAGCTCGCTTGCTCAGGAAAAGCCCGCAGCACAAGCAAGTCCGATGTGCCCGGCCCACTACCAACAGAAGCCGTCATCCCGAGACCAACACCATGAGGGGGTGGAGCAGCGCGGGGATGAGGTGATGGGCTTTTCCCATGAGAAAACCACACATCATTTCAGGCTCTATGCGGATGGCGGAGCCATCGAGGTGGAGGCCAACGACGCGCAGGACACTGCTAGCCGGGACGAAATCCGCTCGCATCTCGAGCACATTGTCGCGATGTTCGCAGCCGGAAACTTCTCAGCACCGATGCTGATTCATGCGCAGAATCCGCCAGGCACAGAGGAGATGCGGAAGTTGCGCGAATCCATTCAATACGAAGTCGAGAATACGGGGCGGGGAGCGCGAATCCGCATTACGACGAAAGACCCCCAAGCGCTGAGCGCCGTGCATGTGTTCCTGCGCTTCCAGATTTCCGATCACCAAACGGGTGATTCTCTGGACGTAACGAAACGACCATAGCGCGCTTCGCACTACGGTTTGTAGCCTGCCTTGGAACCGCGTAAAATAAGAGTTTCGCGCACACGCCATGGCCTCGCCCTTTCACATTCTCTCCAATTCACCGGCTCCTCCGGTGCCGCCGCCGGACGCTCATCCGCGGCCCGATTGGCTGCGCGTCAGGTTTTTTGGAGGGGAGCGCTTCCAGGACCTGAAGCGCCTGATGCGCACCCTGGACCTGCACACCGTGTGCGAAAGCGCGCGCTGCCCCAACATGGGCGAATGCTGGGAACACGGCGCCGCCACATTCATGGTTTTGGGCGACATTTGCACACGCGCGTGCGGTTTTTGCGCCGTGCCCTCGGGCAAGCCCGTGGGGCCTCCTGACGAGGATGAGCCCCATCGCGTGGCCGACGCCGTGGCAAAGATGGGCTTGCGCTATGCCGTAGTTACCAGTGTGAATCGCGATGACCAGCCTGACGGCGGCGCGCACATTTTCGCGCGCACCATCGAAGAGATTCGCAGGCGCGTGCCGGGGTGCAAAGTGGAAGTCCTGATCCCGGATTTCCGAGGCGATTGGAAGGCGCTAGATATCGTGCTGGGGGCGCAGCCGGATGTTCTTAACCACAACACGGAGACGGTGCCTCGTCTTTACCGCCAGGTGCGCAAAGGTGCGGTTTACGAAAGGTCGCTCGAGTTGTTGCGGCGCGCGAAAGAAGCGCATCCCGAAGTGCCCACGAAAACCGGGATGATGCTGGGACTCGGCGAAGAGAAAGACGAAGTACTATCCACGATGCAGGAACTCGCCGCCCAGGGCACCAACATCCTGACGCTCGGGCAATACCTCCAGCCTACGCGCGAGCACCTTCCCATCGTGCGCTACGTCCATCCCGATGAGTTCGCGGAATACAAAATTCTCGGCGAAGCCATGGGCTTCAAACACGTGGAATCTGGTCCGCTGGTCCGTTCTTCCTATCACGCCTTCGACCAAAGCGAATCTGCCAGCAGATAGACTCGCCCCCTCAGCTCTCTTTCCAACAGCCGGCCAAAAAACTGCGTTGATTCCTTCTCTTATTTCGGCGCGGCCGTCGCGCACAACCGTCGGAATGACGTTGTCAAAACCCTTGTGCTCTTTCGACGAAATAATTCAATTTGAGTTCGAAGCAGCAAGAGCCAAGAGAGGAGGCTGGATAATCCAGGGCCTCGGTAAACACAGAACGAAGAACTACTTGATGCGCGGACCAAGCAAAACCAGGCCGATTCCAGAGACAAGCAGCACGATGGAGACTGCGGCAGGAATTTGCGCGGTCTTCTCTTCATCCATAGTGGCTTTGATCGGTCCAATCTTCGCCACTTCTTCCTGCTTGTGATAGCTAAAGTTGGGATGCACCAGCCCCGCAACGCCGGCAACCAAAAGGACGATGCCGAGAATGATGACGAAGCGCCTCATGCGGCTCCAAAGCTACCACAGTCCCGCGAGTTTGTGGACAAAACGACTGCAAACACACCCCTGCGCCAAATCGGCGCAAAGAAGTGTCTACGGTGAATCAGAATGAGGCTTTGAGGCTCAGGAACGGCTGGCAGCTGCTGCCGCTTTCTTGGCAGCCTTGGCTGCTGCGGAAGCTTTGCGACGGCGCTTGGTCTTTGGCGGAGTGGCCGGAGCTTCGCCGATCAGTTCGGCAGTCATGATGCTGGTAACAAACAGCTTGGGACCATGGTCGTCAAAATCCACGGAAGTGCGCTCCAGGTCGGAAGCGGTGACGATTCCCAAGCCGTACACTTCATGTTTGATGGTCTGACCTTCCTGCATTACTTGCACAACGTCCTCCTTGACCACGCTCGGTCTAAAATCGCGATTCGAATCTTGGAGTGAAGCCCTGGCCGCGACCAGGGCCGCCAAAACAGGCTAGAGGCTTACGACGTTCTCTGCCTGCTTCACCGTGCCTTGTTCCTTCACTTACACTACCTTGTCAATGAGAATTGCTTTGCCTCTCTTGGTCCGTCTGCTTGGTACTCCGGCGGCAGTCACGCCGCGACTGCCTCCCGCCCGTAAAAAAAGGCCGCAAAGTTTGTCCTTGCAGCCCCTCGAACGAGTCAAAAGGTAATACAAGAGCAACAAACGCTAGTAATAAACTACCATAAAACGGAGGGTTTGTCCACGCAGAACCACACACAGGGGACCATTGGGGATATATTCTAACTTATTAAAAATAAAAGGCTTAAGCGGTGCTTGCAGGTCTGAAGGGCGCAGAACGATGACTATCAAGGCCCTATTCGAGGGATTCGGGTTCGAGGCTCAAATCCCCCTCACCCGAGGCCTTTTTTTGCCAATACTTGCGAACCCAGGCTTCCCAGCCCTTGCCCACCGCAGTGTCTCTTCCTGTAAAGGCAAGTGCCGCAATATTGGCGTATGCCACCTTCAGTTTTTGACTAGCATCCTTGGGCATCACGCGGACGAAACTGCTGGTAAGAGAATCCCCTGCAACGCGATCAAAGACGTAACCCTCGATTTTTGAATTATCTTTGAGCGTCAGCGTCACATCGCCTCGATAATCGAACGCTTTTTCCAAGGCAATGCGCAATTCATCTTCACTAGCAAGCTGCGGAACCCAGCCCTGCACCGTTTCATGTGCCGTTCCTGGGGCCACCTCCAGGTGATCCGGATCCAGCGGAGACCCTTCGGTGTGGCTAGGACGGTCTGCGTGCCGGGGACCACTCATACATGGGTCTCCTCAAACTGGCCCTTGCCGGTTTCGATTTGCACCAGCGGATTGTAGGAATGCACGGGTTTCACCGGCTCATCCAACATGGCAAAAGCGTCCGGATCGGAGTACGTCGTCGATAAGCTTGCTTTCACGGTAGCCCAAATGCCGCGCCAGCCACTGAACGTGTAGTCGACCGCGGAAGCCTCGTAACCGCTGTGCACCATGCAGTTGGCGCACTTGGGATTACCAGACTCCGTGCCATAGTTCTCCCATTCCGTGGAGTCCAGCAGCTCTTGAAACGTATCGGTATAGCCGTCCTGCAGTAGATAGCAAGGTTTCTGCCAGCCGAAGACGTTGTACGTGGGCATGCCCCATGGCGTGCAGGCATAGTTGCGCTTGCCCATCAGGAATTCTAGGAAGAGAGGCGACTGGTTGAATTTCCAGCTCTTCTTGCGGTTCGCCAGGATCGCGCGGAACAACCGCCGCGTGCGCGCGCGCCCCAGGAAGTGCTTTTGATCCGGAGCTTTATCGTAGGAGTACCCCGGCGAAAGCATCATGCCCTCGACGCCAATCTCCATCATTTCGTCGAAGAAGGCGCGGACGCTCTTGGGATCGGCCCCATCGAAGAGCGTGGTGTTGGTGGTGACGCGGAAGCCGCGTTTCAGTGCATCCTTGACGCCGTCCAGGGCCAAGTCGTAGCCCCCTTCGCGGCACACTGAAAAATCGTGGTGCTCTTTCTGACCATCCACATGCACAGAAAATGTCAGGTACTTGCTCGGCTTGAAGAGATGCAGTTTTTCTTTCAGCAGCAGGGCATTGGTGCAGAGGTAAATGTACTTTTTCCGGAGCACCAGCCCTTCCACAATCTTCTCGATTTCAGAATGCATCAGCGGTTCGCCGCCGGGGATCGAAACCATCGGCGTGCCGCACTCGTCCACGGCTTTGAAGCATTCCTCGGGCGACAATTCCTTTTTCAGGATGTGCGCGGGATACTGAATCTTTCCACAGCCCGCGCAAGCCAGATTGCAGCGGAACAAGGGTTCGAGCATCAGCACGAAGGGATAGCGCTTGCGTCCTTGCAGCTTTTGCTTCAGGACGTAGGTCGCAACCGTCCACATTTGTGAAACTGGTACCGGCATTTTCCTCACTTAATTACAAATTTGGATAGGGGTACACCGAGGCCCCAGAGTCTCATCGAACACCTGAGACTGTAATTCTATTGTACCCGAGAACCCGAGAAATCCACGCGCTTCCTTTCGGTAACTTTGTGCAATTGCTCCCAGAACTGGCACGGGAAATGCACCTTTCACTAAGATGCCACCAATCATTGAAATGGAATGTCTGACGCCGCCGCGCGTCTCTCGACGAACTTCGGAGTTAGAATCAACGCCTGGCCAAAGCAAAGAAACTAAGGCGTTTATGCCCCGACGAAATCTGCTCACTCTCTTCGATGATTTTGCCCGCTTCGCCGGTGATGTCGCCGTCGTCCAAACACGCGGGTACCGCAGCGAAAAGCTGACGTATGCGGATTTGTCCGCTAACGCCATGTTTTGGAGTCACGCGCTCGCCGCCCGCGGAATTGGGCCCGGAGATCGCGCCCTTCTGTGGGGCCCTAACTCCGCCGAGTGGGTTGTGTGCTTCTGGGGCCTTCTTTTGCGCGGCGCAGTCGTTGTTCCGATCGACTCTGCAGCATCTCCCGATTTCGTTCAGCGGGCCATCAAGGATGCAGGTGTAAAGCTGATCCTGCGCGACCGCCAGCTCACTGCGCCTCCCGGTAGCCCTCCTTCGCTGGTGATCAACGATCTCAAAGATGTTTCTGCGATGCCGGAGCCTAAAACAAGTACGGCAGTTGATCCCGGCGAAGCTTCTTCGCGAGACACGATTGCTGAGATTCTTTACACCTCCGGAACCACGGCCGAGCCACGGGGCGTTGTTCTGACGCACGGAAATTTCCTCGCGAACCTCGAGCCGCTCGAGCGCGGCATCGAGGAATATCGAAAATATGAGCGCTGGCTTCACCCCTTGCGTTTCGCAACGCTCGTTCCTTTGAGTCACGTCTTCGGTCAATTCATGGCGCTGTTTGTTCCGCCCCTGCTTGGCGCAACCATTGTTTTCGAGCCCTCCACGAATCCCAAGGAAATCATTCGAAACGTGAAGCGCGAGTGCGCCACCGCGCTCATCGCCGTACCGCGGATGCTCGATCTCTTAAAAGCAGGGCTGGAGCGCGAACAGGAAGCGTGCCGCAAATCGCAGTGGTTGCGTCGCACGCTCGAACGGGCAAACGGGCGAAAATTCCTTCGGCGCGCGTGGATGTTCCGCGGCATTCATCGCGGCTTTGGCTGGAAATTCTGGGCCTTCATCTCCGGCGGTGCCGCGCTCTCAAACGACACGGAGAATTTTTTCAAGCGCATGGGCTACGCGGTAGTTCAGGGATACGGCATGACCGAAACCGCCTCGCTCATCAGCCTGAATCATCCCTTTCGCGCCACTGAAGGCTCCCTCGGCAAGGTTCTTCCAGACCGTGAGTGCAAGCTTGCGGAGGACGGAGAAATCCTCGTGCGCGGAGAAAACGTCACAGCAGGCTACTGGAAAAGTGGCGCTCTCCAGCCGTCCAGCAAAGAGGGTTGGCTGCACACCGGCGACCTGGGGGAATTGGACGCCGAAGGCAATCTGCGCTTTCGGGGGCGCAAAAAAAATGTCATCGTCACGCCGGCGGGCTTGAACATCTATCCCGAGGATCTCGAAGCCGCCGTGCGCAAACAGCACGGTGTACGCGATTGCGTAATCATTCCATGCGAACGCGCGGGCAACGCCGAACCGTGCGCCGTTCTTCTGATGCAGGATTCGAACCAGTCTGCTGCGCGTGCGGCCATTGATGGGGCCAATACCTCGCTGGCCGAATACCAGCGCATTCAGCAGTGGTTCCTGTGGCCAGAGCTGGATTTTCCTCGGACGTCCACGGGTAAGCCGCGCCTGCCGGCCATCGCCGCTCGCGCTGCGGAAATCTTTGGAGCACGTCACGCCGCAACCGCACCAAGGGCAAATCTGAGCACGTTCGGCGAAGTACTGGCCAAATTCACTCACTCTGGCCCCGCTTCCAATCATCTCGAAAACGATCTGAGTCTCTCTTCTCTCGATCGCGTCGAGCTAATGAGCGCCCTGGAAGAAACGTTCCACGTGGAACTAAATGAAACCGCCTTTGCCGAGGCCAAAACTGCGGCCGACGTCGAGCGCCTCCTGCAGCAACCCTCCGCACGCCGCGCCGAGTATGTCTATCCGCGTTGGGCCCAAAGGGAGCCCGTTCGGTGGTTCCGGTTGGCGGTCTACTACGCTCTGGTCTGGCCCGCCACGCAGATTCTGGCGCATCCGAAAATTGTGGGCCGCGAGAATCTGCGCGGTCTTCGCGGCCCTGTCCTTGTGGTGTCCAACCACATCACGCGCCGCGCCGATATCGGGTTAATCCTCGCCGCGCTCCCGCTGCGATTCCGCCACTGCCTCGCCGCAGCGATGGGCGGTGAAAGCCTGCAAAGGATGCTTCGCCCGCCGCGCGACTGGTTTTTCGCAAAGCGCTGCGCATACCAACTTGGCTACTGGTTAGTCACCGCCCTCTTCAACGTTTTTCCGCTCCCGCAATTCTCCGGATTTCGGGAAAGCTTCCGCTTCGCCGGCGAATCGGTTGATCGCGGCTATAGTCTGCTCATTTTTCCCGAAGGTGAAGTGAACGACTCCGAAGACGGCCGCACGGCGACCTTTCAATCCGGCATCGGATTGCTCGCCGAGAATCTCCGCATTCCCATCGTCCCCATGCGTCTCGATGGCGTCTGGCAAATGAAGCGCGAACACCGCCGGCTCGCTCACCTTGGCGAAATTACCGTTCGAATCGGCGCGCCCGTCACCTTCGCTCCGGGCACTCCCCCCGAGGAACTCGCTCGCCAGCTTGAATCCCTAGTCCAAAGCCTCTAGAGCAAACCCGAAAACTCCATGCTGTTTAAGCAGGACGTCTCTACTGTGCGTTCTTCAGAAAGAGAATCCCTACCGCGAAATGTGTGTGAGTAGCCTTACGGTGTCCCGACCTGGTGGAGCCGCGCGACAGCCCCGCTTGAATACCGAGCCACGTATAGCTCACCACTTGCATCCTGGCCAAAACCTGCGAGGTCCCCGCCACCGCCATTCACCAGGAAAGTTCGCACCCACTGGCCTTGAGTGTTTTGCGCCAGCGACCAGATGCGCCCGCTGATAAAATCCCCGAAAATGTAGTTGCCAGTGAGCCCCGACATGTTTGCTCCGTGATAAACGTAGCCTCCGATCACGGTGTCGTCACCCTGCGAATGGTCGTAGTCGAAGATCGGATCGAGCAAGGTCGCCGTCTGGCAATTGGAGGTAAAATTGAAATTGTGAGTGCCCTCTTTGCATCGCCAGCCGAGATTTGCGCCTCCCTGCTGCGGCGTGAGCCGATCCACTTCTTCGAACGAATTCTGGCCCACGTCGCCAATCCACAAATTTCCTGTTGCATGATCGATGGAGAATCGAAAGGGATTGCGCAGCCCACGCAACCAAATCTCTTTGGCGGCAGCTGCCTGCGCGACGAATGGATTATCTGTCGGGATGCTGTACGTCCCGTTGCAGTCCACTCGGATACGCAGGATTTTGCCCAGCCGCGTGGTAGTGTCCTGTCCATTTCCAATCGTGCCATGCTGGTCGCCCGCGCCTCCACCGTCGCCTAGACCGATGTACAGGAAGCCGTCGTTGCCAAACGCCAGCCCGCCTCCGTTGTGATTTGATTCCGGCTGATCCACGGTGAAAAGAACATTCTCGCTGGTAGTGTTCACCGTGTTCGCGCCCGGGGCCGCGCGAAATTCCGATATTGCGGTCTGAAGAGCGCCATTCAGGCGCGTTGTGGTGTAATTGACATAAAAGCAGCCGTTCGAACTGTAATTTGGATGAAAAGCGAGCCCCAGCAGTCCCTGTTCTCCTCCGGAGACAATCAGTGCTGAAACATCGAGGTAGGGCGTGCCGAGAACGCCGCCATTTTGGATGATCTTGATCCGTCCGCCCTGTTCAACCACAAAGAGGCGTCCGGAGCCGTCACCAGCCGGTTGGATATCGAGCGGGTTCGCAAAACCACTGGCCACGGAAACCAGTTCGACCTGCAACGTGGGCGGGGGAGGAGGCGGCGGAGGGGACATCGAACTCCCGTTGCAGCCAAAGCACACGAGCGTCGCGCACAAGCCCAGAACTGTTCTATATCGTAGCGTGGCGCCACGCTTCTCTGCCATCACCCCTCCTCCGGCTAGTCTGTCCATTCTGCCGAAACAAACGGCCACGCGTCGAGTGCTTCTTCATCCAGGCGAAGGCCCGGAATGTTCACAAGCCGACCCGGCGAAGCGTTCTGTGGCAAAATAAAGGCTCGCTGGCTTTAAAGACATGGCACACCGTACGACACTGACGCAAGAACAGCCCGCCAAGGCGCCGAAAGGGGTCAAGAAACCCTCCGCGGGCGCGGCCGTGAAGACGGCTGACAGTCAAGAGCGGGAGCGCATTTTCGACGCTTTTCGCCGTTGGGGCTACTTGGAAGCTAACCTCGACCCGCTAGGAATGCTGCAGCCGCTGAAGCATCCTGACCTTGACGGATTATCCGGCGAAGTTGCCGAAGACGCCCGCCGCATCTACTGTGGCACCGTGGGCGCGGACTTCATGCACTTGCCGGAACCGGACAGGCGGCAGTGGATCATCGAGCGTCTCGAAGCTCCCGCCGACGAAGTTGACCAACACAAAATTCTCGAGCGGCTGATTCGCGCCGACCTCTTCGAACAGGTCTTGCAGGCGCGCTATCTCGGCTCGAAGCGGTTCTCTCTGGAAGGCGTCACGGCGCTGATTCCCTTGCTCGACTCGATCCTGGAGGCTGCGGCAGAACACGGCGCGGAGTCTTCCATCGTGGCCATGAGCCACCGCGGCCGCTTGAACGTGATGGTGCACGCCGCCTGCAAGACGCCGCACGAGGTAGTCGCGGGATTCGAAGACGTGGATCCGCGCAGCGTGCTTGGCGCGGGGGACGTGAAATATCACATCGGCGCGACGGGCACATATGTCACCTCCGCGGGCAAAGAAATCGGCATCCACCTTGTTTCGAATCCCAGCCACCTCGAAGCTGTCGACCCCGTCGCCGTTGGCCGGTCTCGCGCCAAGCAGACGCGCTACGGCTTGCGCGGCCCGTACGTCGACCGCTCGCAGGAGACTCTCAATAAAGTCGTTCCCATCGTCATGCATGGTGACGCCGCTTTCGCCGGGCAGGGCATCTGGGCGGAAACCCTGAACTTGGCTGATCTGCGCGCGTACACGATCGGCGGGACAATTCACATCATCGTGAACAATCTGATCGGCTTCACCACGCCGCCGCGCCAGGAACATTCCGCGCGCTTTGCTTCGGACATCGCCAAGCGTCAGTCCGTGCCCATTTTTCACCTGAACGGGGAAGACCCTGATGCCGTCGTGCGCATAGGCAAAATCGCCACGGAATACCGCGCCACGTTCGGCAGCGACGTGGTCGTGGACATCATCGGCTACCGCCGTCACGGCCACAGCGAAGTGGACGACCCCACGATCACGCAGCCCAAGCTCTACGAACGCATCAAAGAGCATCCGCAGCTTTGGAAGATTTATGCGGAAACCAGCGGCATGGACGCGGCCGGAATTGCCGAAACTGTCCGCAAGGAGTACGAAGAGGAGCAAGCGAAAGCTCGGGCGCTGAAAAAGATTCCGCATCTCCGCAAACTGCCGGAGTATTGGGCGCCGTACTCTCATGGCCGCTACAAACCGGAATATGAGGTTGACACGGGACTGAGCCGCGAAAAACTAGCGGAAATTACCGCCGGCCTCGTCCGCGTGCCGGATGGTTTTCACGTTCACCCAAAAATTGTGAAATTGCTCGGGCAACGCGCCGAAATGGGCCATGGCAAGCGCGCTGTCGACTACGGTTTTGCCGAAGCCCTCGCCTTTGGGTCATTACTTCTCGAGGGAACGCCCGTCCGGCTCACTGGCCAGGACTCCCAGCGCGCCACGTTCAACCAACGCCATGCCGTGCTGATCGACACGGAAACAGAGCGGGACTATCTCCCTCTCTGCCACCTTTCGCCCAATCAGGCTTTCTGCGAAATCTACAATTCCTCGCTCTCCGAAGCGGGTTGTCTCGGTTTCGAGTACGGCTTCAGCCGCGACTATCCGGAAGCCCTCGTTCTCTGGGAAGCGCAGTTCGGTGATTTCGCTAACGGCGCTCAGGTGATCATCGACCAATTCATCAGCGCGGGCGAAGATAAATGGAATCTTCCCGCGGGCATCGTGATGCTTCTTCCTCACGGCTATGAAGGCCAGGGGCCGGAGCATTCCAGCGCGCGCCTCGAACGTTTTCTGCAGCTCGCGGCCGAAGACAACATGCAAATCTGCCAGCCATCGACGGCCGCGCAGTATTTTCATATGCTGCGCCGCCAGGCGCGTCGCCGCTGGCGCAAGCCGCTCATTGTCTTTACGCCAAAAAGCATGCTGCGCCATCCCGACGCAAGCTCCGGCATCGAAGAATTCACACAAGCACGCTTCCTCTCCTTGGTTCCTGACCGCGAAGTACGAGACGCCAAACGCATCCTGATCGCCAGCGGCAAGGTCGGCCACGAATTGCGCGCCGAGCGCCGGCGCCGTAAGGATACGAGCACCGCCATCTTCTTTCTCGACCAGCTCTATCCCATGCCCCGCACAGAAATCTCCGCCGCCATCGCGGAGCATCCGCATGCCCGTGAGATTGTTTGGGTGCAGGAGGAGCCGGGCAACATGGGCGCAGCCGGTTTCGTGCTCCCACGGCTCGAACGGATTGCCAAAGCCGCAGGCCTTGTCTTGCGCTCCGTCAAGCGCTCCCCCAGCGCCAGCCCCGCTACGGGCTCCGCCAAAGCCCATGAGCTTGAACAGAAAACGCTTCTTGCTCTGGCATTTACAACGGCGAGCAACAATTAGGCACGCGCTTTAACACTCCATTCACATGAATGTAAACACCGCGTTATCAGGGAAGCAGCAGCTTCTGCCACAATCAGGTGTGCAGCAAAAAACCTCGAGTGAGCCGAACTATTCCACTTCCTATCGCCATTCGCCGGGCTACGGTACACTTTCTGCAGGTTGGCGCGGCAGGCGCTCAATTGGCATGAAGCGCGTATTCATCATCGAAGACGATCGCGACATCGTCGAATTGGTGCGCTATAACCTTGCCAATGAAGGTTTTCAGGTCACGGCTGCCCACGACGGCGCCACCGGCCTTGCCACGCTGAAGAAAACGCCACCGGATATCCTGCTTCTTGACCTTATGCTTCCCAAACTCTCCGGCTTGGAGATTTGCCGCGAGATTCGCCGCGACGAAACGCTCAATCGCTTGCCCATCCTCATGCTCACCGCCCGAGGCGAGGAAGCGGACCGCGTAGTCGGCTTGGAAATGGGCGCCGACGATTACGTCACCAAGCCCTTCAGCCCGCGCGAACTGATCGCCCGCGTTAAAGCCTTGCTGCGCCGCGCCGAACTTCCGACTGACATCCCGCACGCGGTCGAAATCGGCAAACTTACTATCGATCCGGCTTCCTACCGGGTCTGCCATTCCGGCAAACCCGTGCTACTCAGCACGCTGGAATTCCGCCTGCTCTATTACCTCGCTTCGCGCCCTAATCGTGTTTTCACTCGCGATCAGTTGCTGGACGCCGTATGGGGCACGGATCGCTTTGTCACACCGCGCAGTGTGGACGTCTACGTGCGCAGGCTCCGCGAAAAAATCGAATGCGATCCCGAAAACCCCACCCACTTGAAAACCGTGCGCGGTGCCGGGTATCTTTTCGAGACACGTGCGGCTTAACCTTTTCTGGAAACTCGGCTTTGCTTTCTTCGCGCTGCTGATTGCAGTCTTGCTGCCTGTGGATTACTACGCCGAGCGCACTCTGCGGAGCGATTACGAACGCGCAGGCTTCGATCAGCTCTCCGCGATCGCGCGCATCGCGCTCGCTACTCCTCCTCCTGCTTCTTCACTCTCCACAACTTCTCACACTGCCTCCCCTGCCCTTGCCGAATGGGTCACGAGAATGGCCGCAAGCGGCGTGCGTGTTACGGTAATTACCGCCGATGGTGTGGTCCTAGCCGACTCCCAGTCCGATCCGCAAACCATGGAAAATCACGCGGGGCGCCCGGAGATTCGCGACGCCCTGGCCAAGGGTGACGGGCTTTCCGTTCGGCATAGCGTGACGATCAATCGCGATCTGCTGTATTACGCGGCGCGCTTTTCCGCGCCCAGCGCCCCTCCCGTAGTCTTGCGCTTTGCGATGCCTCTGGGGACGGTGGACAACGAAGTGTGGGCCTTCCGCCGCAGGCTTTGGCTTTCTTCTCTGGTCATGCTCCTGGTAACGGGAATGGTCTCCCTGGTGATCTCCCGTTCCTTTTCGAGCCGCGTGGAACGCCTGCAATCGTTCTCTCGACGCGTGGCGGAAGGGGATTTTCGCCCCATCGACGCGGATCGTTCCGGCGATGCCCTTGAGGTGCTGGCCGTTTCGCTGAATGACACGGCTGCCCGCCTTGACGGCGCCATTCGCACACTCACCGAAGAGCGCAACCTCTCGTCGGCGATCTTGGGCAGCATGGTCGAGGGCGTCGCCGTGGTCAATTCCGGCGAGCGCCTTCTTTTTGCCAATCAAGGCTTCGCGGAGATTCTTGAGCTCGACAGTCCACCGCAATCTGGAAGGTCGCTTGTCGAGGTCGTGCGGCAAACGGAACTTCTCGAAGCCGTGCGCGCGGTATTGAAGGGTGAGCCGCGCGTGGAGGCCGAAATCGTTACCGGAACGCTTCGCCAGCGTTTTTTCGCGGTCACCGTGGCTTCCGTTAGCCCCATGGAAACTTCCGGCGCGGTCATTGTGTTGCACGACATCACTGATCTGCGCAGGCTCGAACGCGTTCGCCGCGATTTTGTCGCCAACGTATCGCACGAATTCAAAACGCCGCTTACCGCGATTCAAGGCTTTGCCGAGACGCTGCTCGCCGGCGCGATGGACGATCCTCGGAATCGCATCCGTTTTCTGCAGATCATTCTCGAGCATTCGCGGCGCCTCGCGCGGCTCACCGACGATCTCCTTGAACTCTCCAAGATGGATGCCGATCGTCTTGACCTGGAGTTGGACCGCCTCAGCGTCTCGCAATTTGTGCAAAGCTGCCTGGAGACCGCACAACGCCCCGCCACCGAAAAAAACCTGCGCGTTTCCGCCAATCTGAAGGGGTCTCTTCCGGATATCGCCGCCGACCGCCGCCGTCTCGCCGAGGTGTTGCAGAACCTGCTGGACAACGCCATTCAGTACACGCCTTCCGGAGGCCAGATCGTGGTTTCGGCATCCTCAGACGGAGACCAGGTTACTTTCACCGTTTCTGACACCGGAATCGGCATTCCCCGGACGGACCAGCCTCGCATCTTTGAGCGCTTCTACCGCGTCGATGTTGCACGTTCGCGCGAAGTCGGCGGTACTGGCCTGGGCCTTTCCATCGCCAAGCATCTCGTTGAAGCTCATGGCGGCCGCATCTGGGTCGAGAGCGAAGTGGGGCAAGGTTCGAAGTTCCATTTCACCGTCCCCGTGTTCCAACCGCAGCATGCCGCGTCGCGCAGCGTCCGCTAGTTGAACCCCAGGACCAGAACAAATACACAAATACGACGACCAAGACGCGCGTCTCGCCCCCGCCTTTTACCTCGCTTTTTACAATGACGTCATCGAACTGTAACCATCTCGCCGTCAGAGTATTGCTTGAGATCGGGAGTGTGAAAGTGCACGCCCGTACAAAGGAGCGCGATGGCTACAACCGGGCGACTCAACGAATCCATCCTGCTCGACACGCTCATGAACTATCTCGTCTCCATGGCGCGCACCGTCGAGAGCGCCATGAACCGCGCGCTCGATGCTATCGTCAGCCTCGACAATCCCCGCAGTGCCGCTCTCCCTGGTGAAGTGTTTCTCCTCGAGCCGCGCATCAACGAAATGGAAATCGTCATTGATGAACACGCCATCCGCCTGCTGCGCCAGGGCTCGTTTCCCGAAGATGAATTGCGACTGATTGTCGCTGCGCTCAAGCTGAACAACGATCTCGAGCGCATCGGAGACCTTGCCGTCAACCTGGCAGAGAGAGTGGTCTCCCTTCGCGAAATGCCGGGCGCGCAAATGCCCGAAGAGCTTGCCCCCATGGCTTCTGCCGTACGCGCCATGGTCAGCCAGAGCCTCGGCGCGCTCATTTTCCGGAACGTTGAGATGGCCACCACGGTCTTGGAAAGCGACGACGTCGTCGACCAATACCGCGACCGCATCTTTGAGGCCCAGCTTCGGCGCATGACCAAGGAGCCGGACGCAGTCAGTCCCGGCCTGCAGTTTGTCCTGGCCACGCGTCATCTCGAACGCATCGCCGATCACGCCACCAACATTGCCGAAGACATTATTTTCTGGGTTCGCGGCCTGGATGTTCGCCACGGTCGCCTTGGCGGCCTTCGCCCGGAGCAGGCCGTCCCCATTACCACCGCAGAGGCGAACATCACACAGAATTCACAGGCCAGTCATCCCAACGTGACTCCGGCCGGAAATACTGACATCGTGATCTTCACGTAGTGTCCTACCTCGGGGACCGGTGCACCCCTGGCTCCGGTCCCCTTCTCCTCCCTCCAACAGTATGAAACTGCATCCTGGCAACCTCTTGACCCGGCCTGAGAGTCCTAGCTATTGTTCTAAATGAGTTCAGGATGAACAATTCTTCTCATTCTCCAGGGACAATTCTCGCTTTAAGGCAGTACCGCTGGGTTTGTCTTGTCCTCGTGGCTCTTCTGCTCTACAACCCTTTCTTCGCCACGCCACGCTCCGGAAACGGCCTGGAAGTTTGTCACCTGGCAAGTCACCGCGCGACCGTGGGGGTCGCCGACACCAACGCTGCCTGCGAATATCGTTTGACCGAAATGGTCCTTGCCTTTACGATTTTAGCGCCGAAGTAAAAGCCCTTACCCCTTGCGGAACAAAGGTACGTCGTCGTCTTTGGGAGTTGCGGAGGGCTCGGTTCTTCCTACAACTGACGCACGGCCGAAACTTTTCCCGGACTGCATTGCTTCCGCTTGTTTCGGTCCCCGCGTGTTGTTGTTGATCCCCTAACAATTCGCAACTTCTTAGGTGTCAATGAATTGCTGTGAATTCCTTTCCTTTGTTACAGGATATTTACAATTAGTTGACGCAATTGTAAGACGGGCTCTTTATCGTTTGCCGCTGGGTAGTTCGCAAGATTTCGGCCGCACGTCGACTTTTGTTCCAAAGAGAGAGAAAATGAAAAAATTAGCTGCACTCACTTTGTCGCTGTTCCTCACTGCGGGAACGGCGCTCGCTGATTCACCGAAAGACGCCGACACGAAACCTGCCAAGGCGGCGGAGCCGGCCAAGCCCAAAGCGGCGAAGAAAGCCGAGAAATCCGACTCGGCCATTGCGGCCGAGATCGAAGAGCTCCGGCAGGCTCTGCAGTCCCAGCAGGAACAGCTTCAACTGTTGAAGGAAGAGCTTGCCAAGCGCGACCGGCAGATCGACGGGGCCCGTGAGGCCGCTGCCGCCGCCAACGCCCGCGCGGCCGAAGCCGGCACCAAGGCCAGCGAGGCCGTCAATTCGTCGACGGAAGTCAAAACCACGGCAGCGACGCTGAATTCCACGGTCAGCGACTTGAAGGCCAGCAATGAGGTGCTCAAGACGACGGTGGCCAAAGAACAAGCCCAGGCGCAGAAAGCCGCGGAAGAAGGGCCGAGTACGATCAAGTACAAGGGCATCAATATCACGCCCGGAGGCTTCCTGGATGCGGCGGGAGTCTTCCGCAGCCGCGCGACCAGCGCCGACATCAACACGCCGCTGACGGGCATTCCCTATCCGGGGAACTCCCTCAGTAAAGTTTCGGAGCTGAATTTCTCGGGACGGCACAGCCGCGTGAGCCTGCTGGTAGAAGGAAAACTGGCCAGCGCCAAGATCGGCGGGTATTACGAAGCGGATTTCCTGGGCGCCGGGACGACCTCCAACAACCGGCAAAGCAACAGCTATGTGCTCCGGCAGCGCCAGGCGTTCGCGCAGGTGGCGTTCGACAATGGCTTGAGCTTGTCGGCCGGCCAGATGTGGAGCCTGGTGGCAGAAGACAAGAAGGGAATTGTGAACCGCAGTGAAATTCCGCCGCTGGTAGAGGACCCTCAATACGTGGTCGGCTGGACTTGGGCGCGGCAGTATGGTTTCCGCGCGGTAAAGAGTTTTGCCAAGGACAAAGTTGCCGTGGCGTTTGCCGTGGAAGCGCCGCAGACCACATTCGGCGGACGGGGGTTCTCGACCTTCACGCCCGCGACCGGAAATCCGTCGCAGAACTTCTTCATCAACGCCCCCGGCGCCGGCGGCGGACTGTTTAATGCGTTTGACGCCACGGGATACACGACCAACAAGGCGCCCGATGTCATTTTCAAAGTGGCGCTCGATCCCGGCTTTGGCCACTACGAGGTCTTCGGTATCGTGAGCACGTTCCGCAACCGCGTGTATCCT
The DNA here is from genome assembly GCA_003223295.1 of Acidobacteriota bacterium. Taxonomy (GTDB): domain Bacteria; phylum Acidobacteriota; class Terriglobia; order Acidiferrales; family UBA7541; genus Acidiferrum. The sequence continues at coordinate 9,343 of QHYM01000125.1, read as the reverse complement.
TGCGCGGTTGTTAGCCCCGCAGCCACTAACGGCACCGGCACAGTCGTTCTAAACGGCCCAGCGTTGACCGGGACCAGCCCGGGTGTCACTTGCGCCAACACTTCGCCTTCCGCGGTTAGCGCTTTCAACGATACGCGTACCGGCGGAGGGGGAGGCGCGAGCTTCAATGTGCCGCTCTTTTCCAAGAAGGTTGATTTCGGTGTGAAGGCCGTTGTCGGCGACGGGATCGGACGCTATGGTTCCGCACAGCTTGCGGATGCCACATTCCGGCCGGATGGCACGCTTGCCCTGATACGCGGCGAACAGGCTCTGGCCAGGATTGAAGTGCATCCCACGCCGAAGCTGGACCTCTACATCTACGGAGGCAACGAGTACGCCTGGCGAGCCGCCTACACGGGATATAGCACAGACACAGTGGCGACTTCACAGATCGTAGTTTCCTGCACGGTCGATCCCGTCACCTGTCCCCAAGGCTTTGCCCTTCAAACGATTACGACCCATAACACCTCCAACACGAGGATCGGCGGCTATGGCTCGCCCTTTGCCAATAACAGCGGTTGCTCCGCGGAAACGTCACCGACGGGGAGTTCCACGCCTGGAACGGGAGGGACTTGTGCCGGCGACATCCGCAATATTCTTGAGGGCAGCGTCGGCTTCTGGCACAAGATCTACCAGGGCCCGCACGGCGGCGTTCGCTGGGGCATCCAGTACTCTTACCTAACCAAGATCGGATGGTCCGGGAACAACAACAATCCCGCGGCGATTGGCATTCAACCGAAGGCCGTTGAGAACATGGTGTTGACTTCTTTCCGCTATTACCTGCCTTAGTCCCCTTGGATTAGAGACAGGCAATTTGCGGCCGTCCCTCCCCTGGGGACGGACAAAGGGCAGCTCCTCAACGAGCTGCCCTTTTTGTTTTTTCTTTCTTGATATAAGTCTCTCCAAGGCAGCAAACCAGATAGGGCCTTCTTCAGTCGGCGTGGCGCAAGATGGCGCTCGTGGCCCTCCCTGTTTTTAGATCTGCCCCCCACAAATACATCGACAATTTCTTCCCATCCATTGCATCTACAAATTCCATCGAGCCTTTTCTTGACAACCTTTACAACCATGGATATGTAAAGAAGGTTCGTCGGCCCTTCACACTTCGGAACACGATTCGCTCCCCATCGCGAATCTCAGGGGGTTGTTCAAATGACGTTAAAACCATTTCCGATCGTGCTGTCACTGGCAGCATGTCTGCTCTCAACGTTTGTATGGTGTCAACGCGGCCTCGCCCAACAGCAGTCGCAGAACTCGCCAGCCATGAGTCCTCTCGTTAGCCTGCTTCTATCCAAGGGTGTTCTGACCGAAGAGGAAGCGGCGCACATCAACCAGGGCTCCTCTCCTGTCGATGTGGACAAAAGGCTCGGAAGCCTCCTCATCAGCAAGGGTGTTATCTCGCAGTCCGACTACGACCACGCCTTTGGCGGAGCCGTGATCTCGAATGCTTCAGCGCCGGGCGCAAAAAACGCCATGGTCATTCCCGCTGTCTATCACCTACCGTCGACTGCACCAGACGTCAGCGCGCCTACAGCCAACCTTGCAACCTCAGGGTCGGCTTTGCCGTCCCATCCTGCGGACGCATCGGCAGTCATACCTGCCATCACGCCAACCCGCAACCTTCCCGTCGGCGGCCTCCCGCGCGAGGGCCTCAAGCCCGCATTTAGCATTGGAAACTTGCATGTTACGCCTTACGGTCTCATCAAGGCCACGTTCGTCCGGGATAGCTCTTCGCCGGGCGGCGACGATTTCCCGCTTCCGGGATTCTCAACGGATACTGGTCCCGAAGGCGCCCCGGAGTTTCACATCAAGGCGCGTTCCTCGCGTCTCGGTGCCAACTTCGAGTGGCTCGATCCCTCTCCCAATCTCACCATCACCGGAAAGATTGAGTTCGACTTCGAGGGAGACTTCACCCGCGTCAACAATAGGAACCTTTCCTCGATCCGCTCGAGTATGCCCTCGATCCGTTTGGCCTATGCCCGGCTGGACTACAAGGTGGGTGAAAAAGACGAGCTCTCAGCGCTGTTCGGCCAGGACTGGACCCCGTTTGCTTCTTCCACGCTGCCCACCTTCGTAGAATCCATGCTCTCGGGGGGCGGCTTTGGCACTCTTTGGGAACGTCAGCCGCAGATGCGCTTCGGATGGACCCACGACTTCGGCAGCTTCAAGCTGATGCCCGAGGTCGCCGCCGTGCTGCCCGCTTCGGGCGACCAGCCCGGCTCTGCCAATCTTGCCAACCAACTCGGTTACGGCGAGCGCCAGGGGCCTGATTCTGCGCATCCGTCCGTCGAGGCCCGCGTCGTGGCGCAATTTCAGCTCGATCACGCTCCGGGCGTGGCTCCCGCGCAGATTATCTTCAGCGGCGAGCAGGGCGAGCGCAAGGCGATCGTGACCGCCGCAGGAGTCCCCGCGGCATTCCAAAGCGCTTTCCCGCAGGGCGCTACCGTAACCAGCACAACCAACGGCTGGACCGGCGAATTTCAACTGCCTACGCGCTATTTTACGTTGATCGGTAAGTACTACACCGGAAGCGACCTGCGCTGGTTTTTTGGTGGCCAGTTTTTCTCCAACTACAACGACACGGCGGGCCTCACCGGTACCGCCGCAGTGCCCTCAATCGACGGCGCCTCCACGGTTGTCTTTGGCACCGACGCCAGCGGTGTCGCGGTGGTCCCCTCAGCGTCCCGTCCGGGCGGCGGGCGGATTGATCAACCTGGGTCTACCGCTCTCGCGCATCTTTGGCGCCGACCCGCAAGGCCGCAATATGGGCTGGTCGCTGTATGTGCACTACGGCTCGGACTTCGCCAAAGCACGCGATGTGCAGCGCTTCAATACCGCAGGCGCACGGCACAAGAGTTCACTCTACGCCGGCACCTTGTATTACAAACTGAACAATTGGGTCACCTTCGCCTTTGAACAGGGGCTCTACGAGACCGATGCTTTGCCCAGTGCCACGGGGGCTCTGCCGCTTTTCCGTGGCAATCCTTCTCGCACTTGGCGCGATCTCCGCAGCGAAGGCGGCACCATCTTCACTTTCTAGACGCTGGCGCGAGAATGCATGGACTCGTCGAAGCGTGCGCTGTCGCTCACGCTTTGGCGAGTCTTTTACGTTGGGCACCTTGGACGTGGGCCAGCTTCAAAGCTTCGGCATGCGGGCTTGCACGCCTTTGCGGGTCGCTGCGAGCGTCGCCGTCAACGTCTCTTTCGGGATACTCGTGACAAACGGTTTGATCATCCAGCTCAGCAGCACGGGAATGTCCCGCGTCAAAGAAACGACTTCGCTCTGCAGGTATACGCCGCCGTCGCGCTCTTCCATCCGCCACCACGTTTCCATGCGCCACAGGAATCCGCCGTCATCGCCCGGCGGTTTTTCGCGCTCGTCGCTCTTGCCCGCGTTTTCCACTTCCGCGATGCGCACGGCGGAGCTTCGGCTATGGGCGCGCCCCGGCCCGTCGTGGAAATACTCAATGTCATGCTCAGTGTTCAGCACCACGGTGATCACCTTGTGCCGGCGGAAACGCAGGAACACGCGGAAGTGGTCCCTGTTCCTGGATTCGATCTTCGAGCGTTCCACATCTGGAGCGTAGTAGACGGAGTGCTTGTCGTAATCTTCGAGCATCGCCAGCACATCTTCGAGTTTGGCGCCAGGGATGAACACCACGCCCGTCCAGTGATGGATGATGCCGCCGGGGCAGGCGATGGGCTTGCCGCCGTCGAGCATCTCGAGCTTCTTCATCTTCACTTCGCCGCGCTTCAGCGCCGCGTAGGCTTCGGTGCGCTGCGCCGCGGGCAGTTGGTCGATCCACAGCAGATTCGTTCCCCGCTTCAGCTCGTCGTGGTTGCGCGCTTCCGTCAGCTTCACGTAACGGTCGAACGCTTCCAGCGTGTTGGCGTGCAACTTGGCCGGTTCAGGCTCCGCGCCTTGCGCGAAGTCCGCGACGGCCGGATACAGCGTCACCGCCGCCAGCAGGATTACGCGAATCACAGCCAATCTGTCGCGCACACCTTTCACCTGTCGCACTATCCTGTCATTGTGCACCCGCGGCTTATCCTTAACGCACTGATTTGGCGGCGTTTCTAGGCCCCGTCCCTTGGCCACGGCACTTCAGGTTGCACGCCGCGCACCTAGGTTAGGAACTGGCGGGAGCGCAAACACACCCTGGCGTCGGATTCGACCAACTCGGTCGAATCCTCGCAGGGCGGAGAGGAAAGCAGATTTCAGCCTGGAGGACGAAAACGACAGAGAGAGGGAAGTGATCTTGTACAGAGAGAGGGAAGCGGAAACTTGGCGGGTTGGGTAGCTCGCACACGACCCCTTGCGGGGCCGCTGTCCCCGCGCGGCCCCCAACCCGTTCTTAGCAAGTTACGCGGACGCTTTGCACCGCTCAATGGTTCGCCAGAGCCAGAGGACAGGGTACGCGGGTTGTAGTACAAAGCGCCCATCCCAATGGCGCGGGAAATCCGTATGGTCGACTAACATGCTTGCAATCAATGAGATACAGAGACTCTCAACGGTCGCGACTCGCCGCGAAAGTTGATAGTACTACCCCAAGCCTTCAAGGTCTCAACTCGCAACTCAACGAAACGAATGCAGCACATACCAGCGAATGTAGGTCGCGAGGCCCAGCAGCAGCGCCAGCCACCATAGCGCGAGGACGCATTGCATCCAAGCCTTGTATCGCGCGATGCGCATCTTTTCCGGCAAGAGCCGCGTGCCCGCCGCGAGCAAAATGTATACCGCCAGGATTTCCGCCACACCTCCGAGCGTTGCGTGTGCTGCCGCCAGCGCCACGTAATTTTTCCCGAGTTTCAGCGGAATGCGAGGAAGCACTTGAACGCGAAAGGAGGGAAGCATCTCGAGAGCAATCACCACGAGGTTCACAAACACGATCGCGGATTGGCACCACGCATGAAGCCGAAAACGTTTGGTACGCGCAAGCCATGCACCGGCGAGCAACGTCACACCCATTCCAGTTTCCAGCAGCAGAACTACGTCGGCTGCCAGCGGGGCCGCGGTCCCAAGAAACCCTTCGCTCATTCTGGAGCCTCCCGGTGGAAGTCCCGGTTTACCCCGGCACGTTGACGCCGCTGAGGAATCCGCCGAGGTGCCCGGTCAGGGCAAGCAGCACCGCAGTCAGCGCTTCCAGCGGAAGGCAAAAGGTATGCAGAGTCTCGCTTTGACTTCGTTTTACGGTCCAGTGAATCAGCCAGACCACACCGATCAACGTGCTCGAAGCAACGCCGAATATCAGATGAAGGAGAAGCGTGCCTTTCAGCGGCTGGCCCTCGAGTTGCCACTGCCAGGCGAGCAGCCCGGTAATCATCGCGGGGACGCTTGCCACGGCCGCGACCGCAAAATTCCAATAAGCGGCCGCGGCCAGGCTTTGCCGTTTCGTCCAATGCGCCAGAAAATCAAAGGCGACGCCGGCGATGAACAACGCAATCGGAAAATGGATCAGCACGACGTGCTGCGCATGCTTCGCAGAAATGGCAGATTTGAAATCGAAGGGATTCAGCATATTTTTGCGCTCGTTTTCAAGGGGACGCGAACGGTGGTTTGCTGCGTGGCCTCACCGGTCACCGCACTTGTGGCCTTACTGGTCATTGCACTATGACCTTGCCGGTCATCTTTGGGTGAATCGAGCAGAAGTACGGATAGGTTCCGGCTCTGGTGAAAGTGAAAGAAAATTTCTCGTCCGTGTCGAGAACTTTCGACTTAAATATTTTTGGATCATCTGCGCTGACCACGGTGTGAGGAATATCGTCGCGGTTCGTCCAGGTGACTGTGGTTCCCACGGAAACGGTCAAAGTTGCCGGACCGAAGCTGAAATTATCGATCTTCACTTCTGTAGTTTCTGCTTTCTGTTGCGCGGCCACGCTGGAGTTCCTCGCGCCCGCGCCCAATGCCCCGATTCCCAGAATTGCAACCGCAATGAAAACTGCAAGAGACACACTTCTCCTCATGATTTTTCTTCCTCTCCTTATTTGTTTTCGAAAAGTTTGGGTTTAGGAATGTGCGGCCGTCTGCTCATTCCAGGTTCGAATCGACCACCGCCAGCGCTTGCTGCCCCTTCACGACGTTCACGTCCGTAATTCCCAGGACGCTTTTCAGTTGCTCCGCCGGCACTTTCATGGGCCCGGGCGAATCCGCTTTCCCCGGCTGGGGCTGCGGAAATGCTGTCGATGTCGCGGTGTGAAAAGTGACGTTTCCTTCGACCTTCTGCATGGTTTGGTGAATGTGCCCGTTCAACACCGTCACCGAGCCGAATTTTTTCAAGTAGGAAAGAGCCTGCGCGCTGTCCTCCGTGCCCCATCCCCATTCGGGGTACACGGACCACAAGGGAATGTGCGCGAACACCACGAGCGGGGTGCTGTGCTTCAAGTGCTTCACATCGTCTTCGAGCCATTCCAGCTGCTCGTGGCCCAGCGTTCCCAGCCCGCCGGCCTTCAAGTTCATTACGTTCACCAACCCGATGAAATGCACGCCCTTCTTGTCGAAACTGTACCAGCCCGAGCCCTTGCTGCCTTTTCCGTAGCGTTCCAGGAACTGTTTACCGTCGTCATTCAGTACGTCATGCTCGCCGGGAACATAAAAGACATCCTGCGGCTTCGCACTCTTAAGAATTTGGTCAACGGTATCGAACTCTTCGGGCTTCGACAGGTGGCTGATGTCTCCGGTGTGCAGGAGAAACTCCGGCGCAACCGTCAATCCGTTAATCTTGTCTACTGCGGCCTTCAGCGTCGCGGCAACATCGGGGTTCGCCGCCTTGTTAAAGCCCATGTGGCTGTCGCTGATCTGCGCGAAGCTCAATTCGCCGGCCATTTCCTTGGGGCTCAGCTCAGCGAAGCGGCTCAGGCTGTAGGAATGGAGGACGCCACCGCGGATTACGCAGAAGGCCCCAGTGCCGGCCCAAGCCATGCACTTGAGGAAACCGCGGCGGTCAACGCCATCGTGGTTGTGGTCGTGCAAGAGCTCATCTTGTATCTTTGGGGGCATCGTCTTTCGGGACATCGGTTCTCCTTGCATTTTGGGCACACCAAGTGCCAGTGCTATTCTTCGTCGCCGTTCCCCGCCAATGTTCTTGGAGGGCGGCGCGGGTGAGAGAGTCCAGGGAGCCCGCGCCGCGTATGGGACGTGTTTCGTTTGTGCAGACCGCCGGGGGACCCCAGTTATTCCCGGCCCGGCTTCCCAGTTTTGGTGCTCACCAACCGGTTGTAAGATTCGTCACTCTAAAGGGGCGATAAGGGAATAAAATGCTTCTAAAGGCGGTTTGTGCCCATGAGCGGGTTTGACCAGGGGAGAGGCTCGGACGTGTTGGATGTGCATGAGCGGGCGCGCTTCGAGCAGCTCGTATTGCCCCACCTCGATGCCGCCTTTAACCTCGCGCGCTGGATTTTGAGGAGTCGCGAGGACTCAGAAGATGTTACGCAAGAGGCCATGCTCCGCGCGTACCGGTTTTTCCGCGGATTCCATGGAGGAGACGCGCGTGCCTGGCTGTTACAAATTGTGCGGAATACCTGCTATACATGGTTGGAGAAGAATCGCCCTGTGGAACTGATGACCGAATTCGACGAGGAATTACATCCGCAGCCTAGTGTCTCCCCGGAGGCATTGGCTATTGCCGGAGACAACCGGGAACGCCTGGGGCGGGCCCTGGAAACGCTGCCGCCCCGCTTCCGCGAAGTGCTGGTGCTCCGCGAGCTGGAAGGTTGTTCGTATAAGGAAATCGCCACCATTACCGCCATTCCCATCGGTACGGTGATGTCCGCGCTGGCCCGCGCGCGCCAGCGGCTGCAGCGCGCCCTTACGCAACCTCCGGTGCAGGAGGCCAATCGTGAGTTGTGATTTCACGCGCACGGCGCTGCATGGGTACGTCGATGGCGAACTGGACGCCTCGCGTTCCGCCGAATTCGAACGCCATCTCGAAGCTTGCCGGGAATGCGCCAAGGCTCTGGAGACGGAGGAATCGTTGCGCTCGGGGCTCCAGCGCAACGGCCTTTACGAACGGGCTCCCGTTGGGCTGCGCAAGAAGATTCGCATGGAACTGGACGCCGCGACCGCGGCTCCGGTCGCGCCCCGAATTCCTGCGTGGCGATGGGTCGCGCTGGCCGCTTCGATCCTCCTGGTGGCCTCGATCTCCTGGTATGCCTGGCCGCGCGGCGGAACACTCGGAACGCAGAATCCCGCTTCTCCACCCTTTACGGCTGCCGAACTCATCGACGCCCATATCCGTTCGCTGCAACCCGGCCATCTCACCGACGTTGCTTCGACGGACCAGCACACGGTAAAGCCGTGGTTCAATGGCAAGCTCGACTTCGCTCCTCCGGTCAAAGATTTTGCCGATGACGGTTTTTCCTTGATTGGCGGACGCCTGGACGTTTTGGGCGGGCGGAACGTCGCTGTGCTCGTTTATGCGCGCCGCAAGCACTTCATCAACGTATTTGTGTTGCCCACGAAAGAGCCGGACACGCCCATTCATCCGCCCGGATTGCGGCAGGGCTATCAGTGGCTGCACTGGCGTCGTCAAGGGATGGAGTACTGCGCCGTCTCGGACGTCTCGGTTGCTGACCTGCACGAGCTCGCTCAGCTCATTTACCAGTAGATAATTTTCTATTCGAGATGAGGAATTACTGCTGCGGCTTGGCTTTCGCGTAAGCCTTGGGGATTTCTTTCGCGTAAATCAGACGCAGGGTCACGTTTTTTGTCCGACCTTTACGCACAGTGATGTTTTTCTCCCACTCAGAAAAAACACCCTTTCCAGAAGCGCGCATATCGTAGTTGTCTGCGCGGAGCTGGGAGATCGTAAAACGGCCATGCGCGTCGGCATGGACCGCATGGGGAGCGTTCCCGCCCGAAGATTGATAAGTGACCGCCGCATGCGGCACAGGCTTGTCGTCGGGACCGAGCACGACCCCCGTCAGCGTCGCTGACCCCTGGTGCTGCGGAGCAGCGGCCACGCCGCGAACCGCCACGAGCGCCAGCACGAAAATCGTCAGAAATAAAGTAGTACGTTTCATTTTCCGCCTCCGCTACGCTCTCCAGGGAGCGCCCTGGAAGGATGGGGCCGCGCGTGCAGCCCTTTTCGCTTCGTTCATTTCGAGTGTAAAGCGCGCCCGGCCAGCGGCTGACGCATGAGCGAAAAATGTGCCTGCCCGCAACCTGTCAGCAAGGACAGGTGTGGGCTGCCCTTTTTCTGTGAATGCATTCGTTTGGCCCGATGGGAAGCGAGCGCTATAAGGTCACATCCATCTGCAACTGCTGAATCATACTCCGGAGTAGGACGTCTGCCAGTTGCTGTTGGGC
>QHYM01000363.1 GCA_003223295.1 Acidobacteriota bacterium | reverse complement strand
AATTTCTCCAAAGCACCGGGCTCGTACAATGAGGTCGAGGGTATCTTCCCGGACGGTCTGTATACCGCCGTCGAAGCGGACCGTCAATGCGAGCAGCTTGGCGGTACCCGCGGCTCCGGAAATATCGACATCTGGAAGCTGAAGCTCGACGGAACCGGAAAGGACTTCACTCGCCTTACGCATTTCAACGACTATGCAGGCGGGAAAGCTTCAAATCCAGTGATCTCCACAGATGGCCGCTTCATGGCGTTCCAAGTTGCCAAGACGGACGACCCCGCAGGCGTCGGCTATGGCATTTTGCTCCTTCACTTCAAGCCTTAGCAGGTCGCCTCCGGTAAGCTCGACTAGTCGGGAATTGACCCGGAACACCGATTCTTTGACGTCAGTCCGAGCCATCGTCTACGCTCGGGGTATGCCTGAGTTGGAAGATCTTTTGATTCGCCGGGCGATTCTCTCTGAGCAGAAAGAGCTTGAGGATTTGCAACTGCGGGCATCTCTTACCAACGCCGGTGATCGTAAAGCCTTGCTCGCCCACCCTGATGCCATCGAGTTGCCGCTCGCGCAGATCGCCGCAGGTGGGGTATTTGTGGCCGAATGGAGGGGAACGATTGTCGGATTTGCCGCGGTGGAACCTAGAGGCGATGAAGAAAGCGAACTCGATGCATTGTTTGTCGACCCCAACATGCGGCGTCGTGGGATTGCACGATCGCTGGTCGCACATTGCGCCGAGGTCGCTCGCACACGAGGATCTGCTTTCCTGTACGTAGTCGGTAACCCCCATGCAAGAGAGTTTTACGCCGCATGCGGTTTCAACCTGATTGGGACGTCGGAGACCCGCTTCGGCACAGGCTTGCTAATGCGAATGATGGTTTGACACCTACGGCTGCCGAACGAGTTCTTCGGAACGCCTTCAAGCAAAAAGTGGAGTGACCATGAGAACGGAATTGCTGCGATTCGACGGCGCTGTCGAGCGGGATGCCGCCATCGATGCGTGGATGAAAGAGCATGCAGGTGAATTGGGAGCCATCGCGCATCGGTGGTTTGAGGTGATGCGAAAATGCGGGGACGAAGTCCGCGAGCTTTTGCATGACGGCTGTCCGGTAGCATGTTTGGGGGATGCGCCGTTCGGCTACGTCAATGTGTTCACTGCCCACGTAAACGTGGGGTTCTTTCACGGCGCAGCGCTGGCGGATCCGGCTCGCTTGTTGCAAGGCACCGGCAAGTTCATGCGCCACGTGAAGCTGAGACCGGGAACGGCCACAAACACCGCAGCGCTAAGCAGGCTCATCGATGCGGCCTACTCGGACATAAAGGCCCGCGTCGAAAACGGCTAGCTACCTAATGTTGTTGTGGATCGTTCCGATCAAGCCTTCGGCCGCAGCCCTTGAACGGCTCGAGGCCCGCCGCTCGATCATGCGTTGCAAGCGGCCGGCAATGGGGACTTTTCTGTGCTTTGCCGGCTCTCGGAGTAGCCGCGCGTGTCCTATGCCCGTCTTGAAGCGTTGAGATCAAATTCCTATCGATCCACACTAGGTATCGGGGAATCGGCTATACAGAGAAAACGGGTTTAGATGGGAACGCGGATGTAAGTTGCCCGATTAGTAACGATATGTCGACGCAAACCGGAAGTTACCATCGGACCGAGCGGTATACGACGGGGTTTGCTGTCTTTTTTCCCTCGACTGAATTACGAGATGGATTCTAGCGCCCATCCCCGATGTTTCCCAATGTCTCCGGCTTTGTCACGGAATCAGTAGCCGCAGTCCCGGTAATCAGCCGCGCGCCCCGGCTGAACGTAAGGTATTCGAATCCCCACTGAATAAACACCAGCACGCGGCTTTGGAACTCCACGATGTACATCAAGTGGATAAAAAGCCAGATCAGCCACGCAGGCCATCCGGAAATATGCACGCCAAAAATGTTGGCTACCGCCGCAGCCCGCCCGATAACCGCCATGTCTCCTTTATTGAAATAATGAAAGGGACGAGCCTGCTGCTTTCCTCCGACGCGCGCGCCAATTGTTTTTCCGGCGTAGGCCCCGCCTTGCATGGCCACCTGCGCCACGCCGGGCAACGGCTTCCCTTTTTCATCCACGGCGTGCGCCAAATCGCCAATGATGAAAATGTCCGAATAATTCGGAATCGTCAGGTCTCGCTGGACCTTGATGCGCCCGCTGCGGTCCGTTTCCGCTTTGGTGCGCTGGGCAAGTCTTTCCCCGAAAGGCGTAGTCGTTACTCCGCCAGCCCAGAGCACCGTCCGCGCCGCCAGCGACTCCGTGGAATCTCCCCTCTTAAACGTCACGCCTTCCGCCCCAATGTTCGTGACCATCACGCCCTTGATGACTTCCACGCCCAGGCGCGTGAGCAGCTTCTCGGCTTTCGCCGATAAATCCTCCGGATAGACGCCCAGCACGCGTGGCGCTCCTTCCAGCAAAAGGATTCGCGCCTCTTGCGGGCGTATCTTTCGAAAATCGTGCCGCAGGGTCTCCTGCGCAATCTCTGCCAGCGCCCCGGAAAGCTCCAGCCCCGTAGCTCCGGCGCCCACAATGACGAACGTCAGCCAGGCGCGGGCTTCCTCCTCCGTTGCGGCTCGTTCGGCGCGTTCGAATGCGTACAAAATCTTGTGCCGGATGGCCGTGGCTTCCTCCACCGACTTCAGGCTGGGCGCCCATTGCCGCCACGAATCATTCCCGTAGTAAGAAGTTTGCGAGCCGGTGGCCACGATGAGCGAATCGTAGGCATAGGTATCGCCATCGCGCAGGATCACGCGCTTTGCCTCGGGATCGATATCCACGGCCTCGCCAAGCAGCACGCGCGCATTTTTCTGCCGACTTAACACACCGCGCAACGGCGCCGCAATTTCTCCCGGGGACAATGAGCCCGTGGCCACCTGATACAGCAACGGCTGAAACAAATGAAAATTTCTGCGGTCGATCAGCGTGACTTCCACCGGCGTGCGCTTCAATTTCTGCGCCGCTGCCAGTCCGCCAAATCCTCCACCTAGAATCACGACTTGATGTTTTGGCTCCATCTTCAGTGCCTCAGCACAACCCCGTTCAAATGACCCTCATCTTATTTAGAGTGATTCTCTTACGTTTTAGGCGCACAGCTTCTGTGCGACTCCCGGCCTTTTCTCTTTCGCCGGCTCTGCTGCTGGCGTTCAACGTCGCAGCCTGTGCCTTGTCCCCCGTTCCACAACGCCATGACTGGCCCACCGTCCCCCCCGCATCCGCCGCTCCCCCGAACCATCCGATAATCGTCGTCGGCTTTGTGGGAGGCGTCGTCAAGCACAATGATCCCATACGCAGCGAAGTGAAACTCGCCGAGCATCTCCGCGCCGAATATCCCAGGGGCGTACACGTGGAAACTTTCGAGAATCGCCGCCGCGAGACGGCTTTGCACGCGATTCTCACACAATTGGGCGCGGATCGTTCCGGAGTGCTCTTCGAGAATGAAAAACGCCAGGCCCGCATCATTTTATATGGTCATAGCTGGGGCGGCTCAGCGATGGTCGAGCTTGCCCGCGAACTCGATAAGCGCAACATTCCCGTTCTTCTTACCATTCAAGTGGATAGCGTGAAGCGCTTCGGCATGGATGATAGCGTGATTCCTCCAAACGTTGCCCGCGCCGCCAATTTCTTTCAGCCCAACGGCGTGATCCACGGCCGCGCACAAATCCGTGCTGCCGATCCCGCAAAAACGCAAATCCTTGGAAATTTTCGTTTCGATTACAAGGAACACCCGATTCATTGCACCGAGTACCCTTGGTACGATCAAGCTTTTGCAAAAACTCACACCGAGATTGAGTGCGACCCCGCCGTTTGGTCTCGAGTCGAAGCGCTCATCCAGCAGCAGCTTGCTTCGCCAACCACGAAGAGGATCGATTTCTTATGACCACTTCCGACCCTGAGAGTCTATCGCTGCTCGAAAAAAATACGCTGCGCTTCCTGTGCTCGGTCTTGATTAAAGGTGGAACACGCGGCGAAATCTGCCGCTTGCTCGACCCCAGCGTCTTCCAGGATCCTCTGCGCCGCGTCGTCTTCGAGGAAATTCGCGAGCTCGGCGCCATCGATTCACGCCGCTTGCGCGAGCTTCTCCCCGCCCGCGTCACTAATCGCGGATTCCCCGACTTCGATCTCCAGGCCTTCCTCGCTCCGCACGAAGTCACCGAACAAGAGATCGATCAGCTCTTTGAAAGCGCCCTCCAGCTTCTCGATATGAGCCATCCCGGCGAAGAGGAACTCACGGACTAGCCTCGCGATGACTCTAAAGGTCTCACGTCTCTTCCTTCTCATTGAAAGCATCGGCTTCTGCGCCTTTGTGGCTTGGTACATTTGGCAGCTTCAAACGGCCTTCCGATACTCCTGGATTGTATTTCCCGTTTGGCTGCTCGCTAGTTTCACGTTACACAAGGACACGCCGCAATCGCTTGGATGGCGTGCGGACAATTTTTGGAGTGCCGCCAAACGCGCATCTGCGGTCCTCCTTCCCTGCGCTCTCGCCATCGCTGTCACTGGATTATTTCTCGGGGGCGCACACCACTCGTTCCGTCACGTTCTTCTTCCCAATCGTTTCTTTGGCTACTTGTTCTTTTGTCTTCTGCAACAAATCGGCTTGAATTCTCTCGTCACCAATCGCCTCCTCGCTGCCATCGACAGCCCCGTGCGCGTCTCTCTCATCGCCGGCGCGCTCTTTGCTCTACTCCATTGGCCGAATCCAGTCCTCGTGCCACTCACTTTGATTGGAGGAGCTTTAATGTCCTGGGTGTTCGCGAAGGAGCGCAACATTCTTTCGCTTACCGTGTGGCAAACGATTCTTGGCACGCTCGTCTGGTGGGCTTTCCCGATCGCCTGGCATCACAGCATGCGCGTAGGACCAGGCTTCTATCATTTCCATTCGCACTAAGAGCCGGCTTACAAATTCAGGTGGGTATAATTTCCGCGAGTTTCCACGCTTCGCAAACGCTTCCCTCTTGCCTCGTTCGACCAAACACCCGGAATCGCAAATTTGCACTTCGGGCAGGCCCCATCCTTAATGCTGTTCTTCAGCACATCGTGCCACGACCGCCGCATCAACAACTCCTTGCACTTAGGGCAATACGTGTTCGCGCCATCGCTATAAATGTTTCCTTCGTACACGTAGCGCAGCCCCACCTCCATCGCAATTTGCCTTGCGCGATCTAGAGTTGCGGGCGGCGTCCGCGGTTTGTCCTGTAGCTTGAAATCCGGATGAAACGCGGTGAAGTGCAGCGGCACATCCGGCCCCAGATGCGTCAGGATCCATTCCGCGAGCTTTCTCGTTTCCCCCGGATCATCATTCAGCGTCGGGATCATCAGGTTCGTGATCTCGAACCACACTTTTGTTTCCTGCTTCAGCCATTCCAACGTTTCCAGCACCGGTTGCAGGTGCGTCAGCGTAATTCTCCCGTAGAAATTCTCCGTAAACGCCTTCAGATCCACGTTCGCCGCATCGACGTGGTCATAGATGTCATGGAAAGCTTCGTAGGTGACGTAGCCGTTGGTCACCATCACCGTCTTCAATCCGAGCTTCTTCGCCTCTTTGCTGATGTCGATCACATACTCGCCCCAGATAGTCGGCTCGTTGTATGTGAACGCAATTGATTCGCACCCGTATTTCATGGCCAACTGCGGCACATCCTCCGGGGGAATGTGCTGCGAACGCACCTGGTCCGAGCGCGATTTCGAGATGTCCCAGTTCTGGCAGAAAAAGCAGCCCATGTTGCAGCCCGCCGTGCCCATGCTGAAAATGCGCGTCCCCGGCAGAAAATGATTCAGCGGCTTTTTCTCGATGGGATCAATTTGCAAAGCAGCGGGCGAACCGTATCCCAGGTTATAGAGTTTTCCGTTTTGATTGATGCGGATGAAGCAGAATCCCGACTGGCCCGGATGAATGTGGCAGTGGCGCGGGCAAAGATAGCAGTGCACTCGTCCGTTCGCTTCCGGTTCCCACCATCGCGCCTCGTACAGTTCGTGCGTTTTCTGGAGGATCTTCAGCTCTTCCACGGACCCTCCTCTCTGAAGCAATTATACGCTTGCCGTGTGCCGTGGAGGAGTTGCAACGTGCGGGGTTGCGGTAGGAATGCAGTCAATCCCCAGATCGAATTTCAGGCCCCACACCACGCCTGGGGCCAACTTCTAGAGATTGAATGCACGCGGGACGTGCGGGTTGCACGAGTCACCAGTCACGAATCACCAATCACTTCTTTTCACGCGTGCCGCCGGTGTTGGAAGCGGCGTCGTTCCGCCGCCCAGTCCACAAACCGCTCCATGTGATCGCGGTATTTCCAGGCAAGCTGGAGAAACTTGCGCGCCGTCAAGTTGGCCGCTTCTTTTCCAAGAAACGTCTCAAATCGCCATCGCAGGTAAGGACTCTTCCATGGTTTCAACCGATAGCCCCGGGCCGCATTCCAGTAGTAACTCAGTGTCTTAAACATTGTCTTGCACCATGCGCGAATCGCGCAGCTCTCTCAGGCCCCTAGTTTCCGGCAAGCGGTGCGGAAAGGTGATCGTGTACAAGCACCCAGTTCGCGCCTCGTTTCTCCCAAATCCCTGTGTACCGAAGGTCCATTTCTGTCGTTTTGCCGTCTTTCGCCTTTTCCATCAAGTGCATCGGAACCGTGGTCCACGCAATCATCCCACGCCGGCTCACTTTCAAGTCTTTCCCCGCGGTCAGCTTGATCTCCGACGCATTGTCCAGAAATTCCTTTTGCACACCCTCGCGATATTCCTTCCAACCGTGGTACGCAAACGGAGCTACGTCGTAGAAAACCAACCCCGGATCCTTGGCGTAGAATTTTGCTGGAGCGTCCACGTTCCCCGTGCTCCATGCGGCGCAAAGGCCATCGATCAGCGAACGAAACTTCGCATCGTCGCTGGCTTTTTGCTGTGCGCGAGCCCCGGCAAACGTCAGCAACGCCCCCAGCAACGCCAGCGCCACGTAGAGCGTCCAATGCCAACGCCCCACACGGCCGCGCTCACTGCGGTCTGTCGATGCCATCATGCGGAATCTCCTTGCAACCTGGGACAAGAGTGCGGGAAGGATGCCCAAACACGTGCCGCTTACCTTATTGTGCTATCCTCTGTTTTGCAAGCAGTCTTCTTGACCGGTAGTGGGTCAGTTTGAATTTTCTTGATCGAGACAATAGGGTCAAAATTCAAACTGACTCACTACCTCTTGACCCATCCGGTACAGAAGCGACAATTCCACTGGATGCCCTATAATTTCCCCTATGAAAAACGTCTTTCCTTTGAAACTTCTATGCGTCGCACTCGCCTTCTCCCTCCTTGTGCCGCCGTCCTA
Source organism: Acidobacteriota bacterium (assembly GCA_003223295.1). Classification (GTDB taxonomy): domain Bacteria; phylum Acidobacteriota; class Terriglobia; order Acidiferrales; family UBA7541; genus Acidiferrum. The sequence goes on along the minus strand of QHYM01000363.1, from coordinate 5,483 downwards.
TGCTCACGAGCCGGTCTACGCTCGCAAAGGAATGGTCGTCGCCCAGGAGCCGCTTGCCGCCGACGTGGGAGTCGCGGTCTTGAAATCCGGCGGCAACGCGGTTGATGCCGCGGTCGCTGTGGGTTTCGCGCTGGCCGTCACGCATCCTTATGCCGGAAACATCGGAGGCGGTGGATTCATGCTCATCCGCCTGGCCGATGGACGCACTACTTTCATCGACTTCCGTGAGAAGGCTCCCCGCAAAGCCACTCACGATATGTACCTCGGCGCCAACGGCAACCCCACGAAAGACAGCTTGCTTGGCTGGCGCGCCGCGGGTGTACCCGGCACGGCGCGCGGCCTCGAACTCGCCCTCAAGAAGTATGGCCACAAGTCCTGGTCGGAACTCCTGCAACCCGCCATCAAGCTCGCCTCGTCAGGCTTTCCAATCTCGTACTCGCAAATGCGTTCTTTCAAAGCGAACGCCGATTCCCTCTCGCAATTCCCGGACTCCAAGCGCATTTTCCTTAAGAACGGCAGCTTTTACGATTGGAACGAGAACTTCCAGCAGCCGGAGCTGGCACGCGCGCTCGAACGCATCGCTCACAATGGCGCCAAGGATTTCTATGAAGGCGAAACCGCTCACATCCTGGCCCGCGAAATGGAGAAAAACGGCGGGCTGATTACTCTCGACGATCTTCGCGAATACCAGGCCGTCGAGCGCAAACCCCTCGAAGGCGACTACAAGGGCTACCACATCATCACTTCGCCGCCTCCCAGTTCCGGCGGCGTCGGCATCCTGCAGATGCTTGCCATGCTGGATGGCACCGGCTACGAAAAATCCAAGGCCGGCTCCGCCACCGCCTATCACTACCTCGCCGAAGTGATGCGCCGCTTCTACGCCGACCGCAACTATCTCGGCGACCCCGATTTCGTCAAAAACCCTATTGCCTCTCTGCTCGATCCCGCCTACATCAAAACCCGCCGCGATTCCATCGCTCCCGTCCTCGCGACGCCTAGCGACCAGATCAATTCCGGCCTCCTGGTGGTCAAAGACGGTTCAGACACTACGCACTACAGCATCGCCGACGACCAGGGCAATGTTGTCGCTGTCACCTACACGCTCAACGCCGGTTACGGCAGCAAAGTGACCGTGCCCAACTTAGGCTTTCTCCTCAACGACGAAATGGACGATTTCGCCGCCAAGCCGGGTTCGCCCCAAGCCCTTTCTGGTCCTGGGCACTCCGGGTGGTTCCATGATCATTACCGCCGTCCTCCAAGTCATGCTCAATGTCATGGATTTCGGCATGAACGTCCAGGACGCCATCGACTTCCCCCGCGTCCACCATCAATGGAAACCCGACCGCCTCGACATCGAGCGCGGCATCTCGCCGGACACCATTGCCCTGCTCAAGAAAGCCGGCTATTCCATCGAAGAAGCCAATCCCGTGGTGATTGCTCGCGTCGAAGCCATTTTGCTCAGCGACGGCTGGCTCCAGGGCGGCCACGACGAACGCGGCACCGGCAAAGCCTGCGGTTATTAGTTGGCATGCAGAACGGCTCTTAGGATACCTCCCGGAAGACTGACACCCTACTGCTTGGTGAGAAGCTTGTACCCCGAGTCCTCCGCAGGTTCTTCCAGAAATAGTTGCGTGTTGAGGGTTTCAAAGAGGTCTTCTACCGACCACGGCTTTATCACGCCTCCCGTCTGCCAGCGAGTACGTTCGCGCATCGAGTCAAAGGCCTTTTGGCTTTTCATGAAGGCATCCATATTCTTGTATTCCGTGAGCAACACAATCGAGTTTGGGTCGCCTACTTTGTGGCCGGGAGTGATCAACACCGCGTTTTGAATGCGGTGATAATCTAGAACTGCACCTTGACGCTTCGCTTCAGCCCGGACGCGCATCCAGTGGTCGTCCAGGTATCCCCTTGCCGGACCGAAATTCTCAGACCTCACCTGAATGAATTCCAGTGTCCAAACGGGTCTTTCCGCTTTGTCCGGGCTTTGGGCATCTCCTCCACCGACAAAAAGAGTGCAAAGAAGCAGCACGCCGAATATTCGTCCCTTCATGGCTTTACCTCCTCATCCGTTGAGTACAGTCTTATGCTACGAGAGACGGGCGTTCCATGCTTTGGGATTGCACAGATGATTCTCCTAGACTAACGTGGATGGCTAACTCCTTTAGAATCCACACTTACTCAAAACCACGGGAGGGGCTGGCCCCCAAGGTCGCCCCTACGGCAACAGTGTGAAATTCACGGCAATCGTTGTGTCGATTTCCACCGGCTCGCCGTTGAGCAACGTCGGTTGATACCTCCACTGGCTGACCGCCTCGACTGCTGCCCGAGCCAGCTCTGGATCAATCTGACTGTTCAAGACCTGCATGGACAGCGGTCTGCCGTCCTTGCTCACAATGGCGTGAAGCAGCACAGAACCTTGCGCACCCCTCTGCTTGGCGCTGGCTGGGTAGATCGGTTGCACCTTGGTTATGAGCTTGGCCGCCTCGACATTGCCGCCTATGCGGATTCGCATCGTATTTGGCTTTTCTGCCGCTTGCGCGACAGCAGATTTCGCGGAACCTTCGGCTTTGACATCTACGCTCTCCGTCAGGTCTCCCATCTGCAGTTTGGCGTTGAGCGCGAAGTCACGGCCAGGCTCCAGCACCACTTGCGGGGCGCGATACACCGCAAATCCCGGCTTGAGCACTTTCATCTCGTACTCGCCCGCGGGCAACGACTTAAAAACAAAATTCCCCTCGGCGTCCGAGACGGTCATGTCCACGGTATTCGCTTTATGGTTGGTCATAACGATTGTGGCATTGGGAACGGTGGCATCGCTGATATCGAAAATCGTGCCTGTGAATTTCCCAGACAAGTTTTGGCCGGGCAGCCGCAGCGCGGCGAGCGGAAGCAGCAGGCACACGGCCGCAATTTTCGTGAGCAGCCCCGCTCCTCGCGACAATCCACCGCGGTTTTGTTTTGGATTCAGCATGGCAATAAATCTCCTTTCCAGATTCGATGGGCGGGCGATGGCGAGCGCCGTGGACCAGCCGCGATGCGCGTTCTTTAGCGTACGCGCCAGATCGAGCAGTTGACTCGCATAGTCGGAGGCATTAATTCCGCTATTCAAGACGGAATCATCGCAGGCTCGTTCACTCTCGTTTCGCAGGCTTGTCCCCGCGAACCATACAAGCGGATGGAACCAATACATTCCGCGAGCCAGCTCCGCGCAGATCTGCACGAACCAGTCGTGACGCGCGATGTGCGCAAGTTCATGGGAAAGCACGGCTCGTCGCCGGGCCGCGGACCATTCCTGCGCACTCGCAGGAAGCAGGATGCGAGGCCGCACCATCCCCCAGGTCAGCGGCATAGATGCCGCGTCTGTACATTGAAGCAGTTCTACGGGACGCGCAATATGCAGTGACTTGCAGAATTCCAAAGCAATTTGCGCCCAATCGCCACCAACGACTGGCTTTGATCGCGCGGACACCCAGGCAAGCCGTGCCAGACCTCCCATTAGCTTCCCCACCACGAACAAAGCACCGAGCACCCAGATAAGCAAGATCAAGCGGGACAACTGGCCGGAGAAGGGTGAAGCTGCGGCAGCGTCAATCACCATCGCAGGCAGTCTTTGGAAGCTGGGGTTTTCTGCCGTTGCGTGAGCCGGCCCCCACAGTTTCGCCGCGTTACCCAGCGTGGCCGAGTGCCATGATGGAAGCAGGACGTTCAGAAGCGGCAGGGCCATCGACGAGACAATCCCAAGAGCCCACACATGGTGGCGCACCGCAGCGGAGCGGCGCCGCAGCACGTATACTGCGATGGCTGTTAAGGTCAGCAGTATCGTCGCCTTAAGGCTGCATGCAAGCAGGAACCAAAGCGCAGCTTCTGAGCTGCCTGGCAAATTCATTGTCAGCTCTCCTCTTTGCCCTTGGCGATAACGCTGGCGAGACGGTCGAGTTCCTCGGAGGAAATCTTCCAACCTTCTCCCCCTAGAAGCGCCGCAACCGCCTTCTCCGTGGATCCCTCAAAAAATGTTTCGACTAGATGCCGCAGCGCCGACCGTCGTGCAACCTCGCGAGGCACGCAAGGGACATACACATATCTCAGCCCTTGTTCTTCATGACGGACGTGCCCTTTCTCTTCCAGCACGCGCAGCTGCGCCCGCACCGTCGAGTAATTTGGCTTGTCGCCCAGTTTGGAGAGCACCTCTCCTACCGTGGCGCGTTCGAGCTTGTAAAGAATGTCCATGATTTGCCGTTCGCGCCGCGTCAAGGCATTCGGTTTCGGTTTTCTCTGCATCTTCTTTCCCGCCATGCTAGTTTTATAGCATCTATGTGCTATAAATCTAGCACACGACTTGCACTTGTCAACAGTTTTCTTTGTTCCCTCGTCAAGACTGCCCCGCGACCGGATGCCCCAATCCACGCCCCGCTAAGGCCTGCCTCCGCGTTCCCCGGCCTGTACGCGCCGTTCACCGGTCATTCCCTTCTCTTGACCGAATCTCGCGTGCGTCCTCATGGGGCCGCCCCTATTCTCGCTTGGGGGCCAGGGAACCGGCCCACGAGAGGTTCACATGGCAAAGCGGCAGACATCCTCCAAAAGCTTTCATGCGGTCGCCGGCGCGCTCCTCCTCAGCCTCGGCCTGCTTCTCCTTTTCGCCAACCTGGATGAAGTGGCCGCGCAGGTCAACCATTCCTTCACTTCCACCGGAGGCTCTCTCGGCACCGTGATTGAGCTTGGCTTGGCGGGCATGCGCGCCGTACAGGCTTACTTCTTCGACCAGTCCACATTTCAGGCGGGGCTTCATCTGATCTTGGTGTCCTTCTGGCCGCTGATTCTGGTTATGATCGGAGCTACACTTTTGCAAAACGCGATCAGCAAACGCCTCGCCAACGCGAGGTCGGCACGGACTCTTCCGTCAGGGGAATACGAGAGTGAGTGATAAGCAAGCGATAGAGCGGCGTGCGAACTACAGGAGAATTTCGTGAGCGACGAACACAATTTCGATCCGAAGAAATTCAAGGACGATCTCCACGATGAAATCCATCGCCAGGTCCACGAACAGGCGCGACAGGGACGCAAACCCTTTGTCGTCGGCATTCATCTTGGGCGCCGCACTTATGGCGGAGGAATGATCTGGGGCGTGATCCTCACGTTGCTCGGCCTCGGCCTGCTACTGGACCACATGGGAATTATTTCCATCGATCGCATCTGGCATTTTTGGCCATCCCTCCTGATTCTTGCGGGAATTGTCAATTTGCGCGCTCCCGAGCGCCGTTTTTGGGGCTTGCTCCTGATCCTTGGTGGCGCCTTTCTCCAATTCAGGGAGCTGGGACTTCCCTACTTCGGTTGGGTGCAGTTCTGGCCGCTTGTGTTTATCTCCATTGGCCTCCTGCTGATGTGGAACGCGCTCGAAGCCAGGAAGAGGCCTGCTCCCTCATGCGCATCCGGCCCGGATCCCCGCACAAACTTGCATGAAGCTGTCGTCTTCGGTGGGATCGAAC
>QHYM01000445.1:2322-3623 GCA_003223295.1 Acidobacteriota bacterium | reverse complement strand
TGAAGCAGGCGAAGCTTGGCATCGCGCAGGGCCGTCGCCGGATCCTTGCCTTGGCTCAATTCACCGTAAAGCGAGTCCATTAATAGCGGCGTGGACGCGTCGCTGACTTCCCATAGAGCCGCAACCACATTGTGGGCCCCCGCGCGCAAGAACGCCCAGGAAAGCCCCACAAGCCCTTCCCCGGAATAGGCGCGCGTGCCGGAACCGTTGCACGCCGAAATCGTCACGAGGTTGGCGTTCAAGCGATGCCGCACAATGTCCCGCGCATACAGTTTGTAAGAGTCGCCTTCTTTGCTGAGGATTACGGCAGACTCCAGCGGCCGCGTGTGACTGGCCGTACCGTGAGTGACAAAATGTAGATAAGAAAAGCGCTCGGGGCCACTGTCAAGATAAGCCGAGGGTGTAGCTTGCTTCCCTTCCAGGACTCTTCGTTGCGAGTCTCGAAAATAACGCTCAATGTTCTGCATTTCTGCGGGGGCCTGCGGGAGCGTGGGAAAATCAGCATTCGGCTGTTCTGTGTTCCCAACAAGAAGAAGATTCTTTTCCTTGGTTGCTGACAGCGTTGTGGAATGCTCCAGCAACGTCAGCGAGCTTGCGGTGGTTAAGGTAACATCCTCGATCCAGAAATGCGGCTGAGGATCCGGGACAATCAGCGTCTCGAAGTTCAGTCCGTATAAACTGGTATCCGGCAGGAGAACCACTCGACCGCCCTTGGGAATTAGCTTCTTCGCCGGCTCGACAAGCAGCGAATAGAGCTTCTCGCCATCTGCACTCTTGGCTGCAAGAACGTCGCGGCCCTCAAGCAGTGCTTTTCTGTAAGATTTGACAACGGGACCGATTTCCAAATCTGGTGCAAGCTTCAAGAGGGTGATCTTTTGCGGCGCGATAACCCAGAGGTAAGAGTTATTCTCGCCCAGCCAATAGAAAAGAAGTGTAGCGTGAAGCCGCTGGGCAAGCTGCTGGGGCGGGACGTGCGGCGTGGTGTGCGAAGCTACCGCTTGCCCGTTCCATGACAGCCCTTCAGCTAGCGTCCGCGCTCGGCTAAGTTCCGCGTGGTTCAGAGCGTCCGCAGGCCTTCTGCGGCGGATCAGGAAATCGATGTATTCGCCGTAAACTTCCATCCCGCTGGAAAGAAAGCTCAATCGCAATTCGTCGTGGCTCACCGAACGTCTTGCCTGCTCAATGGTGTTGATTGCTTGGAGGTATTGCCGTTCAGCTTTGGGAAACCTTCCCTGGTCATCCCACACGTGTGCCAGGCCAGCCTCAGCTTCCCAACGCCGCCTGGCCTCCGCATTTGGATC
>QHYM01000445.1:0-2314 GCA_003223295.1 Acidobacteriota bacterium | reverse complement strand
CCTCTTCCATTTTCATAGCCTCAGCGTTGTGGCCCTCCGCTTCATCTACGCGACCGCTACGCAACATGACTTCTGTCAGGGTGTTAAGACACACGGTAATGGTCTCGGCGTCGTTCAGCTCGCGCCCTTGCTTAAGAGTACTGCGGGCAAGTTCCTCCGCCGGTCCGTAATCACGTAGAGCCAAATCCGTGTTTGCAACGCCAGAGAACCAGTAAGCGGAATAACCAGTGAGTCCGCTTTTGCCTGACGCCTCGGCTCCTTGTTTGTAAAAATCAAGCGCGCTACTGAAGTCACCCAGCTCAAAGTAGCTCCACCCGAGGTTTCCGAGAATCGTAGCTTCGAGACTTTTCATGCCCAGAGAACGCACTCGCAGCAGCGCCGCTTGGTTCAATTCGATGGCTGCGTCAAAATGTTCCTGTCTGGTTGCTAGCCAGGCAAGGTTCCCTAGAATATTCGCTTCCAGGGTGGGCCTCTCTTGCGCGCGCACAATATCTAGCGCTTGCCGAAAAGAGCTCTCAGCAGTTGCGTACTTCCCTTCGGCCACTTCAAGTGCACCCCTGGCATTTAGGACGTCACACAGCAATTGTGGCTGGAACGAAGTAGCGAGACGCTCCGCATCCGCAAGTTGTTTCTCGGATTCTTCGAATTGTTGGGCATACCTGTCCGCAACACCCTCAAACATGGCCCTCCGTACGGCAATGTCCGTGGATGCCAGCGGAGCGGACAGATCACCCTTCAACAGCAAAAGGGCCTCTTTGGGGTTTGACTGGGAGATAAGGATTTGTGCCTTCAGCAGTTTGAAACGCCAGTTCCATTCTTCACTCGCGGCGCCGAACTCACCTAGAGCGCGATTTACTTCATTTAGAGCATTGGACAGGTCGCCCTGCTGAATTTGAAGCGATACTCGGTCGTGGATCAGACGTGGGTTGGCCGCATGATGACAGCCGCAACAGCAGGCCAGCATCGCTCCCAGAGCCACAAGGCCGGCCGCAGCCAGATGTCTCAGGGTGTGGGCGGCATGGGTTTGCCATTCGTGCTGGACTCTGCCACCGTGATGTCCGCGACGTGAGGCGACCCAAGTTCCAGGCGGATCATCGTTAGAACTCGTCTCCCGTGCTCGGCAAACACCTCGGCAAGAGAGAATTTTCCAAAATTCGGCACCCGAAAGATGTGCTGACGCGGTTCCACTCCTGGCAGATCGGTTTCGATTCTCTCGACCAGCGAACAAATGGCAACTCCGTCCTGAATCACCGCTATTTTCCCGGAATCCTTGTCAGTTGCAACTCGATTTCGCAAATGCTCAAAGGTTTCGGAATCGCTTAGCAATTTGTGGCGGAGTGTAACCTTCAGTTCATGGCCGAGGACCCTGAGATTGTGAAAATCGCTGCCAACGGCAACGATGTGACCCTCGGGCTTTCCGCGTTTGTGTGTGGACGTTAGACGGGACACGATCCGTTCCGCGGTAACAACCTGTAGTATATTCACATCTTCAATAACGCTGGTTGCCGTGGAAAGAACAGTCTCTTCGTCCATCCATCTGCCCGTCACTTCCGTATGCGCCGTTCGGAAGGATACAAAGTCCGAGTGAAAGTAGTGATCCACGTGTGCCCTGGCGTGACCGCCAATCGTAGGTAAGGAAACTGATGCCTGGGCCTCAATCAAACTGCGCCCTGGGTGACGAAACTCTCCGCTTAAGGCGTGACTCTCGGCATGGAAATGGAACGGGATGCGGGGCTTGGGGGCCATAGGTAACACCTCGGTACTTGAATTGACGCTTAATACTCTTTCATTCACTACAGGAATTCAACAGTAAAGCGAAGGCGTAGCACTTCCATCCCGCTTCCCTGACCGCTTGAGCCAGGACCGCCTTTAAACACGAGGTTGTACTTGCCGGGCTTCACACGGCCCGCCGGAACAACCAATTGCGCCTCCTGGTTCGTGCTGCTTCCGGCCACCACGACCTCCAGCACCGAGCGGCCTGATTCGTCCTGAAGCTGGCAGATGTAACTGTCCAACGTTTTCGACGGCGTGAAATCAAATTTGAGGGCAAAGCTTTCCTTGGGGTGGACTCGAACCTTCACTTCCTCCGCGCCGCGCACGTTGGCCATCTGCAAAGAAAAGACAGAACTGAACAATTGTCCAGCGCTCAGGCCGGCTTCTTGTTTCGCTCGTGGAATCGTAACCACGTTTTGGTACGCAACGATAAGCAGCAGCACCGCAAACGCCGGCACGGCCACAACCGGCTTGAACCATGCGAACCACCTGCTCCCTGGCGGTGCAGCGGCTCTCACGTCCGCCTCGCGCGCCTCGTGGC
>QHYM01000362.1:2498-14006 GCA_003223295.1 Acidobacteriota bacterium | reverse complement strand
AGTCCAAAGGCAAATCGAACAGGACGCCCGCAATGCGGTCCTGACTATCCAAGGCGTTCAACACCAGCGAGAGATGATGCTGAGCCGCAGGGCCGACCTACTCGCCACGTTAGCGTACGTGAGAAACGGAGACGCGACGGCGATCAAGGATGCCAGTCAAAACCCGGGGCAGTTCGGCGATTGCGACCTGCTTGCGCTCGCGGACCGAAAAGGCAAGATTATCGCCCTGCAAACGACTACCTCAAGGCTTTCCATTGCTACCGCTGAAAAATTCCTTCGACGCTCTTTCAACGAGGGGAGTGGTCCCGGATGGTGGTTTGACGACGGGCATCTTTTTCAGGTGGTGCTACAACCGTACTACGAAGGTGAGCCTGGGAAAAGCCGCCTCTTGGGCACAGTAGTAGTCGGGCGTGAGCTTGACGCTACGGGGGCGAGGGACCTGGCGCGCATTTCATCGAGTCACCTGATCTTCCGGTACGGCAACGATTTTGTGATGAGCACGTTTTCGTTCGCCAAACAGTCAGAGCTTGAAGGACAGCTGCGAGATCGTCCTAGAGGTAAAGAGATCCGAATTGGCGATGAGCGATTTTTTACAAGTTCCCTCACGCTGGACGCCGGTGCCCAGCCAGCCCTAAGTCTCACTGTTCTGAAGTCTCATGACGAGGCAACTGCATCCTTGAAGAGATTGAACCGCCTACTGATCGGGCTGGGTTTAGCCGCGGTGTTAGGTGGAGGCATATTGGTGTTTGTGATTTCGGACAGGTCCACGCGTCCGCTGGCGTACCTCGCAGACGGAGTGCGCGCCCTCGAACAGGGCGATTTCGTCTATCCTCTGAAATCGCATGGTGGTGACGAAGTGGCACGGGTCACCCGGGCTTTCGAGGACATGCGCAACACATTGCAGAGGAACGAAGAACAAAGACAACAACATGAAGTACAACGACAACAGCTTGAAGGACAACTCCGCCAAGCGCAGAAGATGGATGCAATGGGGAGGCTGGCAGGCGGCGTGGCACATGATTTCAACAATCTTCTAACCGTCATCAAGGGGAACAGCAGTTTATTGGTTGAGCGCCTGCAATCCGACGATCAGCTCCTTGGACGCACTCAACAAATAGAGAACGCAGCGGATCGCGCTGCTTCGCTGACTCGCCAGTTGCTGGCCTTCTGTCGTATGCAAGTATTGCAGCCGAAAATCCTGGACTTGAACATGCTGGTCTCGGAAATGTGCAAATTACTTAGACGGCTGATTCGCGAAGACATTGCGTTCGCATTCCACGCTAGCGAATCTCTTGGGCGAGTGAAGGCAGATCCAGGACAGATCGAGCAAGTCATCATGAATCTTGTGGTGAATGCCGGTGATGCCATGCCATCGGGTGGTACCCTGACCATCGAAACGCGTAACGTGACCCAGTGGATGAGCAATACGCCCTGGCTCGGCCTCCGATTCTACCGGGCGAGTATGTTCTGCTCGCGGTTGCGGACACTGGTCATGGAATGGATGCCGAAACGAAGTCGCGCATTTTCGAGCCATTCTTCACTGCTAAGGAGCAGGGCAAAGGAACTGGATTGGGACTCGCTACTGTTTACGGCATCGTTAAGCAGAGCGTCGGCTGCGTTTGGGTGGAGTCTGAGCCGGAGAAGGGGGCGCGATTCGAAGTCTACCTCCCACGAGTCGACGAGGCTGCGGAGTCTTCTGAGTGTGAGGGAATTGCGGTCACTCCTGTTCGGCGGCGCAAGACGGTGCTAGTTGTGGAAGACGAAGAGGGAGTCAGAAAGCTTGCTTCCGAATTTTTGGAGTCGGCTGGCTACGCGGTGCTTACCGCCAAGGACGGTGCGGAAGCTCTCGCCATCGCCGAACAGTCGGACGAGCCGGTCCACCTGCTGCTAACCGATGTCGTGATGCCCAACATGCGAGGGCCGGAGCTCGCCAAACGACTAAAGGGCCTCCGGACCAGGTTGAGGATCGTTTACATGTCTGGCTACCTCGAATACAACCGAGGCAACGATGACTTCTTGGACGAAGGTTTTTTCCTGCAAAAGCCCTTCTCGCGCGATACGCTGGTGCTCAAGGTGGGCGAGGCCCTGCGGAACAGCTCGAAATCGAGAACCTGATCTCATTTCTCTTGTCTTGAATTTGTCCGTGTGTTGCCGAGCCGGCTTGGGTTGCCTTTGGCTTCAGGACTTCGAGTCGTCCAATTAGCTGGAGGGAAGGAGATGCGCCAAAACCGAGGGCAAGGCTCCATAAAGTCGACGCCTACTTGTCTCTTCTCCGATTCATGTGGGCTCACATAGACCACGCGACAAGCGACCTCTTCTCCGGTTCTCGAATTGCGCAGAGTGAGCAATTGTCCGATCAAGACCTTTAGACCTAGGAGGACCATTGCGCCGTGCGCGTTTACCGTGACTGTCCGCGTTTCTTCCGAAACCGGCTTGTTCTCGGCCCATGTTAGCGGTCGTCGCCTTTGCATCAATAAGGCAATCCTTCTTCGCATACGGCTTGGCCGCTGACTAGGTAATGCGAGCTGGACGAGATGTGCGATTCAAAGAGAGCCTCTTCAGCTAGTGGAAAAGTACAAGCACGAGTTTGATCCTGAGAAGACTGATCGCGGTAGCCGTATATAGTTCTTGATGATGAGATTCCCGCGACTCGTCGTTGGCAAATTTTGTGGTTCTGTTTGCTATAGCAAGCAGACATTCTGTCCGTGCAGATGGTATCTTGCGTGCAACAAATGTTTTCAGATTTGCCTCTAGGTTTTACCCGATACCATCCCCGTATCGGACAGAGCGATACTAAGTCTTGAGTTTCACGCGCGCTCCATAAAAACCAGCGCGTGCGCCTTAGAATCGCCCAGCGGAACAATTTGTCCCAATTGTGCATTTCATGGAAATTCGTTTCACAAAAGGGACGAACCCTTTCGGACTTAGCTCGAGGAGGTAGTTTCTAATGGACGGGCAGGCTATGAGAAAAGCGGACATCGAACCTATTAAGTTAACCTCTGGCGACCCTTTTAACGAAACGGTCCAGGAGCTAAAATTGAACCCAATCGCCAGCACAGAGTGCCGCAAGTTCGAAGTGCGTTGTCATGCTGGAAATGCAGGGCATCTTGAGGTCGCGAGCGATTCGGTGTCCGTAAGGATTGGGCAGAGAGTCCACAGTGACGGCAAGGAAGAGTTCTGGAGCTCCTTGCTCGTCGAGTGTAAGGAGCAGGACGACGGGTCGTTGGCGGTCGATGTCGTGGTTTTCCATCCGGATTGGGACGAGCCTCTGAGAATTGCCTCCATTCAATCCAATCCGTCTGACAAAAATGCCACGGCGGCAGCTGTTCGCTGTGATTTCGAGCAAAAGCGACTGTGAGCGGTGAGGAAGAACAGTCAAAGGGTCGAGGACGTTGGCGGTTCCGTTTAGTGTAGTGTATCGTCCACCTCGCGCGACGCCTTCAACGGCCGATGAGGCACAGAAAAAATGACCGTCCACAGTGGCTTATTGGGACTGCGAAAGAGGAAGCATTCAATTAGGGTTTGCGAACCGCTCCGTGACAATCGGTAGCCAGGTCTCGGGACCGTTCTGTAGCGCGTTGTAATCAGCATCGGTGATTTGCTGGCGAGGCGGATTCAAGGCGAGGATTTTGACTCTTGGGTAGTTTGCCTTGAGCCAAGCGACCATTTCTCTTCTGGCGGATTCGGGTGCCGCGTGACCGACGATAAAGAGGTCATAATGCTGAACCACGCCCAAAAGAACTTTCGCCGCTTCGTTGCCCAAGACCGAGATAACGCCATAACCAAGTTCCCTTAGCAGTTGGGCCCTTCGAAACCCTATTCCCTCATCGTAAGCGATCTGGAAAATTCGCTTGGCCGTTCGCCTCTTCGCCCGAGGCACATTCCTCTGTGCCACAACTTGGCGTGTTTCTACATCTACAGCCTTGCATTCGTGACTCCTGCGTTCCGCTAAGGCATCGAGTGTTACTTTGGCAAACTCCAAGCCAGACACAACGGCTCTTTTTACCGTCGAGCCATCGGGCCAGACTTCGAAGATTTCATATACCCGGTGCATGAGGGCTGGTCTTCTTCCGGGCAATTTGCGCGGGGAACCTCCAAAAGGTATATCCCCAAAGTTCGAGTGTCAATAGAGATGTCAATAAAGATGCGGTTGGCAGGCGCTGCGCGCACAGATAGAAACGGGAACAGAACAGAAAAAAGACTAAAAGTAGCTTGGCTTAATCTGTCTTTTTCAGCCTGCGTTTGTACACAACCCATCGTCCCTTCTTTGACTTTGGGGAATTATAGTATGACTCTAAAGGGATTACGCCTCTTTTTGGCTCTTTGTGGATGATGACGTACTTGCCCGGCCACATCTCCGCGAGTGCCGTGACGCGCGCTTTTGCGGCGCCAAGGGTTTGCGCGGCTTCGACGAAATGCGGACTTCCGTCGCCTCGCAACTTGAGGATGCAAAACGGCAGACCCAAGCCAGACTCCAAGTGGGGAACGATCTACGGGGGACAGTGAGACGATTATCGCATGGAATCTGGTGTGTTGGAAACGCGCGCAAAGAAGCGCCCGCTGGTGGGTTCCAGTTTCATTTCCACGTTGACTGCGCAATGCGCTTCAACGCCTCTGTGATGTCCCGCATGCGGGCTCAGGACTGACGCGCTCAAAGCTTCACCAATACGAGCAAACACCCTTTCGTCGGCGGGCAATCCTTTTGTTGAGCTTGGGTGTCACGAAGGGTAGTCAAGACAGACGATGGGCGAATGGAAGGCACAAATCAGCATCAGGGTCCGCCAGGCTTTGAGAACTGAGCTGGAACAGTTTGCTGCCCGCGAGAGGCGCAAGCTCGGGAACATCGGAGAGGTCATGCTGGAATGGGCGTTCGAGCAATTGAAAACCGCTGGTTCCACAGAACGCCTTTTGAAATACAGGATCCGCCCTCCAGGTCGTCACACAAAGCTTTGAACCGTTTGCGAAGTGAATGTGAAGGGGGATTACATGGGCGATGAAACATTTCAGGTTGACTGCGACGCTGGAAAGGCCGGCTCACTCCGTGCGAAGACGAACTCCATCTCTATCCGGATCGGGCAGCGCGTCGGGAATAAAGCCAAAGTGCTCTGGGATTCGATCATCGTTCTGTGTGAGGAAACCGCAGACGGCACGCTGTCAGCCAAAGTAATCGTGTGCCATCCCGACTGGGAGCAACAGCTTCAGATTGTGCACATACAGTCACGCTTCATCAACTCCGATCCAAAACTCCCGACCTTCGAGGTGGACCTCAAGGCAGTCCACGTCTAGCCTACTTAACCGCTACTCTGAAGAATAAGGGGTCACATTGGCCTCAGGCGAACGATTGCGTGCCCTCCGTGAACACAAGGCGCTCTCCCAGAGCGATATGGAGGGGCGACTTGGTCTTTCTCGCTACTACATATCGCGTGTAGAAAATGGTCACACGATGCGCACATTAGAAACGCTCACAAGGTTTGCCCGCGCCCTGGAAGTGCCGGTGTTTCATCTCGTTTATGAGGTGGACGGCCCCTATAAGCCGCCCCTTCTTCCTAGAAACCGAAGTTTCGCCGAATATTCAGCGAGTTTGTCGAAGAAAGACCTGCGCCTTCTGGATCAATTCAGGCATTCGTTCAGCAAACTGTCTCACCGGGATAGGCAATTGCTCATGGGTTTGGCTCGCAGAATGATCAAGCGAGAGGCTGGCGGGTCTCCCTCCAGGAATGAGCCAAAGTCAAAAAGTAAGGCACGATCTCTGAGATCCTACCGTTGACTTCGAGCTTGCTTGTCGCGAAAGCGTACCCGGTAAAAACGGAACCTCCAAACAAACTCAGTGAGGCAAAGAGCATTCGGGTCGCCGAAGCCTGCTTGTTTTAGCAAGCGCATACCCGTCGGAATTTGGGTTATTGTAACATCAACCTCTTTTCGGTTGATCGCCTTGATTGTCATAGCAAGCACTCTCCATTTGAAGTAATCACAAACGACATTTCTATTCGCTCTTTTGTGCTTCTATAGCTCGGACTGGGCTGCTTGACAGCTCAGATTTTCGTCCTTAGGAGGACACAATGAACTCACGGAGACTCAGCAGTTTGCTTCTCGGTGTATTCGCATCCTCAAGGTGGGCTGGGAGAGGTGGGTCACCTGTACCACCTTATCCGCCCCGGCCTCCAGCTTCAAACCATCTCAAATCGACGTTCATCGGTAGAGGCGGATCACCTGTACCACCTTATCCGCCATACCCAAAGCCTCCGGTTCCGGGCAATCTTACATCGAGGTTGGTTGGGAAGGGCGGATCACCCGTACCACCTTCCCCGCCACCAGTTCCTCCACCTGCTGTTTTAGCCAATGGACACTCGGCCTTGTAGGCGGTTGGAGAGTTCTGGCACGCGCGTGTCAATCGAAGCGCGAAGCAGCCTCGTTGACATCTAAATAAACGGTAAACCAAGCAAGAGGAAGGTGTAGTGCACCTTCCTCTTGTTTCCATGCTACGATTTGCCATCGTCCGCGACCTGCCCTCTATGAATACGAATCTGATTTGGTTGATTGCGGTTGCTCTGGAAGCAGCTATCCTTTTCCGCGGTTTGAGGACTGGACTCCAGAAACGCTATCTTTTCTTTTATTGCTACATCGGAAGTCTTCTCCTGATCGAAGTTCTTCGTATCCTCTGCTATAGACAGACTCCAAATTTATACGGAGCTTTCTACTGGGAAACTGAGGTCGTCAGGATCGTTGCTAGTTACGGCGTAATCTTCGAGATTTTCAAGAGAGCCCTTCGCCACAACCCGGGAGTGGCACGTACTGCTGAAAGATTGCTGCTGGTCGTGTTCGTTGTTGCTCTTACCTATGCGGCTTCCGATCTTCTCCATGGAGGATTTGGTTCCGTTCCTCGTGCCACTGCCGACCTTGGCCGCTATCTCCTATACGTGGAGGGCGCGCTTCTATTCATTATGCTTTGGCTATTTGGACGCTACCGAATTTCGTTTGGGCGCAATCTCTTGGGCTTAACGCTCGGTTATTCATTTTTGGTCGCACTCGATGTGGTGAATTTGGCTTTCCTGTCTACTCCTGGCAACGGATCTTCGATTGCATTGAGAAAGTTAATTCCGATAACGCACCTTATAACCTTCATTATTTGGTGTGCGAGCCTATGGTCCCCCCAGCCCGATCCCTTGCCGCCAGCAGAAAGTGCAATCGACCGGGACTACGGACTTCTCGCTGCCAAGACCAGAGCGACGTTCGCTCACCTGTCGACGCGTGTCGGAAGGACATTACGGCCGTGAGCGGGCTGATTCCAATCGTACTTCTCGGCGCACTTATCCTGATCTTTGGCGGCCGCTTGCTTGTGCAGTGGAGCAGGAGAAGCCGCACACAAGTAGTGACCATTGAAGATTACTACCAGGCCCGCGCGGCCCTTGATTCTGTGTTTGTGGAGACCGCGGCGATTAAGAGAATCTTTGCTAATGAAGACATGGAGTTCATTTCACAGGGTAGGATAGGCGACGTCCGGCGCTTCTTTCTGAAGGAGCGCAAAAGGCTCGCGATACAATGGCTGCGCATGACGCAGAGACAAGTCGCACGCCTTATAGATCTTCACCTCAAAATGGCCAGCTACACGTATGAGCCGAGTCCAAGCCTCGAGTTCCAGCTCACCGTCAAGTATCTTTGCTTTGTGTTGATCTCTAATGTGCTGCTGGCTTTCCTTTGGTTGCGTGGGCCTTTTGAGGCAGTAAAGTTGGTAACATACACGCTCCGCAGTGCCGAATACTTTGGTTCCGTCTTTAGCCTACGGCTTGAGAAAATCGACCCGGTTAAGCTCGGTCCAGCAAGCAGCCCTCGAATGGTTTGAGGCTCCCAGTCTTTAAGGACGGACCCGCGCCTGCAAAATCTCGATTTGAACTGGAAAATACCTCAATTGCAGTTCAATAGCGTAGACCGGGTGCTTGCTATACCAAACAAAGCCGGTCGTCTTGGCGCGTTCACGGAATGTTCAATCGGGGCAACAGGCGATACTGCGAAGAATCTAGAAAGTACTATCGACATTGCCTGAGGCCGCACGTACAATGCGCACTAATCTAAGGAGGGAGTCGCGCCACCTTGGGAGTAGGTTGAAGTAGCCCCGGAGAATGCTATGCCCATATCGATATCCTTCCTCCTCTCAAGTTGAGCAGCATTTGGCGCTCTTTGTTGCTGTTCATATCCCACCCAGAGAACATGCTGAGGGCCATATTTCCTGACGGTGGAATGAAAAGGAATTGGGCGGAGATTCACCGCTATTGTGTGTCCCTGCTTGGCCGAATGTAGCTACAAGATCGGGCTCGCAACAAACCCATGGACCCTGGAGCAAGGCTCAAGGACGTTCGCACCCGACTAGGGATTACCACGCGCGAAGTTGCAGTCTTCAGCAAAACCATTGCCGATGCCGAAGGCAATGAAGAATTTCTCATTTCGAGTCCATGGTTGACGCAAATCGAAAACGAAAAAGCAGCGCTGCCCAGCATCTACAAACTGTTTACGCTCGCGAGTATCTATGGTTTGAGTTACGCGCAAGTTCTTGGGTTGTACGGCGTTGACACTCAGAAGGTGAAGAAGTACCACGCTGAACTGCCAATCGCGAAAACCCACCTGACAGAATACGATTTGGGAGATGGACCTGCGACGCTCGAGGTTCCCGTGCGTTTCGACGCCGGTCTAAATCTCAGTCACACGAATCTGCTGTCGCGCATGATTGAATCTTGGGGAAAAGTCCCGATCGAATTCATTCAGCACTTGGACTTGCGCCATCGGCTATACGGCTTCGTTGGACTCAAGGACTACACGCTCTACCCTTTGATTAGGCCGGGATCCTTCGTCGAGATCGACCCCGAAGTGAAAAAACCACGGCATGTGATCGCCCGATCTGAATTCGACCGTCCCATCTACTTTGTTGACCTTCGGAACGAGTACGCGTGCTCGTGGTGCGAGCTAGTCGAGGACAAATTGCTTCTCCTCGCTCATCCTCTCTCCCCTATCAAAACGCGCGTCTTTGTATTCGAGAAAGAGGCGGAGATCATCGGCCAAGTGACAGGCGTGGCCATGCGGATTGTGCTTTCTCTAACCGAGGCGGGCAACGAGATTTCAAAAGCGCAATCGCAATCTTAACGTTGGACCTAAACAGTGCGGCTGTCAGTGGATTGCAACAAGACGGGACAGCTAAGCGGTACACCTCAAGGGACTCCCACGCATTGACAGTTTTTTCCAGATCCTGACGTGTTGACGTCATGAAACGCTCGATCTGAGCCACAAGCAATTCCAGGGGGCAAATCGCTAGGCGGTAGAAAACTTCCAAGTGACACGTCGCGAGCGCCGCACGCGCAGCCTGTTCAGAAAAAGAATCGGCGAGGCCGTGATGATGATATTTTCCGCTGCTGTAATCCTTCATCGAAGACAAGTAAAAAAGCCGGCCAACGTCGTACCCGATTGGCGCCAGGGTGCGGTTTTGCAGATCTTCTTTTGCTGCGGTTACATCCATGCGTGTAACGCGGCCGGGGCTAGGCATGAGCAAATAATACTCAAAAATGTCCTGAACAGAACGGAAAAATGCTTGAGTCGATGTCATCGCTTGGAGCTTAAAAGTTCATGGCTGGGTTCGGCTGCTTTCCCGAGATATGGGTTCGCTTGCCATACCAACCAAACGGCAGAAATGCCTGAGCGATCTAGTTCTGTCCGCGCAAGTTAACTCAGCGTTTAAGTACACGCCTTTTTGAAAACTCGAAGAACGTGAGAGTCGAGCCGGTGGCCCTGACCCAGCCCTGAACAAATCTGCTTGATACCCAACAACAAACTTGCTAAATAGCTTGCAAATGAACCCGCAACAGCTTCGAAGCAACGGTGGTACGAAGGTTGGCGGTAGAGATGCTGATCTTGCCGGGTTGTTCGTCGGTCATTTGTGGACAAAGGGATCTGTCGCATTGCTTGCTATACCAAGCGACGATCTGTATTCCTCGTCAAACCCGGCAGGTTTCTCCCCTGACCCATTCCCGACACTTCAGACCCGCCATTGACGAAATTCGAGAGCCATTTTCAATTCCGGCAGCCAGCTGCCCTGCTGTCGCGGGCTTCTTTCCGCTGGAGTCCTGCCCGCCTCTTCCGGAATTCACTAGGGCTTAAGAAGAACTGTTCCTTGAATCTTCGGGAGAAATGGGCTACGGATCGGTATCCGAACTCCGCGGCAATGACCTTTACGGGAAGATCGGGGATTTCTAATCTCTTAGCAGCCAACAATAGGCGCTTCTTCTTCGCGTACTCCCTTACGCCCAATCCAGTGCACCGCTTGAAAAGCTGAGCGGCATATGGCCCCGATATATTCAGCTGCAGCTCTCGACAGACATGGTCAAGATCCCAGCCGACCTTTCCGTCCTGTCCGTCGATAAAGTGCAATAGTTTCGCAATCCTCCGGTCCTTACTAGGTCGCGGTTTCCGCCGGCTCGGGAACAAACCGCGGATAACATCATTAAGGTCACATCTGTATCGCACTACAGGTGGTTCGTAGAACATGGAGTCCCTCCCTCTATAGCTGACACGGCTTCTTGGCATTGCACTATCTACCTGAACGTCTCCGGGAAAACAGGGCTGAGGAAGTTCGGCTGAAGGTCCCTGCCGAGTTGGTTACACAGGTCTCTTTCTTGAGATCTTCGATAACTAGATATGTTTGACGCTCAAGCAAAGACGTCGTTACGCCGACGCCAGGAGCAACGTGCAATGGGTACGAAGCGCAAATCATATCAATCGCTCCCTTAAGATCTCTTAGGCGCTGAATGCGGACTGGGTGCTTGGATCAACCCTTTTTTTTCTAGGTCACGCAGATACTCATCGATGTCGCGCGCGAGTTGCTCACGAGAAACAGTGAATTGTGGAGCCAGCGCCGTGACGATATCCTCTAATTTCGCGCTACGCTCTCTGGATTCAATCGCCTCCCAGATCTTCGCCCCCACCGGGTTCATGCTGTAGCACAAGCCTTTCTCGATATCGAGGAGCACGCCGCCATCCGCGTTGATAGTTGCTCGGACATGGGACGAAATTGCCCATGTGACTCCATTCTTGTTGTTGTCCATATTCGTAGTCCTCATGTTGGCATTGGGATTGAGAACCAGTCTGGGTCTGCTGACAATTTAGGTAGCATTCTCGTCTACCTCTCTGAGGCGCGACCTCTTTGATGTTGGCTAGGCGGGAAACTGCTCTTCCGAACCCCGCTGGCTGAGTAGGTATGCAGCTTCTACCCGAAGACCGAAGAGTGGCTTGAGAATGTTCGATTAGTTGTTTGAGCAACCACCTTGGTTTCTGCTGAAGACTTCCGACTTTCGTCCTAAGGCCAGAGCTGCCGCGAAATCGATTTTTCTCAATGAATAGCTACTTTGCTTCTTCAAGTTTTGTTTCCCAGTTATGGTTATGCATTGATTCCGATACTAAACCTAAAATACAATTCGCCACAAAAAGCGGTTGCCATACAAAGCGGGGGGAGAAATGCGGGCCCGGGAT
>QHYM01000362.1:0-2403 GCA_003223295.1 Acidobacteriota bacterium | reverse complement strand
TTGGGAACAACTTGGGAACAAAACCCGCCGAAAACTACGCAAAACCAAGTACTACGACACAAGAAAAGGTTCGACGAATCAACTACATGCTAGATTTTTGCCAGACTCTGGATCTGGCTATCCTGGTTCGAGTCCACGCCTCCCAGCCAATCTTTTCAATGGATTAGCGAAAGCCCTTCCTCTCGATCACGCTACCCCAATATAATTTTCGCTTTCTGGAGAGGCCATGAAAAAAGCTCGTCTGGCAGTTTTCATTGTATTTTCCTTGCTCGCCCTGTCCCTGCTCAGCCCGGCTCGTATTGTCCGGGCGCAAGGAACAAGTTCGCTGCCCATCATGCCTCTGCCCGCACACGTTGTGGAGGGCGAAGGCGAATTTCCCATTGATGGAAATTTTGGTATCGCCTTGAAAGGCTATAAGGAGCCTCGTTTAGAAAGGGCGCGTCAGCGTTTCTTGGATACGCTTTCACGGGAGACCGGGATTCCGCTTTGGCGTCAGGCAATCCACAACCCGCCGCACTTCATAGTTCAAACTGCAGGACCGAGTGCGGCGGTCCAACAGCCAGGCGAGGATGAATCCTACCACCTCGAGATCTCAACCACCGATGTTCAGTTGACGGCGCCCAACCCGCTCGGAGTCCTTCGCGGACTTCAGACCTTCCTCCAACTAGTAAGAATCACTCCAAACAATTTCAGCGTTCCCGTGGTTACGATTGACGACAAGTCACGCTTCCCTTGGCGCGGACTTTTGATCGACTCTGGGCATCGCTTCGTACCGATCCCGGTCATTAAACGCAATCTGGATGGAATGGAAGCGGTCAAACTCAATGTCTTCCACTGGCGTTTTGCAGATGACCAGGGCTTCCACATCGAAAGCAAAAAATTTCCTTTATTGCAGGAGAAGGGCTCGGGCGGCTTCTACTACTCCCAGGATGAAGTTCGGCAAATTGTCGAATATGCGCGCGACCGCGGTCTGCGCGTGGTCCCCGAGTTTGATATGCCGTGCCACACAGCATCGTGGTTCGTGGGTTACCCGGAATTGGCCAGCGGTCAAGATCCTTCTCACAGTTCAGCGATTGATCCCACGCGCGAAAGCACGTACACGCTTCTCACCGGATTTATTGGTGAGATGGCCGCTTTGTTCCCTGATTCGTATTTTCATACGGGTGGAGATGAATGCGACGTCAAGGAGTGGGAAGGCAATCCGCGTATTCAGGAATTCATGCGGGCGCACGCAATTAAAGATGGCGTGGCCCTGCAAGTGCTCTTCACAGGCAAGGTCCAGAAGATCGTCGCTGGCCGCAAAAAGATTATGGTGGGATGGGACGAAGTACTTCAGCCCGATACACCCAAAGATGTCGTCATCCAATCCTGGCGCGGTCCGGAATCCCTGGTCGAAGCCGCACGAAGAGGTTATCGCGGCGTACTTTCATCTGGCTACTACATCGACTTGAATCAATCAGCCGCGGAGCATTATTTGGTCGACCCATTAGGGGCTGGGACAGCCACGCTCACTGCGGATCAGAAGGCGCTCGTTCTCGGCGGCGAGGCCACCATGTGGACGGATATTGTTTCCCATGAAAATATCGATAACCGCGTATGGCCGCGTACCGCCGCCATCGCTGAACGCTTATGGTCCTCTCAAGAGATTCAGGACGTTGACGCCATGTATCAGCGGCTCGCGATCATCTCCCAAAAACTCGGTTACTACGGTCTGCGCCACAGGCTCATCACCCAAGAAATGCTGGAGCGTATGAGCGGTGAGCTGGATCCCGCGCCTCTAAGAGTGCTTGCGGACGTCGTGCAACCTCCCAGGTTGTATCAGCGTCAGGAGTTGCGAACCTTCACCGACGTTACGCCGCTCAACCGTCTTGACGATGCTGTGCCACCGGAAAGCGACACCGCTCGCGAATTTAACGAGATTGCTAAACGGATCGCTTCAGGAAAGGCAACTCCCATGGACTGGCAGCAGGCTCGACAATGGTTGACGCTATGGCGGGATAACGATGCCAAGCTGCAACCCTTGCTGAGACGATCGTTCTTGACTCAGGATTTGGCGCCGGTGTCAAAGAACTTGGCCCAGGTTGCACAGATCGGCTTGCAGACTTTGGACGACCTGCACGAGAATCGTCTTGTCAAGGCAGAACTGCGACAACAAAATATTGAATTTCTGAAATCCTCCGCGAAACCACAGGCAGTGCTTCTCCTTATGGTGCCACACTCCGTGGAGTTACTGGTAGAAGCAACCAGAACGCAGTAAAGAGGCCACCGCCCTGAGCACACATCGAAGGATGATTCGCCTCAATACATCTTCGTTTGCCATCGAACTCATCTGTACAATCTTCTCCAGTGAGTTCGAAACCAAGTGCCTCGTACGGCCCCACCACTTCGGGCATTATGGATAAT
>QHYM01000361.1 GCA_003223295.1 Acidobacteriota bacterium | reverse complement strand
CCCCGGTTCGAGTGTTCGACCAGATGAATCAACTACCAGACATCAAAGAGATTCGCCCGGATGTTGCGGGCGTCTTTTCACAAGTGCTGCAAGATACGTTGCGCCGTCTGGACAAAACCTACAAAGCATTCTTCGGTCGTGTGCAGCGCGGGCAGCAAGCTGGATTTCCCCGTTTCAAAGGCCGCCCTCGATAGGCCAGCTTCACCTACCCACAAAGCGGGTTCGCACTGCACGGCAAGTTGCAACTCTCGAAAATCGGCAACCTCAAAATCAAACAGCACCGAGACATCGCGGGCGCAATCAAGACCTTGACGATTCGCCGTGAAGCGGGATGCTGGTAGGCATGTTTCTCGGTCGAGTACCAACCAACAAAGCTGCCGCACAAGAGCAACAACATCGGCATCGACGTAGGTCTGCAAACATTCGCAACGCTGTCGGACGGCGTGCGCATCGAGAACCATCGCTACGACCAAGCAGCACAAGCGAAACTTCGTAAGGCCCAGCGTAAAATAGCCCGACGCCAGAACAAGAAATCAAAACGCCGACGCCAGGCCATCCTGTTGTTGCAGAAAGTGCACCAGCATGTGGCCAATCAGCGCAAAGACTTTCAGCACAAGTTGTCAACCCAACTGGTGCAAAACTTTGGCCTGATTGCCGTTGAAGACCTGAACATCAAAGGTCTGTCGGCGGGAATCCTGGCCAAAGCGGTTCACGATGTTGCATGGTCTACCTTCCTCAATATGCTGGCCTACAAAGCTGAGAATGCTGGTCGGCAACTGCTCAAGGTGGACCCGCAGTATACCAGTCAAGAATGCCCCAACTGTCACGCCTTGGAAAAGAAGCCATTGTCGGAACGAGTCCATCGTTGTGATTGCGGCTTAACCATAGGACGTGACCATGCGGCGGCACTCGTAATCTTAGGGCGTGGACTACGCCTTCAAGCGCAAACAATGGAGCAGTCAGTCCTTGTTGCTTGAGAAGCCCCTGCCTTCCGGCAGGGGAGTGGTCACGAGGAACCCGAGTCGTAACGGCTCAGCTTGACCCTGCAACCATTCCGGCCTAAGCTTCGTCATACTAAACACATGCGCAGCAAGGCACAGCGTGTCCGCCTGGTGGCGTTGCTTCTAGGGATTATCTTCCTTGGGGCGCAATTCCATTTCTGCACGGACCTGTCCGGCTCGCCTTCGGCTACACACTTCTGCCCGGTTTGTTCGGTTGCGGGCTCGGCTGTGGCGACACAGTCGCCGCGCGTGGCCATTATTCCGGCGGCAAACCGGCTTGAAGTCGTTTCTCCGGTGCTCACGGTTTCCTCCGCCTTTCCGCGCGCCGTTTCTCCGCGCGCGCCTCCCGCTCTCTAGCCCGGCCCCTCGCCCAGCTGTTCAATCTGGTCCAAATTCAAGTTCTTCACGAGGAGTGGTGCCATGAAACGATTTTCTGTTTTGCCTCTGCTTGTGCTTTTTGCAGCTACTGTTTACGCGCAGGAACGGCCTGCTGCCCCCGAGGGGTCCGGAAAGGAGACGCCCTCCGCCGGGGGATCCGCTGGAACTGTGGAAGAAACGCGCATGAAGGCTCTCGAAGACCAAGTGCGGACCCTCGCCGAACAAGTCGCTCTGCTCCGCGGCGAATTGAAGGAGTTCCGAGATGCGAACTCCGTGCGGCCGCGCCCGGCAGATCAAGTGCTGCTGGCTTCCTCGCACGTGGAACCCGGCACATTGCCAACTTCGGCCCCGGTTTCCGCGGTTCCCAGCGCGCCAGAGCCCGCCCCCAGTGCGGCTTCGCCCCAGGTTGCCCAAACGCAAAGCTATGGCGGCGCTACCTCCAACGCCAAACTCCTCAATCCGGACATCAGCCTGATTGGCGACTTCATTGGTACGGCCGGACGCAACACCATTTCTCCCTCGCGCTCACTGGAGCTCCATGAATCCGAAGTGGGCATGCAAGCGATCATTGACCCTTACGCGCGCGCCGACGTTTTCATCTCCTTTGGCGAAGAGGGCGTTAACGTCGAGGAAGGCTATGTCACCTTTACAGCCCTTCCGGCAGGACTGCTTCTCAAAGTCGGCAAAATGCGCGCTGAATTCGGCAAGGTCAACACCATCCACAATCATGCGCTGCCGTTCATCGACCGGCCGCTGGTGACGAACAATCTTGTCGGCGGCGAAGACGGCATCGATGACGCCGGCATCTCCCTTTCCAGGTTCTTGCCAGCGCCCAAGAACTGGTTCTTCCAGGGAACCGCCCAGGTTTATCGTGGCGACTCCAGTAATGTTTTCACCGCCAACCAGCGCCAGGATGTCAGCGTCGTCGGCCATCTTCGTCTCTACCGCGACCTGGGCGAATCGACCAACATTGACCTTGGAGGCTCTTATGCCCGCGGTCACAACAACGCCGCCATCGGCACGACATTCAATCCGGACGCCTTCGTCACCAATCTTTACAGTGCCGACGCCACTCTCCGATGGAAGCCGCTGCGCCGCGCCATCTACCATTCTTTCCTTTTCCGCACCGAGCTCTTCTGGAGCGCTCGCGATCAACTGTCTCCCCTCAACATTTTTGAGACGCAGCACGCCTTCGGCCTGTACTCATCGGCTGAATACCGCGTCAACCGCCGCTGGACCGTCGGTGGCCGCTTCGACCGCAGCGCCCGGGCCGCCAACGCTAGTCTGACGGACACCGGTTTTTCCGGTATTCTGACGTATTGGCCGAGCGAGTTCAGCCAGATCCGTGGCCAGTATCGTTACGGCCATTTGTGGGACATCACCAATACGCGCTTCACCAACGCCAATGAGTTTTTGTTCCAGTTTCTTTTCGTGATGGGCGCGCACGGGGCGCACCCGTTCTGAACATGCTTTTCGGAGAAACCATGCACAACGCAAATCGATACACTCGCCTCTTTGCCCTGCTCACTGCTCTATCCCTGCTGTGCGCCACTTGCCCGCTCGAGGCGCGCGCCGAGAGCAAACTCAACATCATGACGGCAACCACCGACCTTGCTGCCCTCGCGCAGGAAGTCGGCGGCGACAGAGTAGAAGTGGAATCCATTGCCCGCGGCTATCAGGATCCCCATTTTGTGGAAGCCAAGCCCAGCTTTCTGCTCAAGCTGCGCAAGGCCGATCTTCTCATCGTCGTGGGCCTCGAACTAGAAATCGGCTGGCTTCCCCCGCTGATCAGCCAGTCCACGAACCCAAAGATCCAGGTGGGAGCGCCGGGGTACTTTGACGCGTCGCGCTTCGCCAAGATCCTGGAGATTCCCACCGGCGTAGTCACTCGCGCCGAAGGCGACGTCCATCCCCTGGGCAACCCGCACTATTGGCTCGATCCTGAAAACGGCCTGCGCATCGCCAAGGGAATCCAGAACAAACTTTCGGAGATGCGTCCCAACGACGCCGCTTACTTCGCGCAGCGCTATGACAGTTTCGAGCAGCGCATCAAACAAGCTGATGAAAAGTGGCTCGCTGCGATGAAGCCCTACGCGGGACGCAAGATCGTCACTTATCACCGTTCCTGGCCCAATTTTGCCGAACATTTCCATCTCGACGTCGTCGGCTACGTCGAGCCGCGGCCCGGCATTCCCCCGAGTCCGCAACACACGGTCGAACTCATCGGCCTAATGAGGAGAGACGGCGTCAAGATTATCGCCGTTGAGCCGTACTTCGATTTGAAAACACCGAATGCCGTTGCCCGCGAGACCGGTGGGAAAGTCGTCGTGCTCATGCCTTCGGTTGGCGGTGAGAAAGAAATCACCGACTATTTCAAGCTGTTCGATTACGATATCGCCAAGCTGAAACAGGCTTTTGACGAAACCAAGTAGCGCCCAGGAGATTGCGGAATGGAGATCCTCCCGTTCTTACTCGCGCCTTTTGTCGCGAGCCTGATCCTCACCGGAATACACGCCTATCTCGGTGTGCACGTCGTCGAGCGCGGGGTCATTTTCGTGGACCTCGCCCTTGCCCAGATCGCCGCGCTCGGTGCCACGGTCGCCGTCGTTGTCGGCATGGACCCTCATGGCCAGGCCGCGTACTGGATTAGTCTGGCGTTTACCTTCCTTGGTGCCGGTATCTTCGCCTTCGCCCGTTCGAGCAGAGGCCACATTCCCCAGGAAGCTTTCATCGGCATCGCTTACGCCGTTGCTTCCGCCACCGCCATTCTGCTCATGAGCAAAGCCACCGGAGAGACCGAGCACTTGAAGGACATGCTCGTCGGCAATATTCTTGCCGTTTCCTGGCCCGAGGTTCGCAAGACGGCCCTTCTTTACGGCGCCATCGGCATCTTCCACTTTCTGTTTCGCAAAAAATTTCTGACCATTTCGATGAACCACAGCAAGGCCGAAAAGTCGGGCCTCAACGTCCGCTTCTGGGATTTCCTCTTCTACGCTTCTTTTGGCTTTGTGGTGACGTCTTCCGTGGCCATTGCCGGAGTATTGCTGGTTTTCTGCTACCTCATCGTTCCCAGCGTGGGCGCGATGCTGTTCGCGGACCGCATCGGTACGCGTCTGGCAATCGGCTGGACCATGGGCACACTCGTTTCAGCGCTTGGCTGCTACCTGAGCGTTCAACTTGATACGCCGACCGGAGCGACCATCGTCGTAACGTTCGGTGGCATCCTGGTTCTGATGTTCTTTGTGCATCTTATTCTCCACCACGGCCGCACGGCACGGGAACTCGAAGGCGCCACTTCGGCTCACCGCGACCTGCAAACGGCTGTCTCATCGCGAGAAAGGTAAGGCAGTTTCGCAGGGAAGGGCCAGCCGGGCGCTAGGCCGCAACGCCTCAGGCGGAGACTACTTGGGCGCGGGCTGCGCGGTAGGCG
Organism: Acidobacteriota bacterium; assembly: GCA_003223295.1. Taxonomy (GTDB): domain Bacteria; phylum Acidobacteriota; class Terriglobia; order Acidiferrales; family UBA7541; genus Acidiferrum. The sequence goes on along the minus strand of QHYM01000361.1, from coordinate 610 downwards.
GCAGAATCCCGTTCAGCCGCAGGTAGGTCGCTTGGGCGCCATAGTGGTCATACCAATCGTCGCTCAAAATGATCAGCACCGCCGCGCGGGAAAACGGGCGGTTGCCAAACAGCATCATCTGGTCTCCCAGTTTTGAATCATCCACTTTTTCGAGCGACGTCGCGCAGTATTCGAAGGAAGCTTTCAGCGCCGCCACCAGCTTCTCTTTGGGATCCGTATCCGCCATCTTCGCGTCGGGCGCGGGCGTGTCTGAAATCTTTGCACACAGTCCGTTGTTGGACTGCGCGATGTGCATCACCAAGTGCGCGAACGAATTCATTTCCGGGGTGGGCTTGAAGTTGTATTTGTCTGCGGGCATGGCTTCGGCGGCGGCGACCATGTTCTTCGAGAAGCGCGGCAATTGAGCTTTCACAGCGCCGCTCACGGGATTCGTTACGGGCGCGAGCTTCGCCGTTTCTTGCGCATCTGCGGGGGCCTTCGCTTGCGTCGGACTGCCCGTCGGCGCCGCCTGTCGCGCCCCAGCGCTTGCCGCTGCCAGCGACGCCACCAGCAGCAAGGTCCTTGCGATCGATGTATACCGTTTCCGAGTCATTGCTCTCCTCCTTATTTC
>QHYM01000360.1 GCA_003223295.1 Acidobacteriota bacterium | reverse complement strand
CAGCCGCTCTCCCGGCGGCGATTTTTTTGCACTTGAAATACAGGAAGGCGCCGCGTTCGTATTTGATTCCGCGGTACGGTTGGCGTTTCTGGGCCGCGTACGCGGGGCTCCTCTGGCTCCCACTACTCTTTGCTGCCTCGTTTTTCGCACGCTGGATGGAGAGGAGGCACTGATTGAAAAGTGCATTCCGCAAAATATCGCGCGTTGGCAGCCTGACCGGCGGAACGAAGTGGTACTTGAGCGAGGACTGCCTGCTGGCCGCGAAGCGCATGATGTACGCCGTCGAGTACCGGCGGTTTTATTTGCGCGACCTGGAATCCATAGTTGTCTGGCCGACCCGTGCCTGGTTGTGGCGGCTGGTCCTTCCGGTGGTGCTGTTTGGGGGGCTCGGTGTTGCGTTTTGGCAGTGGGTGGATTCCACCGCTGGCGCGATTTTCGGCGGCGTGGGCCTCGTCTGGGTGGCGGCGGAACTGGCAATGGGGCCGACGGCGGGGTCGCGCATTCGCACCACGGGAGCAAGCGTTGACCTGCCGTTGGTGGCGCGAACGCGCCGTGCACGCAAGGTCCTTGCCAAAATTGATGCGGCGGTTCGCGCCGCGCGCGGCGGCGTCGAGCAACCGACCGCTCCTATAACTAGCACCCAACCGGCGGAGCCCATCCTGCAAACGAGCTCCGAAGCGCCGTCCGGGACCGTTTCCATCGCGGACGCTACCCAGACGAATGGCTCCTGACACGCCAGCCGCGCCCTTCGACAAGCCCGCCGCGGGGGGCTTGCGACATGCTCACTGCCTGTTTCATCCGCTGCGTGAAGCGGCGGCGAGGTGTCCGCATTGTGGAGGTACTTTCTGCCGAGAATGTGTAACGGACGAGGAGGGAAAGCTTGCTTGCCCGCCTTGTCTGCGCCGGATGGCGCGTCCGCCCGCACCGAGGGCGTCACTTACAGGCCGCTTGCGGCAGGTTCTGGCGGGACTTACGGCTCTTGCCGCCCTGATGGCGCTCTTTTTCGCGCTGCTACGTTGGCGAATGAATACGCCGGAGGAGCACCTGAACTTCAGCGTCGCCGCCGATAACCGGCCGACCGGGGAAAGCAATGAGTGAAGTTGCGTCGGCGCCGGCCACTTCGCAACGTGGACGCCGGGCATCCGCGCGCGGCCGACGGAACCGGCTGAACGCGCTCGAAGCGCTCGAACGCGGGTTCGCCCTGTTTAAGTCAACGTTCGCTTGGGAGGCGTGGCGGTACTACTGCGGGGCCGCGCCGCTGGTCCTTTGTTTCATACCGATGTGGGTGGTAAATGGGCAGATTCGGTTGTCCGATGGCGCGCTGCTGGCGGAGGCGGCGCTGCTCACTGGTGCATATGTCCTGCGCGCATGGAGCGTAGCGAACTACATGCAGGGTGTGCGGGAGCGCGCGTTCGGTGTGCCGAGACCAAGACCCGAGGGCGCGACCGCACAACTGGCAGCTATAGGACGCTTGCTTGCATGGAAAATCGCCCTGAGCGCTGCTGCTCTACTGGCGCTTATAACTTTCGCCGGGGCGCCGTGGTGCTATTGCGCGTGCCAATTCGCCAGCCTTGAAGCACGAGAGGATGGCTCCAAAAGACATACCCTTGGAGGCTGCATAGCACTCTCGAGTCAGTGGTTTGGCGGCGGCCTGCTTCTCTTCCTGATGCTCTTCCCTCTCTGGATCGCCGTGTGGCTGAACGGCTTGATCGTGGCGTTGCTTGTTCCGCAGCTTCTGCACTCGATTTTTGGGGTGAACACCCTTCTATCAACCGCCATGGGGATTTTCGCGCTAACCCGCAGTTCCGCGTTCTGGCTCTCGTTGTTCGCGGGCGCGTGGTTGGCGCTCGATCCTATCGTTAAATGTTCGTTTGTCGTCGTCTATCAGCATTCGCAGTCGAGGCGCGAAGGAGACGACCTGCGCGGGTTACTGGCGAGCCTGCCACGGGAGCAACAGAAAAAGGCGCAGATGATCGCATCCACCTCAGCCGGCGGCAGCGTGGCGATCGGCGCGTTGGTCGTGCTCGCTGTGATTCTGGCTGGCACTTCCCCGGTGGCGAGCGCGCGCACCGCGCAGGCGTCGCTAACCCGAAGCAGCACGGAGGCGACCGTCAATACCGTACGCGAAGCAGAGATTCAAAAATTGCGCCGCGCCCTTGACGAGGAATCGCGGCGCGCGATTTATCGCTGGCATGACGCTGAGCACCCGAGCCCGCCTACCTGGTTTGACAAGCTACTCGATAAGATCCAGCACCAGAGTGAGCGCGCCTGGAATGCGTTTCGGGATTTTCTTCGCAAACTGTGGCCGCGCGGGCTGAATCTCTTTCCCGGAAAGGAAAAGAAGGGCCCCTGGAAGATGAAGGACCTTCGACTATGGCTCGCGCTGATCGCGATTTTGACGATCGGAGCGGGAGTGGTGCTCTTTTGGCTGCGGCGGCGGCGCGAGGCAGCAGCACAGCTTTCCATTCCCCTGGCAACAGCACCTCTTCCCGACCTGAGTGACGGCGCGGCAGCGAGTGTACGCTCCGAGGACGAATGGCTCGCGCTAGCGGACCGGCTGGAACGGGAGGGTGAATTGCGGCTGGCGCTGCGCTCGGTGTACCTGGGCCTGCTGGCCGGACTAGCGCAGCGCGAATGGCTGACAATTCGCCGCGATCGCACGAATCGCGATTACCTAAATGAGTTTACGCGCCGGTGGCGGCGGCGTCCGCAAGCGGCGCTGGAGCAACGGATCGAAATACCGGAGAAATTGCGCGGCAGCATGCGGCAGTTCGATCGCGTGTGGTATGGGTCTCATGTGCCGACGCCGGAGGCGGTCGCCGCCTACCGCAAGGATCAGAGGGAGTTGCTCAACCATGTCTGACAGCAGGTCCAAGGGAGGCATGGTGCTCAACTGGCGAGGCCCCTTGCTGGCTGGAGCGATCTTCGCGGCCGTATTCGCGATTCTGCTGCTCATGGCGCACCAGAATCAGTCGACTACGAGCGATATGGGATCCAGCTTACGCGAGGACCCTTACGGTACCAGCCTGTTGTTCGATGCCTATGCACGCGCCGGGTATCAAGTGAAGCGCAGCCAGGATGAGGACTCGCTGTCCGACCAGACCGCGGAGAAGACAACAGCGTTCTTTATCGGAGGCTACCCTTATAACGATTGGGAAATCCAGAAAGGAAACCTCCGGAGCGCAGGTAAGTTCCGAGGGCGGCTGGAAGAGTTTCTTACCCGCGGCGGGCGAATCGTACTGATCCGGCCCGCTTGGAAGCTAAAGTCGGAGTCGCAAGGCTGGGAAGTCGAGAACAACTGGAATGAAACTCCACACGAATCCGGTCCAACCTGGATCTCTCCCGATCTCCGCGAAATGCAGGCGGGCAGCGAGAAGATGTATCTCGGCGCGGATGCCCCGTGGCTCAAGACAGATGAGCACTGGACCGCGCTCTATACAGGGCCCGCGAAAGCCGACGCGAAGGCTGACATATCTGGGCGTGTTTATATGGCGATGCGGCGAGTCGGAAATGGCGAACTAATCGCCGCAAGCCAGGAGGCGTTTCTGTTGAACGAGGCGATCAAGAAACGTCCGAATCCTGTGGTGCTGGATTTTCTGACCGGCGGACGGCCGGTGATTTGGGTGGATGAGACGTTGCACGGACTGCACCAGAATCAAGGCGTGCTTTGGCTGGTGCAGCGATACCGGCTGCAGGCTGCGCTGATGCTTTTCTGGGCGGCTTTGCTGGGCCTGCTGTGGAGCATGAGCGGCGATCTGGTGCGACGCCCGAGGCGCGACCAGAATGCGCAGGTCGTGCGCCATGGGGAAAGCGCTGGGGTAGCCGCGCGACACCTTCTTCAACGTAGCATTCCGAGCGAACAGATAGTGGCGGAGTGCTGGGAGCAGTACCGCCGCCGGTCGCCGCAGGATGCGCAGGCCATTTTTGTAGATCCAGGTAGAGGGCCGCGGCTGCGCGCAGCGCTCGCGCAGACCGCTCTAGCGGGGTACAAGGAACTGAGCGAGTTGATCGCCGAGCGCCGCGCATCCGCAATAAGTCCGGCTCTTGCCGACCGCGTTGCGCCTGATAGTTCGAGGGCGACACCGAAGAGGATTCCCGAGGAGGCTCGAATCGCATGAACGAAGAACCGGTATTGGGTTCGGACGGGCAGGCACAACCTGCGAGTGCAGCAACGCAATCGCCCGCGGCGTCCACGACGATCACACGCGGGGCGCGGCGTGTTCGAGAAGCGCTGGGGCGCGTGATTGTCGGGCAAAGCGAAGCCATCGATCTCGCGCTGGTGACGCTGCTCGCCGGCGGACACGCGCTGATCGAGGGCGTTCCGGGCGTGGGGAAAACGCTTCTGGTAAAGGCCCTGGCGCGGGCGGTCGCCGGCGATTTTCAGCGCATTCAGTTCACGCCGGACCTGATGCCCGCGGATATCACCGGGACAAGCGTCTTCGACCTGAGGACGCAGGAATTCCGGCTGGTGCGCGGCCCCATCTTCACGAATTTCTTGCTGGCGGATGAAATCAATCGCGCCCCCGCGAAAACGCAATCGGCGCTGCTGGAAGCCATGCAAGAGCGCCAGGTGACGATCGATCGCGAGACCCGCGAGCTGCCCCCCGTCTTCGTCGTCTTTGCAACACAAAACCCGATCGAGCATCAGGGCACGTATCCGCTCCCGGAGGCCCAGAAGGATCGCTTTCTGGTGAAAATCCGCATGGGTTACCCGACGGCGCAGGACGAAAACGAACTAGCGAAGCTTGTGGCAGCGGGCGAAGCGCCGGAGCGGCGACTGGCAGAGGATCTGCGTCTGCCGGTTTTGCCGCCGGGCGAACTCGAACAACTGCGCGCGGCTACAGCGCGAGTGCGCGTCAGCGATGCGATAAGCAGTTACATCGTCAGCGTGGCTCGGCATACCCGGCAGCACGCGGCGATCTGGGTTGGAGCCGGGCCGCGGGCGACGCTAGCGCTACTGTCGGCATCGCGGGCGCTCGCAGCGCTCGAGGAACGCGATTTCGTGCTGCCCGAGGATGTAAAGACGCTGGCTGGTCCCGTGCTCGAGCACCGCGTGCTGCTGCGACCGGAGTTCGAGATGGAAGGCGTGGAGATCCGCGAGGTCATTAAGGCGGTGCTGGAGGCGGTCGAAGTGCCGCGGTAAACCGCACGCGTGGTGCATGTGGCAGGCGATAGTATGGAAGCAGGCGAAATGATGAAGGGAGGCGAGATGAAGTCCGCGGGCGTGGGAGCGTGGGGCGCGGCTAGCGCTGCCGAGGTCCAAGCCAGCACGGAGCCGCCGCGCCGCAACCTGGAATCTCGCGACAAGCCCGCTCAATGGATCGCGCTTCAGCCGGTAGGAAAACTATTCAGTCCAACGGGATCGCTCGTGTGGATCATAGGACTACTGGGTGGGGCGGCGTGCATTGCGCCATGGATCGCGCGCGGATGGTTGTTGTTTGGGCTGATCGTCACGACTGTGGCGCTGCTGGTGTCTTTTGACGCGCTCGCGCTGTGGCTTGCCCGTCAAGAGTGCGCACCAGTCTTGTTGCCGCCTGGGAAAGGCCTTCGTGGACGCGAAGGGCAGACCATCAAGATCCCGCTGGCGCTCACGGGCTCCGGCCGGCGCGGCCGGCGCAGTGAAGTGCGCGTAGCGGTCATGCCGTCAACACCGGAAAGCGAGACCGCTACTCGCGTGAATAGCGATCCGCAACGGCTGAAACTTGAGCGGCCGGAGCCGGCCGAAGGGAAATCAGCCTCAGCAAGCACCGCGCACATCCATCTCTGGCCATGGTCGCCCGAGATTGCTTTGCTTCGTCGCGGGCTTTGGCCTGGGCCGCGTGTTGGCATCGAGCGGTCCTCATACCTCGGAATCTGGCGTTTGCGGCAATGGTTCGATTCGCCGGAGCAGTTGCGAATCGAGGCGGATTTGCGGTCCGGGCGGCGGGAGATACTGCGCAGCCCGGTTTACCGCAAGCTGTTGGCGTCGCGGCAGACGCCGTGGACGGGACACGGGCGCGATTTCGAGCGCCTGCGCGAATATCAGGCTGGCGACACGTACTCGGAGATCGCGTGGAAGTCCACGGCGCGTCGAGGCGCTCCGATCACGCGACTGTTCCAATGGGAGCAGAAGCAGGAAGTCTATTTCGTAGTGGACCAATCGCGGGCGTCCGCGCTTGCGCTCGACCCAAGCACAGGCATCGAGAGCGATGTCCCACAAGCGCGCGCGCCGCGACGGCTGCTGGATCTCTCCGTGGAAACGGCGTTGGTGGGCGCGACGGTGGCACTGGAACTGGGCGACGAATTTGGGCTGGTGACCTACGCGGACGAGCCGAAGTCCTGGTTACGCGCGGGAAGCGGTGAAACGCAGTTTCATCAATTTCGCGATCGCCTGCTGCATGTCGAGCCTTTGCCGACGACTGCAGATTACGAAGCGCTTTTCAGCGAAATTCGGGCGCGGCTGCGTCGGCGCGCGTACCTGCTGTTGCTGGCGGATTTGACGGAGCGCTCCGTTTCGGACTCGCTGCGCCGCGGAGTCGGCCTCGTGCGTTCGTCGCACGCGCTCTTGATGACAAGCATCTTGCCGGCGCACGCCCGGCCGGCCTTTTCGCCAGGGGAGGAGCTGCACACGGACCAGGACGTGTATGCGGCGCTCGCAGGTGAAAAAGAGAACCAGCGCCTCGGCGCGCTGGCGCGACAATTGCACCATTTGGACGTACAGCTCCGGTATATTCCCGCGGAGATGTTCCTGCGAAAGACCATCGAAGGGTATCTCGAAAGCAAGCGGGAGCAGCGGCTGTGATTTTGGATCTCGAGCGATTTCAGACGCAGGCGAGGCCGCGCTGGAGCAACCTCGAATCGCTGCTCGCCGCGCTAGAAGGCCGTCCGGGCCACCGGTTGAATCCGGTGGAAGCCGAACAACTGCAGGAGCTTTACGCGCAGGCCGCCGCGGATTTGAATCGCGTCACACACGGAGCGTTGGCGCCCGAGCTAAGACAATATCTCGAGCGGTTGGTGGCGCGAGCCTATACGGAGCTGCACTTCGTTCCGCCCACGCGCTCCGAACTCTGGCAGCCGCGCCGCTGGCTGAGAATTTTCACGTTGTTCCCGGAAACATTCCGGAGGCAATCGCGCTATTTCGCACTGGCCGTGCTGATTACGGTGTTGGGCTGCGCGCTCGGCGGACTGGCGGTGCGCTACGATCCCGCCTCTGTGGACGTGCTGCTTCCGGCCGATTACCTGCGCAATCCGGAGCAACGCGTGCATGAAGAGGAGCAAGGGAAAAATCAGGATCTGCACTCGACGCAGTCCGAAGCCGCATTCTCGGCGCAGCTGATCCGGCACAATATCGAGGTAGCGATGCTCGCGGCGGCTCTCGGCGTAACGTTTGGTATCGGGACGGCGCTCCTGCTGTTCGAGAATGGCGTGTTGCTCGGGGCCGTGGCGGTTCGCTACACGCAGCAGGGCTTCGGGCTATTCATGACGGCCTGGCTGTTGCCGCATGGCGTCTTCGAGATTCCGTCGATCCTAATCGCCGGGCAAGCGGGGTTCTACCTGGCGCGCGTACTGCTGCGCCGGCGCGAGGATCGCGATGCGCGTCAATCTATGCGCGAATGGCTCGTGCTGATCGCCGGAATGGCGATGATGCTGGTGTGGGCTGGAATGATGGAAGCATTTTTTTCACAGCATCACGCGCCGGTTCTGCCGTACGGGTTCAAAGTTGCGGTTGGCGGAGCGGAACTCGCGCTGCTGACGGTCTATCTGCTGCTGATCGGGCGAAGAATGACTGATGCCAAAGCGCATACCACAGTTCCTTCGGAGAACAAATGACAGGTTCTCAGCCAATCCGCTGGGCGACAACGGCGGAACTGACGATTGTCACGCCGGAAGGCGTGCTCTTTCGATTGCCCCTGGCGGGTCCCGCTTCCCGGCTTTACGCCATGCTGCTAGATATCACTATCGTGCTGGGGACAGTGAACGGAGTTGGGCTCCTGGTTTATTGGATTTTCGCGAAAGCGCCGGGATTTGGAGTCATGGTGATCACGCTCGGGGAATTCGCAATCGGGTTTGCCTATGGCGCATTGCTGGAAGGCTTTTGGAACGGTCAGACGATCGGAAAACGCCTGTTCCATTTGCGGGTGATTGACCAGGCCGGACTTCCGCTACGGATCGAACAGGCATGGGTGCGGAATCTGATGCGCGTGTTCGATGCGCTGCCGTTCGCCTATCTGGTTGGAGGAATTTCCGCACTGAGCAATCCGCTGATGCAGCGCTTCGGCGACCGCGTGGCGGGTACGCTCGTTGTACGCCAAACGCCGCTGGTTGCCCCGGGGGAGGAATCCTGGACGCGGCAGAAGTACAACTCGTTCATGGATTATCCCACAATCGCGATGAAGCTCCGCCGAGCGGCGACGCCGGAACTGGCCAGTCTGATTCAAGATGCGCTGCGCCGACGCACCGAACTGGCGGCTTACGCCCGGCGGGAAATCTATCGCGAACTGGCCACGTATTTGCAGAGCGAAATCTCCCCGTTCCCCGACGAACTGGTTGAGATGCTTAGCGATGAGCAGTATTTGATTAATGCGGCCGGCGTGCTGTTCGGGGATCAACAACTGTCGAGAGTTCACGGTTGACAATCGACGCTTGAGCAGTGTGCCGTAGAGACTGATTTAGCGTCAGTCATGGGCAATCCAGAAGTTGGGCTCGGCTGCAACCTGAGCGAGGACCAGTCCTGCCAAAGGCCGAAGCGTTTACCGATACAGCTGCACTTGGATGCATAGTCGACTATTCGTTGAAGTGACGTCGCCCCAATTTCGACGTCCAAGTAGCGTCCAAAATCACAGGTTTTGGGGTGGTTTTTGGGGTTGACGAACTGTAAGGGCAATTGAATCATCAAGACTTAGGGTTTGATCGTCAACTCATAACCCGAAGGTCGTCAGTTCAAATCTGACCCCCGCAACCAATTTTGAATGACTTGAAAAGATTTGGAGGATGCTCCCTCTGAGCCGTTGGTTTTTTCGCCAGCGATTCGAGATTCCCAAGGACGTCCTTCTGTCAGGCAAAGGGGTTGGAGACCGTGACGCTTCCAATCTCCTGTCCATCCTGAAAGTCTTCACTGTAAAGAACTCCACACTGACCTTCGATTGCAGAAGCGACGATCAACGAATCGTACCAAGGCAACTGGAACCTGGCTCCAATCCGTAGCGCCTCTCCATACAGAGCTTGCGAGGAGTGCACTGACAGGAGTGGACGAAACGTGGTCGACAAATATTGTTCTGCGTCGACGCCACTCATGGGCTTTGAGAAACGGCGCAGTGCAACGTTAAAGAACTCTTGCACTACTTGATAGCTCACAATGCCGCCGCGCGTCTCGATTGCACTTCTGATCAGCTTCCTGGCTTGCGCGGCCTTCTTCGGCGAACTTGCGTCAAAGGAATATACGAAGATGTTTGTATCGAGAAAAAATCTATCGTTCATTCATCTCGTCTCATAAAGCAGCCACTCGCTTCGGAAGCAGCAGCCCTCGCCTTTGGGTGCCCGCCGAAAATGGGGAAGAAAAGTCCCAGATCCCAGGCTTCCTCGGAAGGCGGGAAGAAAACTCAAAGAACTGCAAGTGTGCCCAATTTTTTGTGTCACTACAGGGGTTCAGCCCAACAAATTGGGAACAAACTACCGAAGAACACCCGTGAAATAGGTCGATCAAGATATACGTATATCGTTGAGAAGCAAAGACGGACTATTGTTTGTTCCGGCCGGTAACCCGAGGGTCGTCAGTTCAAATCTGACCCCCGCAACCATGGTGCGAGGAAAATCCTCTAAGCGCCCTTCTCCTGCCGCTTCTTCTGGGCGGAACGGCCTCGGCGTCGTGGCTAATTTGTTGGCTGCTGCCATCAGGTCGCAACGAAGACGGTGTTGTCGCAAGCCGCCTAACGGTCAGGCTTTGCAGTATCGTTCGCGTCTGGTTCGGTCCGCGTGCGAAGCTTCGGCCTCGAGTTGTCCCAGTCGGCTCGCTTATCCTGCTCGCCTCTAAGGAGGCGGCTTTTTATAACATCAAATTCCGACGTCGTTACAATGTATCGATCGCGAGCAGGGAGTATTGTCGCGATTTCCATTTGAATCGCGCTGATTCGATTCCGCGTAGGTGGATGGCTGGAGAACATCGTCGCGAACTTGCCCGGACTTGTCTCCGAGGCTATTCTCTCAAAGAATGTAATGAATGCATTGGGATCGTATCCCGCCTTGTACATGTATTGCAGGCCGAGGTAATCGGCTTCGCTTTCCGCGCTGCGCGAGAATTTCAGGAATGTTAGGGGCACTCCAACTTTCAAACCGGTGAAGATAGCGTAACCAGCCCAGCCGCCGGGTCCAAGAAAAATCAGGGACATAGTGGCGACTCGTGTGATTTCACTCCTGGTGGAGTTGCGAGTTCCATGCCGTGCACAAACATGGGCAATCTCGTGAGCCAATACTCCCGCCAGTTCGGCTTCTTCATCGGCGAGAAGGATCAATCCGCGGTTCACATACAAGAATCCGCCTGGAAGGGCGAACGCATCGACTTCCTCGGAGTCAATCACTTTGAACGTGAAAGGAAGCCTTGCGTCGGAATCGCGCACTAAGTTTTGACCAATCCGATTTACATACTCGTTCACCAGAGGGTCATCGATGAACTTCGCTGAGCGATCTACTTTTCTTGCAAGTTGGCTCCCGAGGGTAATCTCGCGGTCGAGCGAGTAGAAGTTCGGTCCGTGCCCGACCTTTCGATTCCCGATCGAATTGATGTCTGCTTCACTGCCGGTCCTGATTCTTTTGTGCTGCGGTGGACCCGCGAAAGAAACCTGAACCAACAACAGCGCAACCACGGCGGCACTTCTCCCCCTCGTCCAGACTCGCATTCCGACACCTCCGCCAACATCTTCCTGGTTGATAAGAAGCCATCGGCCGCGAAGATCGAAACTGGCAAAAATGACAGTGGGGGTAAGCAATATTGATCTTGGTCAGCGCGCTTCTATTCTTGTGCTTCTCACCGAGAGTGATCGGTGCCGCTCGCAGAGGGGAGCGCAAGCGTGGTTAGGATTGATTACAAAGCTCGCATTCTGGAACTGGAAGAGCAGCGAGCCACTTCTCGCCAATCAAATCCAGAACGTTAGTATCCGGGAAGGCATTTGCATGTCTGAGGGGTTGATATTGCCTCTGCGGTTGCCTCCCCGAATCGTCCCTGAAGATAATGGACCAAACCGCGATTCCCACCCAACTGGCGGAATTACCAGTTTGGTCTTAGGATGCTCTCGCACCGAAATCCGCTTACTACTGACAGCCCCGCCGCTTGCAATGACCTCTGTCCCTGTCTTGTCGCGTTGGACCAAGAAACGCACGATAAGCCACACAACACGAGCTGCAGCAAGAAATCAGCAGCCCTCCCTCCAAGATGCTCAATCATGTAGGCCCCTCTGCAAGGTGCGACCCCGGCCAGAATCTGGCTAATGCCAAAGATGTCCGGTTAGCGTTAATAAGTCACCAGGCTGTAACCGCGTTGTTAGAAACGGTGAAATGAGATAGTAGTGGGTCCATCGCGCAGTGCTCTGCGCTATGATCTAGCCTGCGGATTCTGGGGCGCAGGTCAATAGGCCTGGAGGTTTGTACAACTAATTTGCACGCGACGTGTTCTTATGTGATTAAGCACGGAAATGGAGCAGCACCCTGCTGCCATCAATTCGCATTCTCATAGCTGATGAT
>QHYM01000359.1 GCA_003223295.1 Acidobacteriota bacterium | reverse complement strand
TGCTCTTCGGCGATGACCATCACCTCACGGAGCTTGCCAGGCCCGCTAATGCTGATGCCTTTCCTTATTCTCGAACTTGCAGACTGAGCAGCACGTTTCATACCGTTCTCCCAGCATTGCCATTCTGTAGCACACACTGATCTTCATTGTAGCACACATTTTGGCATTCATTACAGGTGAATCCAGCCGTGACCATACCGAGCCAATGCCGATAGAGAACCGTCAATTGGAAGAGCGGCGACCGACGTTTTGACGAAGGTACTTCTGCTATTTGGAGACACGCGAGATTATACTCCCCGGGTCCTTAGTCGCCGCTGACGACGTTCTGAAAAGCCTAGATTATCTTGTATTTCACACAGCATGGAGCGTGAATCGGTTCTGTATGTTTCACCAGAGCCTTTACCTTATGATTGAGAGAGTTTTTCAGACTCAGGCTCGCAACAATTGGGAACCTGTTTCTGCTCGTTCGCCATGAGAGTCACTGATGCAACCGCAAACAACAAAAGAAGTCGAAGAGGCATGCTTTTACCCCAAGTAATTAGACACCGCGGAGAAGTGAAATTGTTTTGGAAGATGCCTGAATGCCCGCTCGAACTAACATCTGAACCCCGCCAAGGGTCAGTAGCAATTCATGACGATGTTCGCTAGAAAACCTAAGATGATGGGCTGGCGGGACTTAGGCATTCTCGTTGTGTTGAGTTGGAAAGTAATGCCACCTGATCGGGCTCGAGAGGCATCATTTAAGCGTGTTTTGGAGAATAGGAAGAACTGGGCAGTGGCGTAAACCTTGGAATCTGGAGCGGCCTATCGGAATCGAACCGACACCTGAACCTTGGCAAGGTTCCGTACTACCACTATACTAAGGCCGCTTAAGTACCTTCTTTTTATAACACGCTTAGTGGATGGCTACAAGCCCGCGTTCAGACGCGACTACTAATCCGGCACTGCCAAGACGAGGGGTCAAGAAACCTGAGTGACGCGAGCGGTTTTCACCACCGGTGAGCGGCGCTGGCGCTCCGCGAAGCGCGTGGCTTTGTCCTTATCGGTATACACACGGCCGAACTTCTCGCCGTCGGCGTAGTAGACACTGACAAGCCAATGATGGTGTTTGCGGCGGCGGTCCCTGTCAAAGACGTCCTTATCTTTGTTCGAAGCTTCTTTTGTCACTTTGAGCGTCCCTCTCTTTGAAGGATCAGCACGACACTATCTCAAGGAAGCAAGCGCCGCGCAAGTACTGGTGGAGATACTAACACGCCACCTATTACACCAAAAACTGGCCAGCGGGGAAACCCGAAATGTAGACGAAGTCGTAGATAGCGGGGATTTGTTGGCGTGTCTATTTGCGGTTCTGATGTCCGGCTGCGTTGGGAGCCAGCGTGGGTGTAGGCGCGAAAACTGCCGCTAAGCGCTTTTTAGCGGCAAAAGGAGCATTTTGGCAAGTTCGATATATAGGGTTAGAAGGCCAATTTGTCTGCAAGAGGCGCACAAATCGTTGCAACCGATGAAACATTTTTCGGTTTCTTTCGTCTGTATAGGAGAGGAGAAGATAAGCTGAATGTGGCGGAGCATAACAATGATGACACCCGTTACAAAACAGCCGCCCCTATTGGAAGATCTGCGGAACCATTCGCAGGAGCAGGTTGCGGAGCTGCGCCAGCTTCTGATGGGCGGCGCTCGAACGAGACCTGATCCGCGCCGGCCTGGCTTTTATGAAGTAGATGGCCGCTCCTACACTTATTACGTGTTCAAATATCCGTCCGGCACAAAGGTGTTACTTATCGCCGTATGGGAACGCGACCCGGTCGCAGAAATGGTGGCGTGCTCCTGCCCGGCGGCTTGATTTTCCTCTGACTTCCTTGAGCGAAGAAGAAATGAAAAAGAGCGCCCCGGTTTCGATCGGGGCGCTTTTTTAGTCTTTGTCGAGGTCCAATGCAGCGGAGTTAATGCAATACCGCAGGCCTGTGGGCTGGGGGCCGTCGTCAAACACATGTCCAAGATGGGCGTCGCAGCGGCTGCATTTCACTTCAGTGCGCCGCATCCCGTGGCTGGTGTCTGATTCCGCATCAACGGCTTCTTCGCGGGTAGGAGCATAGAAGCTGGGCCAGCCGGACCCAGAATGATATTTGGCTTCAGAACGAAACAGGGGTTGGCCACAGCAGACGCACTTATAGGTGCCAGGCGTTTCCGTCTCTTCATATTCCCCCGTAAAGGGAGGTTCGGTTCCCTTCTGCCGCGTCACGTAGTATTGGTTCGGCGTGAGCTGCTTCTTCCAAGCTTGCTCGTCCTTCTCAATCTTGTCGGCCACGGTGTCTCCTAGCATCTCTGTGCAGTTTCATCTTTTCCCATGTCCCATCTGATTCAGCTGCCGGGCTGCTGGTTTCAATTTGAAGGCCAATCCCGGCTGATGCCAAGAGACTACCGCAAGAGCCGCGTTGATTGAAGTCTGCAGCGTCGCTGGCGAATCGTAGTCGGGTTAGAATTGCGTCATGATCGATCAACGCTTGCGGCAAGAATTGGTCGCCATGCGAGCCGAAGACCTGCGCGTAAGAGAGGAACTCGTGGCGAGCGGCGAATTAGGCGGAGCGTATGTTCCAAGGATGGAAGAGGTGCACATGAGAAACGCAGCGCGGTTGCGGGAGCTCATCGAATTGCACGGGTGGCCCACGGAGGATGTTGCCGGAAAAGATGGAGCGGAAGCCGCCTGGTTCATCACCCAGCACGCGATCGGGGAGCCGGAGTTTCAGCGACGCGCATTGAAACTGATACAGGCGAGGATTGCCGAGGGACGTGTCCCCGCCTGGCATGCAGCTTATTTAGAAGATCGGATCGCCATGTACGAATGCCGGCCGCAGCGCTACGGCACGCAATGGATGGATGACCCGAGAGACGGCCGCATCCGGCCATGGACGCTGGCCGATCCGGAACGCGTGGACGAATTGCGGGCACAAGTGGGACTTGAGCCGCTCCACCCGATTCCGGAACCGGGTCCCGACTTACCTCAAGAAAATCGCGAAGAAATTCAGCAGAACTACCGGTGGTGGGAGCAATGGCTCGTAAGCAAGGGCTGGCGATCCAGTTGACCACTGACTGAGCTTGAACACCCTGGGAGTGTTTGTTTTATTGGCTCCCCGGCTAGGCAGGGTGTTCGCCAGACTCCGAAAATCAGATCCGAAAATCAGATCATTGACATGCGGACGGTTTTCCTTTACGTTTAGGTTTGGTAATGGAATTTACCCACACAACTCGGGCGCATCGGCACCATCATCATCACGGCTACATGCCGCGCCCGCTGAGGTGTGCATAGCAATCCGCTAGACAAAGCACTCTTTAGCCCGCCGGCGCAACAAAGCCTGGCGGGTTTTTTGTTTTTGGGCGACGAATTTGGGAGGCAAGGGAAATGAACATCGACTTTCAGAAAAGCGGCGGGCTGGTGCCTGCCATTATTCAGGACGAACGAAGCGGCGACGTGTTGATGCTTGGCTTCATGAATGCGGAGTCGCTGAGCGAGACGCAGCGCTGCGGAGAAGTCGTGTTTTTCAGCCGCTCCCGAAATGCGCTTTGGAAGAAGGGCGAATCCAGCGGCCACGTTTTGCGCGTCCATGAGATTCGCGTCGACTGCGACGCGGACGCGTTGCTCGTGCGCGTGGAAGCCGTCGGGCCAGGCGTTTGCCACGAGGGCTATCGGAGCTGTTTCTTTCGCGCCGTCGAACCAGACGGCGAAGCGAAGGTCATCGCGGAACCTACCTTTTCGCCGGAAGAAGTCTACGGACCGGAGAAGCGCCGATGAGTCTCTTAAAGCTGGGAATACCAAAAGGCAGTCTGCAAGAAGCGACGCTCGACTTGTTTGCGCGGGCGGGCTGGAAAGTCACGCTGAGTTCGCGGAGCTACGTGCCCACCATCGACGATCCGGAAATCGAATGCCTGATGGTGCGGGCACAGGAAATGGCGCGCTACGTGGAGTCCGGCACCCTGGACGCAGGAATCACCGGGCACGATTGGGTGGTGGAGACGGAGGCGACCGTCGAGGAACTATCCGAGTTGGTTTATGCCAAGCAGCGGCTGGCGCGCGTGCGCTGGGTGCTGGCGGTGCCGGAAGATTCGGCGATTCGCGGGCCACGGGATTTGCAAGGCAAGGTGATTGCCACGGAAGTTGTGCAAATCACGGAAAAATATCTGGCCAAGCACGGTGTCAAAGCTCGCGTAGAGTTTTCGTGGGGCGCGACAGAAGTGAAAGTACCGCAACTCGCGGACGCGATCGTGGAAGTGACGGAGACCGGCTCGTCGCTGCGCGCCAACCGCCTGCGCATCGTGGATACGGTCCTCGAATCGGCCACAGTTTTTATCATGAACCGCCCCGCAGCAGCCGACTGCTGGAAGCGGGAAAAAGCGGAAAATCTGATTTTGATGCTACAGGGCGCTATTGCCGCAGCGAGCAAGGTTGGTCTGCTTCTCAACGTTCATCGCGATGATCTGCCCGGAGTCCTCGGAGTTCTGCCGGCGCTCAAAAAACCTACAATTTCTGCTTTGAGCGATCCGGAGTGGGTGGCCGTTAACACCATTATCGAAGAAGCCGTGGTGCGCCAGATTTTGCCAAAACTGAAGGCGGCTAAGGCCGAGGGAATTGTCGAGTATCCCTTAAACAAGATCGTACTGTGATGCGAATCCTGAAGCTCACACCGCAGACTGAAAAGTGGCTGCTCGCGCGCCGCGCACAGCAAGATGCCGAAGCTCACACGATTGCAGGAGAAATCGTCGCGGACGTGCGCAAGCGGGGCGATGCAGCGCTTTTTACATACACAAAGAAGTTTGATCACACCGACCTGACCAAAACCGGCGTGTGGATCACACAAAAAGAAATTCGGGCCGCTCAAAGAGCGACAAGCGTCGAGTTTCGGAAAGCCGTCGAGAAATCCGCGGAAAATGTTCGATGCGTTTCTGAAAAGCAGCTTCCGCGGCCCTGGACCGTAGAGACCACACCCGGCGTCAAGATTCACCAAGTCGTCAGGCCCATCGAGGCGATCGGTTGTTACGTCCCCGGCGGACAATTCTCGCTTGTCTCGACGCTGGTGATGACGGTTGTCCCGGCCAAAGTCGCAGGCGTGCCGAATATTGTGGCGGTTTGCCCCAAGCCGAATCCTGAACTTTTGGCAGCGGCGGAAATTCTCGGAGTCGAGCGAATCGCCCGCATTGGCGGGGCGCAAGCGATCGCGGCGCTGGCATACGGCACGAAGAGTGTGCCGCGCGTGGACAAGATCTTTGGCCCTGGGAACAAGTACGTCACTGCCGCCAAACAACTCGTAAGCAACAAGTGCGCGATTGATTTGCCCGCAGGTCCCACGGAAGCCGTCGTCTTTGGGGAGCGTGGCAATCCGCGATGGATCGCCGCCGACCTGCTGGCTCAGGCGGAGCACGCCAAAGACGCCGCAAGCTTCTTCATCACCACTTCACGCAGCCTTGCGTGTGAAGTTCAACGAGAAATCCAGTCGCAGCTCGCGGACCTGCCGGAAAGCATGGCTCACTGTTCGACTCGCGTATCAGGAGCGATCCTAGTCGCGGAATCGGCCAACCAAGCCTGCGAATTCATCAACCGGTTCGCTCCCGAACATCTCAGTCTTCCCGAACAGCCTGGCAAGCTTCTCTCGAAAATTCGCGCGTCAGGAACCGTATTCCTTGGCCCATGGGGTGCCCAACCGCTTGGCGACTACGCCACAGGAAGCAATCACGTTCTGCCGACCTGTGGTTGGGCTCGCATGCGGGGCGGACTTTCAGCAGCCGACTTTGTAAAATGCATCAGCGTGCAAACCATCACCAGCAAGGGATTCCTCCACCTCGCCGATGCCGTGGAAGCTCTGGCGGAATCCGAGGGCTTGATGGCGCATCGCAACGCCGTGAGGGTCCGCCGATGAAAGTCCGTTTGCCCGTTCGCCAGGCAATCCTGAATCGCCGCACCTACGAGGCGCCCGCGGAAGGGCGGGCCGGTAAAGTGAGGCTGGACTTCAATGAAAATACTTCCGGCTGCTCACCGGCGGTCCGCCGCGCGCTGGCCAGGCTCACGGCTAAGCAACTGGCGATGTATCCGGAGTATCAGAAGCCGGCGGAACGGATGGCGCGCTATTTCCGTGTTTGCCCCGAGGAGTTGTTGCTCACCAATGGAGGCGACGATGCCCTGCGCGTTTTCTTCGACACGTTCGTCGACCCAAGCACCAGCATCCTGATCTGCGAACCGACGTTTCCCATGTATCGATACTGGGCGGAGATCGCCGGAGCGCAGGTCTGTGCGGTTCGCTACGGCGCGAACATGGAATTCCCGATGGAGGAAGTGCTTAAGGGGTTGCCGAAGAATCCGCGCGTTTTGTTCATTGCAAATCCGAATAATCCAACAGGCACGCTGATCCGCGAAAAAGAGCTGCGGCGCATCCTTGAAGCGGCGACCGAAACTGTGGTCGTGATGGATGAAGCGTATTCGGAGTTCTCCGATTTCAGTGCTTTGCCGTGGATTCACAAATATCCTCAGCTATTTGTCGCGCGCACGTTTTCGAAGGTCGCGGGGCTGGCGGCGCTGCGGCTTGGCGCGGTGATTGGGTGCGCGGACTCGCTTGCCCTCGTGCGCCGCGCGATGCCGCCCTATCCCGTCAATCTTGCTGCGCTGATTGCCGCAGAAGCGGCAGCCAGCGACCCCGCGAGGATGCGGGCATATGTCGCCGAGGTGAAACGCTTGCGTGCATGGTTCGCAACAGAATTATGTGGATTGGGCGTCAAGACTTACCCGAGCGCGGGAAATTTTCTACTGGCGGATTTCGGCCCGACTGGGCCGGCGCTGTTCCGCAAGTTGGAGGGAAAAGGCATTCTGCTTCGCGACCGCAGCAAGGACATGGGGAACGGCTTCGTGCGCATTACCATGGGAACTTCCGCTGAAATGCAGCAGCTGCTCAAAGCGATACGAAAGGAATGGAAGCCCGCGACGCGAAACGGCGCCGCTCCCAAATTGGATTGAACATGGCGCGCGCAGCGACAATTCATCGAAAGACGAACGAAACGGACATCCGCCTGAAGCTCAACCTGGATGGACGCGGCAAGGCGCGCATCGCTACGGGAATCCGCTTCTTCGACCACATGCTGGATTTGGTCGCTCGCCATGGCGCGTTTGACCTGCAGGTGAACGCGCGCGGTGACCTCGATGTGGACCAACATCACACCGTGGAAGACGTGGGCATTACTCTCGGCGAGGCGGTACAGAAGGCTCTTGGCTCGAAGCGCGGAATTTTGCGCGCAGGATACTTCCTGATGCCCATGGACGAAACGCTTGCTGCCGCTGCTGTGGACCTAAGCGGCCGGCCTTGCTGCGTCGTGAAGGCGAAGATCACGGCCGAGCGTGTTGGCGACTTCCAGGTTGAGTTGATAGAGGATTTTTTCCAAGGTTTTGCGCAGGCTGCGAGGGCCAACGTGCAT
The DNA here is from genome assembly GCA_003223295.1 of Acidobacteriota bacterium. Classification (GTDB taxonomy): domain Bacteria; phylum Acidobacteriota; class Terriglobia; order Acidiferrales; family UBA7541; genus Acidiferrum. Next base: position 1,423 of record QHYM01000359.1, on the reverse strand, counting down.
CTGCGTGTTTTGTACGGGCGCTCTTCCCATCATCAGGTGGAGGCTGCGTTCAAGGCGTTCGCGCGCGCGTTGCGCTTTGCCGTGGCGAAAGATAAACGCCTGCGAAAGGTTTTGCCCAGCACGAAGGGGCTGCTATGAAAGTCACGGTCATCGATTATGGAGCGGGAAATGTGCCTTCCGTCGAGCGCGCTCTGCAACGGCTTGGCGCGGAGTCACAACGAACCGGTTCGCCGGAGAGCATTTCGAAAGCCGAGGCTCTGCTGTTGCCGGGCGTGGGACACTATGCCGCGCTGGTTCGCGCGCTCGATGAACAAAACATGCGCGCGCCTCTGGTCGACGCCATCCGGCGCGGCGTTCCTTTTCTAGGAATCTGCCTCGGACTGCAGGTGCTTTTCGAATCGAGCGCGGAGTCAGCGCAATTGCGCGGCCTGGAACTGCTGGCGGGGAAAGTTTGCGCCTTGCCTTCCAGCGTGAAGCTCCCCCACATGGGATGGAACCAGATTGTGGCGAATCGTGAATCGCGATTGCTCGAGGGCATCGACTCCAGCGCCTATTTTTATTTTGCGCATTCCTACGCGGCGCCCGTTTCGAATGGATCAACCATCGCTACTTGCGTCCACGGGGCGCCGTTTGCCGCCGTTGTGGAAAAACAAAACATTTGCGGTGTGCAATTTCATCCGGAGAAAAGCGGTGATGCGGGGTCTCGGCTGCTGCAAAACTTTCTGAGGATGGCGGCATGAGCCTTGCCCATCGCATCATTCCGTGCCTGGACACCGATGGAGACCGCGTCGTAAAAGGCGTGAACTTCGTCGGCCTACGCGACGCGGGCGACCCTGTGGTTTTAGCTGCGCGCTACAACAAAGAGGGCGCGGACGAATTGGTCGCGCTCGATATCGCGGCATCGCGCGACCGCCGCTCCACCTTTCTGGAAACGATCCGGCGAGTGGCCGCCGAGCTTTCCATTCCGCTCACGGCAGGCGGTGGCATTCGAACGCTCGAAGACGGCCGTGCCGTGGTGCGCGCCGGCGCGGACAAAGTCACGGTGAATACCGCTGCTGTTGCGCGTCCCGAATTGATCACCGAGCTTTCGCGCGAATTTGGCGCACAGGCCGTAGTTTTGGCCATTGACGCAAAACGCAATGGAGGGCATTGGGATGTCATGGTTCGCGGCGGACGCGAGCCGGCCTTGCGAGACGCCGTTGAATGGGCGAAGAGCGGTGTCGCGCTTGGCGCGGGAGAAATCATGCTCACCTCCGTTGACCGGGACGGAACGCAAATTGGCTTCGACACGGAGTTGACCGCGGAGATCTCCAAGGCGGTATCCGTCCCGGTGATTGCTTCCGGCGGCGCCAAGTTGCCGGAACATTTTGTCGAGATTTTCAAGGCCGGGAAAGCGGATGCCGCGCTGGCTGCTTCCATCTTT
>QHYM01000358.1 GCA_003223295.1 Acidobacteriota bacterium | reverse complement strand
CATCGTCCGGGCGATGTAGACGCCGGTACAAGAGGCCCAGTTGATACCAAGCCTGCTGCACGATGTCAGGATCTGAATCCGTGGTGGTGGCCTTTTCCAGGTGCGCGACCGCGGCGGCATCATTCCCGAGCAGTTTCTCTACGCGGCCGAGATTGTAGTCCGCATGGAGGAGGCCTGGCTTCTCTTGCAGGGCCGCCTCAATCAACTTTTTAGCCCTAGGGCCGTCGCCTTTTTCCATGACCAGTACGCCCAGCTTGTAACGGGCAAGAACATTGTGAGGATCGACCTCGAGTTCGCGCTGAAAAGCCGCTTCGGCTTCATCCATTTTGTTTGCGTTGCGATACACAGAGCCAAGCTCTTCATGGAGCCCCGGTTGCGTCGGGGCAAGTTTGATGGCTTCGAGATATTCATAGATGGCGTCGGTGTAGTGCTCCCCTTCCGAGGCAACCTGGCCGAGGACCTGGTGCACTCGCCACGATTTGGGGTCTTCCTTGAACATCCTCTCGTAACTATTCCTAGAAACGAGGAGGTGGGCTTGCCCGCGGTGGTAGAGAATGTCTGCATTATTCGGAGCAAGTTTCGCGGCTTTGTCCAAAGCGTCGACTGCTTCCTCTGCGTGCTCCAACCCAAGCTCGACGACTCCGAGCCACATCCAGGCGTTGGCATCTTTGGGATAAGCCATGGTCTCCTTGCGAAGAATAGGCAACGCTTCGTCCAAATGGTTCAGCCGGTACTCGGCGATCCCCAGGAAGAGATTTGCGCCACGAAGCTTGGGATTTAGGAGCAACGCCTTCTGAAAACTCGCGATGGCCTCTTCGTGATGGCCTTGCTCTTCGCGGACCAGGCCGAGGTTTAAATGCGCAGGAGCGAAATCAGGTGCTTCTTTAACCACAGCCGCGAAAGCCTCTGCGGCGGCGTTCAGGTTGCCATTACGCATGAATTCTGACGCCTGACGGAAGCGCTCGTCGACACCAGGCGGCCTCTGGGCCAAGAGGGGCACGCTTAGACCGCAAATCGTACAGAGGACGACGGAGGCAATAAAAGGGATACGCGCGCGCATATGTGAATTCTATACCTGCGGGCCGGCCTAGGTCAGCGAGCTGCTCTCTCAATGACAAACCGCTTGCCCTTAAGAGGCAAGCCGTTTGTCCAGGAGGGCCAAGCGTGATTTCAGAATTGGTAGCGCAAAGTGATTTGGATCCGGCGGGCCGGGTTATTGACAGCCATGCCCTTCGGTGCACCGAATGTGCTGTCCCCGATAAAGCCGTCCAAGGTTCCAAAATCATGACGGTTAAAGAGATTCGGCAAATCAACCTTGAGTATCAAGGAATGACCCTCCGTGATCGCGGTGCGCTTGATAATCGAAAAATCGTCGTTGAAGTAGTGTTGACTTCGGACGTTGCCTAGCGTCATAGGCAGATTCCCGAAAAGATATCCACGTTGGGCGACAAGGCCATCCGCATTTTGATCAAAGAAAGCGGCACAATTGAAATAGTTGTTGGTGCTCGGGCCGTGATCAACTTTTTGGCTGTCTATAACGTGTTGGTTCGTAAACAGCCCGGTTGTAGTGTCCTCCACACACCCGGAGAAGCCAAACGCAGGATTGAAATTCGCTTTATTAGGACTATAGATGGGGACGCCCGGGATAAGGCTGTACTTGAAGTTGCCACCACTGCCCTTCGGAGAAGGCGCAAAGCTGTTCATGATGACTGGAGAACCGCTCTGATAACGGTGCACTCCGCCGATTTGCCAACCGCCGAGGACTTTGCTGGCCGGTCCATGATTAAGGTATTTCTTTCCGGGGCCGGCCGGGAGTTCGTAGAGATAGCTGATAACAACGGCGTGCGGAGTGTCCTGATAGCTCAGCGCTTTTTCCGTCTTCAGATTGAAAGGATTCTGTGCCCCGAAATTGTTCGATTGAAACGCGGAAAAGAAGGGGAAAGCACTGTCAGCGTCAGTTAGCGTTTTTGAGAAGGTATAAGAAGCGATGAGATTCAATCCATTACGGAAACGCCGCTCAAGCTTGGTTTCCAAAGCGTTAAACGTGGACTGGCCGACGTTTTCGAGGCAGCAGTTCGTGCCGATGTCCTGATACTGTGGGAACGGGCGAAGTGCCTGGGCAATCGGTTCGTTGGCCCCATAGAGGGGGATGAACCAACTGGGTAGCGTAACGCCTACGCTCGCCAAGTCGGCCTGTCCGGCCGCGCTTCCTACTGTGTCATTGTTCAGCTTGAAACCCAGAGGGTAATACTTGGGATCAATGCTATTGAGTTGCAGCAGATTCGAACGCAAGCGGGTCGCGTGATTACCGACATAACCAACGCTGAGGATGAGATCGGTGGCAAGTTGATGCTGAATCTCAAAGCTCCAGTTTTGGACCATCCCAGGGCGGCCGAATTCCGGGGCGACATAATTGGGGAAACCTCCATTCAGCAAAGCGGGGTCCTTTGCGTTGGACGGCGGAGTGAAACCAGGAAACCCGGCGTCGAGCGCTTGCACAGGAGTGAAACCATTCTGCGATTTGAAATCCGGAGTTGCGGTCGTCCCGCTCGTAAGTGCGTCACCAAAGTCAGAGTAGCTGAGGGCCGCATAATAGATCCCGTATCCACCGCGGACCACCGTCTTACGGAGCCATTCGCGTCCGAACAACCTCTCGGGAGCGTACGCAAAGCCGATGCGCGGCGCGAGATCCTTATAGTAAGTCTTCGCTCCAGAAGCGCCGCTCCCATAAATCAGGGCTCCGGGAACACTAGGAGAAATCGGCACAGCAGCATTCCCGCTGTTGAGGGCGGCCAGGTCCAAAACGGCCTGGGCGCCGGTGGCTTCGTGCCGAGGCGTATCCACCTCGTAACGCAAACCAACATTAAGAGTCAGGTTTTTGCGGAATTTAAAGTCGTCCTGGATATATCCGACGTAGTAATTTGAAATCCAACGTGCGTTGTGGGATGAGATCGTTAGGCTCTCCTCGTTGGGAAGCCCGAGCAGAAAGCTAGCAAAGGGGTCGCCGGTTTGGGTGTTGTTAGGGGAGACCGCCGTTTGCAGATTCTGAAAACTATAGTTGGGAGAGGTATTGGCGTTGCTGATCCTGGAGAATTTTGAGATTCGCCACTCAAATCCCATGCGAAGGGAATGGCGTCCCTTAATCCAGGAAACGGTATCCGCGGTGATCAAACTATTAGGTATGGCATTGTCGAAGCTTCCTCCTCCCACACCTTGATACCCGATTCCAAGGGGACTACCTCCAAACCCGAACTGCGGAAAACCGGGACCGCTCGCCCCTGTTATGCCTAGCGTTTGTTCCCAGTCTTGGCCGGTAACGGCTATTCCTCTACTCGGGTCCCATAGCCGGTTGAAGCCGACGTTAAAGTGGTTAAGGAGATTCGGGCTGATGGCATTGTCCCAGCCGAAGCGCATGTAGTGCGAGACACGCGACTTAAAGAAATTCTGATCAAGAGGGGGAGGAAGGGCTGGCGTCCCGTTCAATTGCTCCTGGTCGCGGCTGCTGTAGGAGAAGAAGAACTTGTTGTTCTGGCCCCAGTTCAGATCGATGCGGAAGGTTAGGGTTGTGTCATTCACGGGCTTGTTGGACAGAAAAAGGAAATTGTTGATGAGTCCATTCTGATTCTGCGCGGTCGGGGCAACGTTAGGATGCACCTTCAGAAAGGAAAGCACATTCTGGGCCACCGCACTGTTGAGGGGGACCTGGTTGTTAGGAAAGGCGATGCGGCCACCCTGAAATCCAGTGGGACAGCTAGTAGTGGAAGGATCAAAAATCTGACCCAGGAATTCCTGGCTCCCGTCGCAGGGATTGAGTACCGGGATCGGGGGTCCGCCTGGGACAGGATTGGGTGTGGTCAGTGCGGGGCCAAGTAGGGCCGAGAAGTCGCCTGTGCGTTCGGCATCGGTCGGCAAGGTCGTAACGTTGCTCGTGCCTTCGTTGTTGCGATATTGCTCCCAGGAGAAAAAGAAAAAGCTCTTGTTGTGCCCGTTATAAAGCTTAGGAATCCAAACTGGTCCCCCCAGGCTGCCGCCAAAGTCGTTTTGATGATCCCTTGGTTTGGGTGCCCCGAAGAAATTGTTCGTCCAGGAGTTCGCGTCCAGTTTGTCGTTGCGCAGGATGTCGAACGCCGATCCGTGGAACGAATTCGTCCCGGACTTGGTTGTGAAACTCTCGACACCGCCGCTGGTCCTGCCAAATTCCGCGGGGATTGTTGAAGTAGTGACCTTGAACTCACTGAGAGCTTCCACGGACGGAGCGTTCTCATCGAACGTCGAGCCTAGCTCAGCATGCGCGATGCTAGCGCCGTCGAGAATCACTTCAGTGCTGAAGTTTTGCCCGCCCGATAACTTTGATTCAAAAATGCCAGAGGACGACGAGTCAGAATTAGTTCCCGGCCCAGCGGTTCCCGGTGTCAAGAAGACGAAAGACTCTGCGGAACGCAAATGACTTTGTCCCGTCGAATTCAGTGCCAAAGGTAATTCTTCAATCTGCCGTTTATCCACGATTGTGCCGATATCGGACGATTCCGTCTGGAGCCCCGGCGCATCGGCAAGGACAGTGAGTGTTTCTGTTACGTCACCGGGCTGGAGGGAAAAATCGAGGGAGGAGGTTGTGTTAACTTGCACGACGACGCCAGTCTTCTCCACTTTCTTGAAGCCAGGCGCCAAAACAGAGACATTGTAGGTGCTAACGCGCAAGTCGAAGAGCCGATAGCCTCCCGTCGGGCCCGTGGTGGCGGTATAAACAGTACTCGTTGCGGAGTCCGTCGCAGTTACCGTAGCGCCGACAACGGCACCGCCGGACGAGTCGAGAACTGTGCCCGCAATCGTGCCGCGGTCGGATTGAGAGAGGGCGGTGGTGGCGGTGGCGAGAATGAACAAAGCGAGGGCAAAGAACCTGGTCAGACGGAGAAACCGGAATAGGATAGTTGCAAAACGTGCTGACTGCATCTGCTTGCCTCCTGCACAACTGCACCGAAAGCGAGTGACGCTTTGGGCGCACCGATATTCTCGACGTGATCAGCGCACCAAGAGGGCGAATGGGAAGCCGCTTCTCCGCTGCGGCCGAACAATGGCCGTGGCAACGGCCGCAGCTGGGCGGCTTAAGACAAACGATGGTTTGGCTCGTGCTCCCAACGACCCCAAACTTTGCGGACATTTAGCCCCACAAGGAAACTGTTGTCAAGCAGAACTTTTTTGAATAAGGTTTAGACAAACGTTTGTCTTATGCATTTCGGCGCGTGGAATACGGAGCTGCGCGGAAACGGGGCAAAAGAAGTCGGGAGTGGTCAGTGGTCAGTTTCTAAGTTAAAGAGAAACGACAATTAGTCAGGGACGGGGTTGTGAACTTTTGGTTCTTCGGGAACACCCGGCATCCCGCCGCGGGCGGTCAGGCCTTCACAGCGTTTTCGCCGCCAATCTGGAGATTCATCCCGCCGAACCCGCGGGATGCTGACGAATTGGCGTTCCCGGGGAGTTTGTTCAGGCTATGCTAATGCAACCCTTGAAGGGCGTTTCCGACAAAGTTGGTGAAAGAATCGCAGAGGCACCTGTGTCCGGCCGCAAGCAAAACCAAAACGGCGGGGAGAGGCCCGTCAGCCTGAAGATTCTGGCGGATTACCTGGGACTGTGCCCGGCGACGGTGTCCGTGGTGCTGAATAATGTTCCGGGGCGGTCGATTCCCGCGGAGACGCGCGAGCGCGTACGCGCGGCGGCGCGAAAATTCAACTATCAGCCGAGCTTGCTGGCGCGTTCGCTGCGAAAACAGCGAACGTTCACCGTGGGCGTGCTGGTGCCGGAGCTGAGCGACGGCTACCACACGATGGTGATGAGCGGCATCGGCGACCACTTGATGCGCGAAGGCTACTTTTATTTCAGCGCACATCACCGGCACAAACCGGACATGATTGAGGAGTATCCGCGATTGCTGCTGGGGCGCGGCGCGGAAGGGCTGATCACCATCGATACGGCGCTCGCGCACGCGCTTCCGGTGCCGGTGGTGGCGGTGGCGGGGCACAGAAAGATTGCGGGAGTGACGAACGTCGTGCTGGATCATAAGAGGGCGGCGGAATTGTCGCTGCGGCATTTGTACCAGCTTGGGCACCGGCAGATTGCGTTCATGCGCGGGCAGCCGTTTAGCGCGGACTCGGACGACCGTTGGCGGAGCATCGTGAGCGTGGCGCGCGAACTGGGCTTGGAGATTCGTTCGGACCTCACCATCAAGTTGGAGAAGGACCTGACGTCGCCGGAGCTGGGCTATCCCGTGGTGCAGGAGTTGCTGCAAAAACGACGGCGGTTTACGGCGATTATGTCATTCAACGACATCGCGGCGATTGGAGCGATTCGCGCGCTCCGCGACGCGAATCTGCGCGTGCCGGAAGATGTGTCGGTGATTGGATTTGACGATATTCAAGTGGCGGCGTATCACAATCCGAGGCTGACGACGATCCGTCAGCCGCTGCGCGACATGGGAGAAACGGCGGCGCGGATTTTGCTGCAGCGCTTGCAGGGATTCAAGGACTATCCGGAAGAGTTTGCGGTCCCGCCGGAACTGATTACGCGGGAGACGACGGCGGCGGTGAATCCGCGCACCCGACGACGCTAAGATTTGTTGAGAGCGAAGAAGGTTGAAGAACAAGGAGCTTGAATCTGATGAAACTGCGACGAATTGTTTTTGCTTCGGGCCTGGTGACGCTGGCGGTGTGCGCGTGGGCGTATGCTCGCGAGCGCGAATTTGAAAATGCCGGGGTAGTCGAGTCTCCATACACTGGCGAATCGGTCAAGGCGTTTCTTGGGCGATGGGACTTTACGCTGAAGGCGGCGGATCATGAGTATCCTTCGTGGCTGGAGCTACGCCAGGAGAAGGGCTATTTGAGTGCACAATTCGTGGGGCGCTGGGGAAACGCGCGCGCGCTGCCGAAGGCCGACGTTTCGAACGGCCGGCTCACGTTTGTTTCGCCGAAGGAGGAAGAAGGCGCGCAGGCTGATTTGGTTTTCGAGGGAACTTTAACAGGCAAGAATTTGTCAGGCACGGTGAATGGGCCAGACGGCAAGACGTGGCAGTGGACGGGGGAACGGGCGCCGGCTTTGAAGCGCAGTAAGCCGCCAAAATGGGGGAAGCCCATCAATCTATTTAACGGAAAAGACCTCACCGGCTGGAAAATGAGCGAACCAAACTCCGAAAAGGCCTGGAAAGTCGAAAATGGCGAGCTGATTTCACCGGGGAATGGACCAGAGTTGATCGACGATTCGAAATTCGAAGACTTCAAGCTGCATGTCGAATTTAATTGCGGACAGAACACGAACAGCGGCGTTTATTTGCGCGGCCGCTACGAAGTGCAAATTGAAACCGACTCGATCGAAGAGCCGCCGAGCCATCATATGGGAGGCGTTTACGGTTTCCTGGCTCCCACGCCTGAACTACCGCAAAAGCCGGGAACGTGGCAAACGTATGACATCACGCTGGTGGGGCGGATGATCACCGTTGTGCAAAACGGGCAGACCATCATCAACAATCAGGAAATTCCGGGGATCACCGGCGGGGCCCTGGACAGCCATGAAGGATTGCCGGGGCCGATCTATCTCCAGGGCAGCGAAAAAGGACAGGTGGCGTTTCGAAGCATCGTTATTACGCCGGCGGAAAAGTAAGGGTGGAGTTCGAAAAAAGAGATCGTACGCCCGCAAGTGCAGAAGGCAAAAGCCGATCAACGAATCTCTGTGGAAGCCTCCGCGACTTTGGGAGCCAAGTTCAAAGTAGTGTTGGGGAAATAATGGCTGAGGATTTCGCGGTAGCTCGCGCCCGCTTCCGCCATCCCCTTTGCGCCGCACTGACACAGGCCGATTCCGTGGCCCTGGCCAACTCCGTCCAGAATGACCGTGTCGCCCTCGCGCCTTGCCGTGAAATTGTTGCTGGGCACGGTATTCCATCCAAGGCGGCGATCAACGGCAAGGCGCCCTGCTTCGCCTTTGCCGATCAAGCGTGCAGCTTCTTGCTCTGAGATACGGCGTGTCCAATGCACAGGGGACTTTAAACAAACGTCGCAGACGACCGAATAATAAGGATAGTTGCCGGATGAAATGTTCGCGTCCGCGGGAGCTCGCGTGTGACCGTTGTGCTACAATTTCTTTACTGCGCGCCCTTAGCTCAGCTGGATAGAGCGTCTGGCTACGAACCAGAAGGTCGGGAGTTCGAGTCTCTCAGGGCGCGCCACTTTCTCCTTTTTTTCATTTAGTTACAAGCCTCCATTTTCTCCGGGCACTCTTCCGCAGAGGCGCTGTCACGCAAATGTAACGCTTCGCGCCCCTCGTAGGCCTTGTCGTTGGCTCGCTCCATGTGCTCGTTCGCCAAATCGTTGTCTCCCTACATTAGCAGGATTTCTTCCTGTTTGGCGCGAGCTCTTCGGTTTGGGATTGCAGGCTGATTCGTCGACCGGCGAAAGATGCTCGCTCAGAAGACACGAACCGTCCTCGGCCGGGTTACAAGCAAAAGCGTTTGGTCATCAGAAAATGGCTGTCGAATCTACGCTGCGACCGCATAACGATGGTGTAGCCCGCCGAGTCGCGACAGGGATTGAATCTGGCCTGCACGCGCACCGCGGATTTCTGTAGGCCGACCTGCTGGCGTGTCCTTCGAGAGCCCAAGATGCGTCCGGTCCTGG
>QHYM01000357.1:13905-15141 GCA_003223295.1 Acidobacteriota bacterium | reverse complement strand
GCATCGACATGCTTGTAATACTGCGCCGCGTACAGTTGCAGCGCCTCGCGACTCAGTTTCCCCGCCTGCCAATCCTGATAGAACGGATGCTTCAGCAAATTCCTCTCCGCAATCGCTGCATCCAGCTTCCTCACCAATTCTGCATTGCCCATGCCCCGTCTCCTTTGTTGTCCACAGACAGAAGACACAATCCGCACTTCACAAATTTGAGGCGCGTATTGTACCAGACTCTTGGGGCTAAGGCGTTCCGAATCTCAGTGCAAAGGACTCAACCCACCTTCGCTGTTCTTCGGTGTCTGGCACAGGGCACCCGCGGGCGTCTCGTATCCTCTCGAATGCAGAATCAGCCGAGAACTTGTGGCGAATTAGTAGACACGCGCATAACATAGATGACCGCCCGATGCCGCCTCGGCAATGGATCGCCACGCTCTTTTCTTCCTGATTTCTTTGTCGACCTCGTCCAAGAACCTACTCAGATCATTTATCGAACGTGGGAGCGACCTGTCCGCAATCGGAAAAGAGAGAAATTGAACGTTGGATCTGCGACAGCATTCTGCTTCGTCAGACAGACCCAGTTCTTCAGTCTCCTCATTTGTAAGAGTCGAGACAATTACGTCCACTCCCGCACGTCGTGCTGCTGCAATATCGTCTGCCAGCCAGTCGTTGCCTCTGGGTCTTGGCAAGATCGCAAGGCGGATGGAGTGCTTCGATCCAATAAGGATTCATGATGTTCTTATCTCGCGATTTGATGCTAGGTAGGTGCACCATGAACGCGTTCAATCTGCGCTCCCACTGCGCGCAGTTTCTCTACAATCCCCTCATACCCACGGTCGATGTGATACACACGTTCAATGGTCGTCTCGCCGCTGGCCACCAATCCCGCCAGCACCAGGCCCGCGCTCGCGCGCAAGTCTGAAGCTTGCACCACCGTCCCCGACAGTGTCGCTGGGCCGTGCACCGTCGCGGTATGTCCTTCAATCGAAATGTTTGCGCCCATGCGCATCATTTCACTTGCGTGCAAGAACCGGTTCTCAAAGATTCTCTCCATGATTACCGAAGTGCCCGCTGCCTGCGTCGCCAAAGCCATGTACTGCGCCTGCATGTCCGTCGCAAATCCCGGATACTCTTCCGTCGTCACGTCCGCGCCTACCAATGAGCTACCGCTCCGCACGCGCACAGTTGTCGCATCCACAACGTCAATTCGCGTTCCGGCCTGCTGCAGCTTCGCAATTACCG
>QHYM01000357.1:0-13848 GCA_003223295.1 Acidobacteriota bacterium | reverse complement strand
CCCATCTTCCGCAGCATCACCACTAGAGCCGTCACTTCCGGCTCGCGTGCGGCATTTTCCAGCACCGTTTCACCGTCCGCCAGCGCCGCCGCCATCAAAATATTCTCCGTCCCCGTCACGGTGATTTTTTCAAACACGATATGCGCGCCCTGCAATCTCCGCCCGCGCGAACCGTTCCCGTGCACCTTCGCTTCAATGTACCCGTGCGACGTCGTAATCTCGGCCCCCATCTGTTCCAGCGCCTTCAAGTGCAAATCCACGGGCCGCGCCCCAATCGCGCATCCGCCCGGCAGCGAAACCCGCGCCACTCCCGCGCGCGCCATCAGCGGCCCCAGCGTCAGGATCGACGCCCGCATCGTCTTTACAAGTTCGTAGGGCGCCTCCGCATGATTCAATCTCGGCGCTGCAATCTCGTAGTCGCTCGCTGGCACCGCCGCCACCGAAACTTTCGCGTCCATGAACGCCAGCAGCTTGCTCATGGTGACTAGGTCGCGCACTTTCGGAACATTACGCACTACCACTTTGTCAGCCGTCAGCAGCGCTGCCGCCATCACCGGCAGCGCGGAGTTCTTTGCCCCGCTCACCGCCACCGTCCCCTGCAGCGCCTTCCCGCCCTTAATCAGAAATTTATCCATCCGCGTCTTTCTTTTCCTTCTCTGTGGTCTCTGTGGTCTCTGTGCTCCCTGTGTCCTTTGTGTTGATTCCTTTTCCTATTCTTTTACTGCTGCCCTCAAATCTCCGCCCGTTTCCTTCAGCCTGTTTCTCGCCTCCCGCGCCTCCACCCCCAGTTTCAGCATCACCAACGCCACTCTCATATTGTGTCCCGCCGCCCGCAGTGCATGTTCCGCCGCAGACACACTCTTCCCGCTCGCCTCCGCCAGAATCCGCAAAGCCCGCTTCGCAACCTTCTCATTTGTCTGCACTACATCAATCATCAGATTTTCATAAACATGCCCCAGCCGCGCCATGGACGCTGTACTCAGCATGTTCAGCACCATTTTCTGCGCCGTGCCCGCCTTCATCCGCGTCGATCCCGTCAGCACCTCTGGCCCCACCTCCGCCGCAATTACGATTTTCGCCAACCGCGTCACCGGCGTTTTCCGGTTTGACGTGATCGCCACCGTCGTCGCCCCTCGCCTTCGCGCGTATTGCAGCGCCGCCAGCACGTACGGCGTCGTGCCGCTCGCCGTCACTCCCACCACCACGTCGTTCCGCGTCAATTTTCTCTCGCGCAATTCGCGCTCCGCGTCCCGCACGGAATCTTCCGCGCCTTCCACGGCTCCAGTCACCGCGCGCTTTCCGCCGGCAATCAGCGCCTGCACCAGGTTTGGCGAAGTCCCAAACGTGGGCTGGCACTCCGCCGCGTCCAGGACCGCCATGCGTCCGCTCGATCCTGCTCCCAAATAAATCAGCCGTCCGCCCTTTCGAATCCCCGCCACAATTGCCTCCACCGCCCGCGCAATCGCCGGAATCTCCTTTCGCGCTGCGAGCGCCACTTTGCGGTCTTCGCGGTTGATCAACTCCACAATCTCCTGCGCCGTCATGCGGTCCAGATTCCGCGACGCTGGATTTCTTTGTTCGGTGATTCGGCGTTCTTTGTGTTTGGACAGTTCGAGGGGCTTGGGCATCGCTACATTATAGCCGGGCATCCCGATTGCTACCCCTTGAACCCGCAATCTGGTTGTAGGTCAGTTTGAGTTTTCTTGATCGTGACAATAGAGGTCAAAATTCAAACTGACGCGCTACCCTCAATCTGTACTTCTAGGCACAACAATTGCCGCTTGCCCATTCTTCCGCTGCCAGATTTAGCTATTCTAGAGACCACCCGGCCAGATCAATCTGATATAACGGAATCAATGGAACCCATGTCTATGGACGTCCTCATAAAACTCTTCAAGCAGCGCTTTCATGCGCCGCCCACACGCATCCAGCCGCTTCAGGGCGAACTCGGCGGCTCCGGCCGCAAGATCATGCGCCTCGCCAACGACCGCGTCAGCGCCATTGGTATTCTCTACGGTGGACGCGAAGAAAATGTCGCCTTCCTCGCATTCTCCAAACATTTTCATGGTCATTTCCTACCGGTGCCGGAAATCTATGCCGAGGACCTCGATCACGGCGCCTACCTCGAAGAAGACTTGGGCGACACTTCGCTCTTCGAATTCCTCTCTCGCAATCGCTCCGGCGAATCCATCGCGCCTGCCGTCGTGGAAGCCTACCGCAAAGCCGTCGGCGTCCTCCCGCGCTTTCAAGTGGAAGCCGCGCGCGATTTGGACTACAGCGTCTGCTATCCCATCGCCAGCTTCGATCGCCAGTCCATCGCCTGGGATCTGAACTATTTCAAGTATTATTTTCTCCGGCTCGCGGGCATTGCCTTCAACGAACGCGCCCTCGAGAACGACTTCAATGCCTTCACGGACTTTCTCCTCGAGGCCCCGCGCGATTATTTCCTCTACCGCGATTTTCAGTCGCGCAATATCATGCTGCGCGATGGCCTGCCGTATTTCGTTGACTACCAGGGCGGCCGCAAGGGCGCTTTACAATACGACATCGCTTCGCTTCTCTTCGACGCCAAGGCCGACCTGCCGCCCGACCTCCGCGAGCATCTCCTCTACGATTATCTTCGTGCGCTCGCCACCTTCGTCCCTGTTGATCGCGAAGACTTCCTGCGCTACTACTACCCTTACGTGTACGTCCGCATCATGCAGGCCCTCGGCGCGTATGGATATCGCGGCTTCTTCGAGCGCCGGGCTCATTTTCTGCAAAGCGTGCCCTATGCTCTGAAAAACATTCGCTGGCTGCTCCACAACGTTCAGTTGCCCATCGAGCTGCCCACGCTTCTTGGCGCATTCCAAAGCATGCTCGCCTCGGAAAAGTTGCTGGGCCTGGCCGCCGAAGCGAATAATCTCGTCGTCCGCATTTTCAGTTTTTCGTTTCACCACGAATTGCCCAAGGACGAAACCGGCAACGGCGGCGGCTTCATCTTTGATGGCCGCGGCCTCCCGAATCCGGGCAGGGAAGAGCGCTTCAAATCACTCACCGGCATGGATGCGCCGGTCATGGACTATCTCCATCAGCAGGAGAGCGTCCACCAATTTCTCGCCAGCGTGTTTACTCTCATCGACGCGACCGTCGAAAACTATCACCAGCGCGGCTTCAAAAACTTAATGGTAGGATTCGGCTGCACCGGCGGCCAGCATCGCTCCGTTTATCTCGCCGAGCAACTCGTCCGCCACCTTCGTGGTCGCAGCGGCATGGAAGTTGTCGTCCGTCACCTCGAGCTGGAGAAGCTCGGTAATAAAAATGACCTCGAAAAATCCGGCACCGCGCAAGCCGTACTCGGAAATCTCTCCAAATGAAGATTTTCTGTCCTCTTCTCTGTGCCCTCTGTGTTCTTGTCCTTTGTGGTCTCTATGTTAATTCCTTGCCGTTCTCGCCCCTGGTTCTCTCATGAAAGCCATGATCCTCGCTGCCGGCCTCGGCACACGCCTGCGCCCGCTCACCGACACGCGCCCCAAAGCCCTCGTTGAAATCGCCGGCCGCACGCTCCTAGAAATCACGCTCACGCGCCTGCGTTCCTTCGGCGTCAACGAAGTCATCATCAACGTCCACCACTTCGCCGATATGGTCGTCGACTATCTGAAATCCAAAAACAACTTCGACATGCGCATCGAAATCTCTCGCGAAGACGATCTCTTGCTCGACACCGGCGGCGGCCTGAAAAAAGCCGCCTGGTTCTTCCTCGAACACTCTCAACGAGCTGAAAAGAGTGGTGTCATTCCGAGCGAAGCGAGGAATCCTGGCAAAGCGTCAACCCAGCCAACCAACGATCAAAAGCCGGACGCCTCCGCAAATGCCGACGAGCCCCTCCTTCTCCACAACGTCGACGTCATCAGCACCATCGATCTCGGCCGCATGCTGCAATTCCACAACGAACACCGCGCCCTGGCCACCCTCGCCGTCCAATCCCGCCCCTCCTCCCGCCTCCTCCTCTTCAACGATCGACTCCAACTCTCTGGCCGCGCCGCGCCCGCCGAGAAAGCCGGTGGCACAGGCAATCCTGCCTGTGCGCCTCAAAACGCAGTGACGCTAAATCCGTCAGCCGCTGAACTCTCTAGGAGGCGGAGGCTTCAGCCCCCGCGTAACGCTCGTCAGGGCACGGCTTCAGCGCCTCTCGAAAAAGTGCCGAGTGGTGTCATTCCGAGCGAAGCGAGGAATCCTGGAAGAACGCCAGCCCAACCAAACACCGATCAAACGCCACTGGCTTCAAATTCCGGTGCCCTCCATCCCCTCGCCTTCTCCGGCATCCACATCATCTCCCCTCGCCTTCTCCCCAGGCTCACCGAAGATGGCGTCTTCTCCATCATCGACTCCTACCTCCGCCTCGCCGCCGAGGGCGAAAGAATCCTCGCCTTCCGCGCCGACGATTACTACTGGCGCGACCTTGGCCGCCCCGCCGACCTCTCCCAAGCCGCCGAAGACATGAGGAAAGGAGCTTGGAGACAATGATCGTTGCAATCTCTCTCAGCGTCTTCTTCGCTGGTGCGCCGCAAGCCAAAAAGAACGACGAACCGCTGGTTTCCGCCACCAATCCAACTTATCTTTCGTGTACGTTCTGGACAGGCAAGGCATGGAGCAAGCCTGCTGCTCGCTCCGCTCGCACGCCCGTTGCGCGATCTCCAAGAGGCTTCCTGGCGTATGGCGAGGTCAAAGTAGAAGTTCAAAACGACGACTGTGGAAACACCACTACGCTATACGTAGCTGCAGGCGAAGGCAAGGAGTTCAGGAACGTCTACAAAAAAGATGGCGGTGGCAACGGTATTCGCACTATCGGCTGGTCCCCTGATGGAGACCACCTGCTGGCCGAAGTCACATTATGGACTTACGAAAGCGATACAGGTTTCGAATACACGCCTGCTATCTATGACGCTGCGACCTCGACGGCCCAGGAGAATTTGGCCTTGGAGAAAGCCACCTTGGCAAGGACTGCTCGGTCGAGCACAACCTCACACCTCATTGGTCCCCTTCTCGCCCCATCCGACCAAATCAAACTGATACAGATACGTCGACAAGGCGAGTTTGACGGCGCGGCTCTTGACTTGCTTCTCCGCAAAGTACTGTAGGACAGATATTCTTGCCTGTCCCTCTGAGGTGCACTAGGAGGCAACCAATGCTCGCATCAGCAAAGTTGGTCGGCTTCATCCCCACAAAGGACTACGACAAAGCCCGTGCTTTTTATGAAGGCAAGCTTGGATTTAAGTTCGTGAGCCTCGATCAATTTGCCTTGGTCATGAACATCGGCGGCCACATGATTCGCATCACAAAAATTTCGAATTTCACGCCGCTACAAGGCACCATTCTCGGGTGGCAAGTCGAAAACATCGAATCCGTCGCCGCCTGGCTCCGCGACCGCGGTGCTCCCCCGGAAAAATACTCCTTCGCCCAGGACCAGAACCTAGGCATCTGGACCACCCCCGACGGCAGCAAAGTCGCCTGGTTCAAGGATCCCGACGGCAACATTCTCTCCATCAGCCAGCACGTCTCCTGATCGGCCAGCATTTGGGGGGTCGGAGCTTTAGCTCCGACATAACACCGCAACCCCCCAAACTTGTCATTCTGAGTGGAGCAGGCCGACGCTTTTTTTCCCCACTTCGCTCCTGCGTGCTCTTTGCGTCCCGGACGGTTTTGCCAGACGAAATGGTCGGCCTGCGCAGCGAGGAATCTCTCTTGACTCAGATGCATCATTTCTTCTATATTGTATACATAATGCCTGCTCGCGATTACCTCGGCGAATTCGAACATATCGTCCTTTTGACAGTCTTGCGCCTTGGTGATCAAGCCTACGGAGTCACCGTCCGGCGGGAGATCGAAGCACGCACCAGGCGGGAAGTGTCCATCGGTGCCATCTATGCCACACTCGATCGCCTCGAAGCAAAAGGCTACGTGCAATCTCGCGTGGGAGGTCCCACTGCGGAACGTGGCGGACGGTCCAAGCGTTTTTTTCGTGTCACAGCGCAGGGAGTGTCGGCCATCAAGCACACCCACCGCGCGCTCCGGAGCTTGACCGAAGGGCTCGCCCTCCTGAAGACCCGCTCATGACACGCGAACTCCCCCACCCTCATCCTCCGCGCCTAGCTGCATGGCTTGTCGCTCTGTTCACTTCTGCCGCCCAAGCGGAATCCATCCTTGGCGACCTCCATGAAGAATTCTTTGACATCGTCTCGAAGGCGGGAATCGCTTCCGCCCGTCGCTGGTACTGGCGCCAGAGCGCGGAGACTATTGCTCATCTCGCCAGCGCCGGATTCCGCGTCGCACCGTGGTCGCTCGCTGGCGTTGTGCTCCTTGGTTTCCTGCTCCGCCGGTTCGATTTTCAACTTCCCGAGTGGATCATTGTCGCGATTCTCCGGGCGCAACGGCCGTATTCCAACCTCCACTATGGTTTCTATGTCTGGCTGGTGACTTACGGCATTCCCATCGTTGGCGTCATCCAGACGGTCCTTATCGGTTGTATCGTTGCTGCTTTTGCTAAAGGAAGGGAAATCGTCGCGACGACAACCTTGTCCATCGTCTCCCCCTTCGCTTTCCTGCTCCACTTTCTCCTGGTGGGAGGGCACTGGTCAAATTCCATTTTCATTTTCCCATGGCGATTTCTGATCATTCAGGTCGAAAATTTGGTTGGACTCGTTATTGGTGGAGTATTGGTTCGTGAGTTTAGATCGGTCGTGGCGCGCCGATTCTCACGGACATCGCCTTAGTCAGAACAACAAAATAGGAGGTCCTTTGGATATGCTATGTCACAGAGTCGTGATAGTTACCCTGCTGGCTGTGTCCTTTGCCGTCACCACAATTGCACCAGCGGACCTAAAGCCCGCTGACTCAAGAAAAACCGCCCCGGACTTCAGTCTCGAAGACTCGAGCGGTGCGCTCATCAAATTGTCTGGCTACAAAGGCCGTGTCGTGTTGCTGGATTTCTGGGCCACCTGGTGTACCGGGTGCAAACAAGAAATTCCCTGGTACATGGAGTTCCAGGACAAGTACAAAAAGGACGGCTTGTCCGCCATCGGCGTCTCCCTGGACGACGACGGCTGGAAGTCCGTGAAGCCATTCCTGCAAGAACACAAGATCAATTATCCGATCGTGATTGGCGATTGGAATGACATGGGAAAGCGCTTCGGCTTCAATTCGATGCCAGCAACGCTGTTGATTGATCGCGACGGCAAAATGGCGGACATGCATGTCGGCATGGTCGACAAAGCCGCCTTTGAGCGCGAGATTCAAACACTGCTCAAGGAGACCGCGAAGAAAACCTCGAACTGAGCGCACCGCTTGGGTTAAGTTCCGCGGTTTTCTATCCGGCCCCCGCCGACCTCTCCCAAGCCGCCCTCGACCTCCGCAAAGCAAGATTTCGTAATCCCAGTGTGCGGTTGATGCCCAGGGCGGAATGCTGACGTCCGGTGGAATTACAATCCTCGTCGTCAAAATGGGACACACTGGTTTGTATGGCGGTTCCAAGAATGGATGACGCGGATGCTCTTTACATTCTATTTTGGAGGATTCTGCTTCACTATCGCCGCGGTAAAGAGGGTTATGAGGCGCGCGACTACCGCCTGACCGTCCCGAGGTAATCCGGACCGATTGAACTAGTAGTATGTGATTGTTCGCAAGCTTGTGAGGGCTAGTTTCTCTCGCGGCGGTTCGCTCTTCATATCCCAAATAAATACTTTCTTCTCAAACCCATTGCCAACACTATCTTCCCTATATTCCAGGCTCGACTTAGACAGGACGTTCCAGCGCGGTCGTAGTTAATCTGGCCTGTTGGGCACCGTTTCTCGTCGAAGGAGTACGTGCAACGGATATCTGCAACACTTACAAAGGAATGGGAGGGGGGGACAACTGAGAACCACCGCGCCATCGACCTGAGTAGTCGGCCTTGCCGCTGCATACGATGTGCTCGTGAATCTCGGATGAAAACCGCACTAATCAGCTACTGGCTCCGCACGTTCCCGAGCGCACGCGCCAGAACGATGCTTGTGCCGAATGCGACAAGAAACGCTGGCAGCGCCGTCATGACCGGCCAGATCCCGAGCGAGAGAAGCAGGAGCTGTCGGTGCTGGTTGGTCGATCCGGCAGACAGTGAGTGAATGTTGGCACCAGCAGCAAGTCCGAATGCCCCAAGCGCAACGGCGAAGGCGACGTGCAGGGCGGCCGAAGCAGGTGAGTTCTGCAGCCGAAAGCGCTCGTACGCAATGTGAGCTGCGTATCCAATGGTGCTCACTACCCACGCCGCCGAGCGCCACGCCTTCACGTGAGTGGCCGGTACTGCGAATACTATGCCGACGAGGGCGTACCCGATACCGAGGAAAACGGCCATACGTGCCCACGACTGACGAGGTAATTCGCCCATGTGTGTGTGACCTAACTCTTGTTTAGGCCGAACTGGCTCACTTCGCCGGCGCCGCTGCTGTGGCGAATCCCAGCGCCTGCATCACCGCGTCATGCAGATCCCTTCGCACTTGTTGGATCTTCTGATTCTCCCGGGTGGGGTGCACGCGATTGGTGAGGAAAACAACAAACAGTTGCCGCTCGGGATCGATCCAGATCGACGTTCCCGTGAATCCTGTATGCCCAAAGCTGTGCGCTGAAAAATAATGTCCGCTCAACCCACCTGGAGTCGGTACCGCCCAGCCGAGCGTCCGCGCTCCGCCGGAAAGCTGCTGCGGCGTGGTGAACTGTGCCACCGTCGCGCGCCGCAAAATTCGCCGGTGCGCGTACACGCCGCCGTTCAACAGCATTTGGCAAAGCGCCGCCAGATCCGGCGCGGTGCTGAAAACTCCCGCGTGTCCCGACACGCCGCCAATCGCGAACGCATTTTCGTCGTGCACTTCACCTTGCACCAGGCGGTGCCGGAAATTGTTGTCAATCTCCGTCGGCGCAATCGACGGCCAAAGTTTCTTCGGAGGTTTGTACATCGAGTCTTTCATTCCCAGCGGCGAGAAAATAAAACTATTCGCCAAATCGTCCAGCGCCCTTCCCGTCAGTCGTTCGATAATTTCCGCCATCAAAATAATTCCCAGGTCGGAATACACTTCTTTCGTTCCCGGCTCGTATTCCAGCGGCTCCGCGAAACTCTTCGTCAGCGTATCCTGCTTGTTCTTTGATGTCCGCCAGTATTCCTTGAACGGCGGCAATCCCGATGTGTGCGTCAGCAAATGCCGCACCGTCACGCGATGCCGCCATTCTGGCTGCGGCCCGCGCGCCCACTCGGGAAGATACCGCTCGATCTTCGCATCCAAATCCAGTGGCACCGGGAAGTCACCTTCGGCGAGTTTTGCCACCAGCGTTGTCGTCGCTACAACTTTCGTCAGCGAGGCGATGTCGTACATCGTTGTTGGCCTAACCTTCGCGGCTTTTGCGTCATAACTCAATTTCCCAAACGCGTGAATGGCCACTTTTCCTCGGTAACCAACGGCCAGCGTCGCGCCCGGAAAAGCTTTGTCGGCAATCGCCTTCTCGATCACCTCGTACGCGGGCTGCAACTGGGCGTCACCCCGCGCATCCGTCGGTTGCACGGTCATCGGATTCGCCGGCAGCTCGATCCCGAATCCCGCCTTCAAATTTACTCCCGGCACACTCACCGGCAAATGCCCGCGCACCGGAATCTCTCCAAACAGCGCCCGCGCTACAGCGATCTGCGCCACGTCGCTGATGCCAAACGCCGCGAGCCACGTCTCCGCCTGCGGAAATCGCTCGATCAAATACGGACTCCCCAAACCCACGGTGATTACTGGTTTGCCCGTCTTGTAGACCTGCTCGGCCAGCGCCGCCTGCTCCGGGGGCACGTCCACGTTTCCTTTGCGGTCGCTCACCCGCACAAAGAGCGCGAGGATTGCGACGTCGTAGGATTCCGGTGGGGGCAGCTTCAAAATGCTTGCGTTCACAAATCTTGTGTCCGCGCGAAGCGTGGTCACGGAATCGAATCGAGCGCGCAATTCGCGTTCGAGATCTTCTCCCGGGTACGCTTCCGGATCCGCATAAAACGCCAGCAGCAGCGCCCGCGAAGGTTTTGTTCCATCCAGCGGCAAACGGTGCGGCGTGTCGCGCAACAAAGTTACGCCGCGATCCGAAATCTCCTGCGCTTCTTTCTGCCACGCCGCGCTGCCGAATTTGTGATTCAGCGCGTTCACGTCCACGAGCCGATTTTGTTGCAGCCCCAGCCGCGCTTTCGCCTGCAGGATGCGCCGCACGGACTCATCCAGCCGTTCCTTCGAAATCCGCCCCGACTTCACCGCGCTTTGCAGCGCTTCGAATGCCGCATCCGGCACCGGCGACATCAGCACGCAGTCCACCCCTGCCTCCACCGCGCGCACCGCCGCTTCCCCTGGCGCGTAACGCACGGTGATTCCGCCCATCTCCATCGCGTCGGTGACGATCAGTCCGTTGTATCCGAGTTCTTTGCGCAGTAGACCGGTGAGAATATTGTGGGACAAAGTTGCTGGTGTGTTCGCATCGGGCTCGATCGCGGGAACAGAAAGATGTCCGGTCATGACACTGCTCACGCCAGTGGAAATCGCGGCGCGAAAGGGAACGAGCTCCAGATGCTCCAAGCGTTGGCGGTTCGCGGGAATCACCGGCAAATCGATGTGCGAATCCGCAGCGGTGTCACCGTGTCCCGGGAAATGTTTCGCGGTAGCCAGCGCTCCGTTGTCTTCGGCTCCTTTCACGAACGCGGTCACAAATTCCGCGACGCGCTGCGGATTCTCTCCGAACGACCGCGTATTGATGATCGGATTCCCCGGATTGTTGTTTACGTCGGAATCCGGCGCGTAGACCCAGTGGACCCCAGTGGCGCGCGCCTCCAGCGCCGTAATTTTCCCCATGGTGTACGCGTCTTTCGGATTGCCCGCGGCGGCCACCGCCATCGCGGTGGGAAACGAAGTGCCTTCGTCGTAACGCATGGCGGTTCCGCGTTCGAAATCAGCGCCGATAAGCAGTGGTAGCTTGGATTTCGCCTGCAACTGATTGGCAAGCACGGCCGAGGGGTACGCCTGGCTTTTTACGATTCCCAGCGGCGAGCCGTGCGTGATGACGATGAATCCGCCAACGTGCAAATCCTGCACGTCGTGCAGGAGCTGTTGGTATGCCGGTGTATCCGTGGCAGTAAAGCTTCCGTGGTATGTGGTGAACAGGAGCTGTCCAACCTTTTCGTCCACAGTCATTTTGCCTAGCGTGGACTCCACCCAAGCGCTCGCCGCCGGCGACAGCTTCTTCGCGACACTTTTGGCGCGGGCTCCGCTTTTTGGTGCGGCAGATTTTTTCCCGGGTGTGTTGTTGTTTTGACTGCGTGCGTTATGGGCCATAAGGATGAGCAATAAGACGGGAATCAGAAACAGAAAGCGGACGCGGCGTCCTTCCATCAGTTACAATCCCCCCGCGCAGCCCGCAGTCTGCATTTATTCATAGCACACGCACATCGTGCTCTCAACGCAGCCGGGGGCAGCGCGTTCCAGAATAACATTGTATTCTCTCGATGCAGGGGGACCATTTGACCGTTCCGAAACGCGTGCTCACCTCACTTGCTCCATTGCTATCGTTCATTGCTCTGCTTTCGTTGGCTACCTTTCCAGCGCGCTCCTCCCCCAAGCGCTCTGGCCGTGCGGCGCGCGTGCAGACAGGGCTGGACGTTCTGGAAGCGCAGAAATTCGCGCCACTCCGCGGCAAGCACATTGGCCTGATTACCAATCATACCGGTCAGGACGCGCAGGGCCGCAGCAACGTCGACTTGCTCGCGCGTGCATCGGGCTTGCAGCTCGTCGCGCTCTTCAGTCCCGAGCACGGCCTTGCCGGCCGCAACAACGACAACGTTTCTTCGTCGAAAGACCCCGCGACGGGACTTCCCATTTACAGCCTGTACGGGGAGACGCGCCGCCCCACCGACGAAATGCTTAAGGGCATCGACGCGCTCGTGTTCGACATTCAGGATGCGGGCGTGCGCTTCTACACCTATACAGCCACCATGGGGTATTGCATGGAAGAAGCAGCAAAACGCAAAATCTCCTTTTACGTTCTGGACCGTCCCAATCCCATGGGCGGAGAAATCGTCGAAGGCCCCATGCTCGATCCCGACAAGACCAGTTTTGTGGCGTATTTCCCGCTGCCGGTGCGCTACGGCCTGACCATTGGCGAGCTCGCGCAGTTTTTCAACGCGGAAAATCACATCGGCGCCGATCTGCACGTCATCACCATGAAGAACTGGCACCGTAATTATTTTTTTGAGAGCACCGGCCTAAAGTGGATTCCTCCTTCACCAGCGCTCCGTACGGCGAAGGGTTCCGTTCTTTATCCGGGAATTGAAATCCTGCAGAATTCCGGCGTATCCGTTGGCCGGGGCACGCAAGCGCCCTTCGAACAGTTTGGAGCGCCATGGATGAATGGCGACGACGTAGCGGCCGCGCTGAACGAGCGTCATCTTCCCGGTATGCGTTTTGTGGCGCAGTCCTTTATTCCGGTCGGCGGCCCTTACAGCGGTCAACGTTGCGCCGGGGTGGGGATTCGGGTTACCGATCGTTTCGCGGCGCGCTCCATGCGCCTGGGACTGGAAATTGCCGAGATTCTCCAAAGGCTTTATCCGAAGGAATTTGACACGGCCAAACTTGGCGGCCTGGTGGGAAATGCGGATACCGTCCAGCAAATACTGGCTGGAGTTGCTCCGGAAAAAATTATTGCGAGCTGGTCGGACGCCCTCAGCGCATTCGATCAAGTGCGCCGCAAGTATTTTCTCTATAAATAGGGGACAAGCGTCTCCTGTAGAAGGTGGTCCCCCCGCCCCGATCGGGTCCCCGTTACTACCGACCATCCGGGAGTTATCGCCTGTTGGCTCAAATCGAATACCGGGGGCGAACACTCCGGTTCGCGGGTCATGCGTCCAAATAAATTACCCCCTAAATCTCCTTGTGCCCAAGTATCGCAGTTTTGACGACGTGCATCTCGTTTGACAAAGATTGGATATAGGTGGCTATGTCGCGGTCTGATTCTGTACTTCACACAGCTGACCTAAGGCAAATTGGAAGCCAACAGCGCGAAAAGCTGACCGATTTCGCCGTGAAGCTCCCTGGCGATTCCGGTATGTTCACGACTCCATGGCACGGATTTTCCGACACAACTAGTATTGTTACCAGTATGAGCCGAAGTTCCCTCGTTCTAGCATCGAGTATGACTCAAGCCGACTCCGCTACCAGGCAAACCATCTCGCGCTACCGTGTCCTGGAGGAGCTGGGGAGCGGTGGGATGGGTGTTGTCTACAAAGCCCAGGACAATGAGCTCGGCCGATTTGTCGCTTTAAAGTTCCTGCCTGAGAACCCCGCCCCGGACCCCCAGGCCCTGGAACGTTTTCGCCGCGAAGCACGAGGTGCATCTGCGCTCAATCACCCCAATATCTGCACCATCTACGAAACTGGGACTCACGAAGGCCGCGCGTTCATCGCCATGGAGTACCTGGATGGTGTGACGCTGAAATACCTGATAGCCGCAGGCACCCTAGATACGGAGCGTATAGTGGAGATTGCCATCGAGGTCACCGATGCGCTCGATGCTGCTCACGGCGAAGGCATCATTCATCGTGACATCAAACCCGCCAACATTTTCGTCACGAAGCGAGGGCGCGTCAAGATTCTCGACTTTGGCCTGGCGAAAAGTATTCCTCCGGAGAGCCTCGCAACGCAGATCGCGGCGCAGGCAAAGCTTTCTCTCTCCGATGTCGCCGAAGAAGATCTCACCATCCCGGGGACGGCTCTGGGAACCTTGAACTACATGTCTCCCGAGCAAGTACGGGCCAAGGAGTTAGACAGTCGCACG
>QHYM01000356.1 GCA_003223295.1 Acidobacteriota bacterium | reverse complement strand
TTTAAGGCGGCAGCAAATTCGTGTTTTACGTGAAGTAAGGCCAGACCCGTGCTGGCCAGTAAAACCGGTATTTTAGAATTGAGCTCACGGGCGCGTTTCCATTCGGAGAGAGCGAGGTCCGTTTGTCCACGCGCGAAATGCCAGGTTCCCAGCAGGTAGTGCGCTGTTGCGTCCTTTTCGTTGATGCGCATGGCGGCTCGGAGTGCCCGCAGGTCTTCGATTCGGTTTGGGAAGATGTACAGAGTGGAAAGGCGGGAAGCTTGCGAGTAGTCCTTCTGCGCGTCCTCGCCAAGCTTCTCGCGGCAATATCCACGAAAGTAGACAACCAAAGGATGGTTTTGGGGCGACCCTGCGCCAGGTTCCGTCTGATCTGCTTTTGCAGCCGGATATTCTCGAGAGAGAACCTTTACTGCTTGTCGATAGAGTCCCAGGCGCGCATATCCGTATGCAATATTTAGTACGCGGTAGGGGTCGCCTGCCAAATGGGCGAGGTTCGGACTTCCAAGTTCTTCGCGGATAAAATCACTCAACGGAAAGCGTGTCAGCCGTTCTTTGGCCAGCGTTTGTGCTTCCGTTTTTTTTCCAAGCGCGTCGAGCACCGCTACCAGTTCTTCCGCAGCGCGCAGATCTTCGGGAGCGAATTTCAAGCTTTCTGTCAGTAACTGTTGAGCTCGATCCAATCTGCCCGCGCGAGCCTGCACTTCTGCAAGACGCATTGCGGCTGCGGCGCGGTAGGAGGGAAGCCGCATAGCGTCCCGGTAGGCGTCGGCGGCATCTTCGTCTCGGTCCAGCCCTTCATTAGCAATCCCGAGGTAGTAGGAGACTTCCGTGTCACTCGTGTTACGTCCGTGCACCTCAACAAGGCGAGGGAGAGCTTCGTCAAATCGATTCAGGCTGGCGTCTAGGCGTCCGGCGGCTTTTAGCACTTCAAAGCTCCCCGGGAATTTCAGCAGTGCCTTCCCATACGTTTGCAGCGCGGCCAGCGCATTGCCGTTGAGTTCTTCGTTTTTCCCAAATTGAAGCCAATCGTCAGTAGTTCGTTTGCTCTCTTCTGGGACCTTGTAGGAAACTTGGGGGCCGAGCTTAATCTGGGACTCCGGCACCCAGTCATATTGACCCTCAGTCTGGCGCAGCAGCACATCTCCTTCGTTGTTCTTGAGTTCGAACGTAAGGTTTCTTGGGGCGCTTGGAATCGGGATTTCTTTTTTCCAAACGAGGTCGGGTACAAAATCCCCTTTTTCGGCCAGCAGGGACGTGGCCCCATCTGAAACGTTGATTGTCCCGGATATCTTTCGGTTGGCATTGAACGCGACGCTCAACTTTCCATTGTTTCGCTGGAGATGAACCACGCCGGCAAGATTGGCTCGGGAGATGCCGCCGGTATCACGGACGGGCATCCAGTATTCCATAAAAGAGATCGTCTGCCGCGGTTCCAGAAACGCGTACGTCTCCTGATTTCGGAAGAGACCCGCTTGCAACTCGACGTAGGCGCTATTGTTATCCGAGAGCGCTTTTCGCCAGTCGAGCCCATCCGCGTCCACACCCCAGGACCAGATTTTCTTCGCGGGAACTTCGGCGTATTCGGCAAAATGCGCGGTGCCCGTATTGGAGTGGGGATTCCAGACTCCTATGAAATCTTCGCGGCTTCCATGGACGAACAAAGAGACGGGGCCATCCGTTTGGTTTCGGATGACGCTGAGATCTTTTCCTTGCCTATCGACCGGCCATCGCTGTACTTCGGCAAATCCATGTGCGGCGGCAAAACGCATCGGGTATTGAATCCGGGAGTCGTCCCAAACCTGCACGCCGGCATTGTTCCACCAATAAAAACGATGGCGCACCTCACCGCGGTTGCTGAGCGTGGTGCGCTGCTCCAGAACCGTAGAGCCGGGACGCAGAGTCAGTTCCACGGTCCATTCCATCCCATAAACTCGGTCGACATTGCCCACAGTAACGGATGCGCTGCCATCCTGGTGCTGCGCGTACGTAAAGTTGACGGGCGACATGGAGACCCAGTTATGGGAAACGGGGAAATTAAATTCGACTCCGAAGGCAGCCCACGCCCCCCGATAACCAATCCTGGCTTTCTTGATGGATGGGTTCGCGTAGAACATGGGCTGCCCGTTGATCTTGTCAACGCAGGTGTAAACATGCCCGCCTATGTCCGGCAGCACGGAACATTTCAGGTACTCATTTTCGAGGTAGACAGCGCGCCACTGATGTTCGGCAGGCGTGTTGGTTATTTCGTTTCGCAGCGTGTAGGGATAGTTGAAGCGCCCAGTCGAGAATTGATCAAAAGGTGGATTAGGGTCCGGCGCTCCCTCCTCGTACGCCGGAAGATCCAAGACACCTTCCCATACGCGAACTTGGCCGTAAATTGGGATTGCGGCTACGAGCGAGATCAGGATGGCTAAGGCGCAACGCCCAGCTCTTATCCTGAGGAGAGACCTCAGCGGCCACCGCGTCAAGCACATTTGTCCCTCAGTGTTTTAAGGCTCGTCTACTAGCTCATTCGTGCGGCGCTGCCGTTTTGCTCCGAGCACCCTCAAGAAGGAGCATGCAGGGGAAACTTTTCCACAACGCGATTGATAATTCCTTCTTCGGAGGGGGAGTCCGGCAACAGCCCTTCTCCCAGGCAGCGGAAAAAAGCCAGAAGCTGCGCGACGACGACGTGTACCGCCAAGTCATCGTCCTCGCCAAGCTCACTCAATCCCCGGCATTCTATGACTTCATCACCTTCTCTAACCGCGGAATTTGGAACGTTTTCACCAACGATGACTTTGAACAGGCCGAGTTTCTTGCGATCCAATTCGCGCACCAAATCCAATTCATACGCGCGAATCATGGGATCGCACGACAGGTGACAAACAATCACGGTGTCGTCGTGCACGCAACTCATGGGGCCGTGTCGAAAGCCCAGAAACGTTTCGCAAACCGTGTTTACCCGGCCGGCGGTGAGTTCAAGCATCTTTAGCGCTGCCTCGCGCGATGCCGCGAAACGCGATCCGCTGCCAAGAAACACGGCACGCCGGAAATCCCTAGCCGCAATCTTCGCCAGCAGATCAAATTTCGATCGTATCAATTCCCTGGTTATTGCGCTTAGCCTCTCGCACAGCGCTCGATATTTCTCCTGCTGCTCGAGCATTCCCAAGAACCGCACAGCCAGCAGCAGGTTGGTGAAGCTGCTGGTCATGACGAGACTTTTATCATGCGTTTCGCTGGGAAGCGTGATGACCCGTGCGTTCCTATTCTCAAGCCATGCCTTTGCCAATCTTCCTTGCTCGTTGCAGGTCACCACAAGGTGCCGGATTTGGGGTTCCGTACCCAACAACAATTCAACGACGCCGTTGCTCTCCGGGCTGTCGCCCGACCTGGCCACAGAAACAAGCAAACCGGGTCTGCCGGGCGGAAGAACTTTCGCTCCATACATGAGCAGCGCGCCGCCGCTGATCGATTCCGTCGGTATGCCCAACTCGTTCTGCAGCGGGGAGCGCACGCATTCAGCGGCGTACTCGGAACTCCCGGAGCCCGTGAGCGCCAGGCTTTGAATGCCTTTCAAGTCTTCCTTCAGGCCATCTCGCGAAGCGATCATTCGCTCGCAAGTGCGTAGCCATGTCCAAGGCTGCTGGCAGATTTCTTGAAGCGTGTGGAAGTAGCCAAGGCGTCTCTGCTCCGCTTCCGGCCGCTCAAACAATTCCGCTGCCCTTGCTTGCTCTTTCGCCAAGGCGCGTTGCCATTCTGCCTGTGTCAACAATTGGGTGCCGTCCATACCATCCTGCAGTTTCTTTCTGGCCACAAAATCTAGGCACTAGCGTCCCGGTTGAAGCTGCGGGGTCACAATGTCGAGAGGGCGATCTTCCCCGTCCACCGAGCCGTACCAAACACCACCGCCGAAAGTTGTAATGTAGACTTTTTTCGGGTCCTGGGGGTCAGGAATGACGCGATGCCCCCATTTGAAGTTGAATCCCGGTATGCGCGTCCAAGTCTCACCCCGGTCCGCGGACCTCCAGGCGGAAGACTCAAATCCCGCGGCATAAAGAATGTGCGCGTCGCGAGGATCAATGGTCACGTCATAAATGTGGCGGTCGCGTTCGAGCACTTGCCCCCAGGTTTTGCCCGCATCTTCCGACAAGTAGATGCCGCCGCCATCGCCGTGCTCGCCTTTATCCCGAGCCCACGCCGCGAGATAGAGGCGATTCGGATCCTGGGGATCTACGGCCAGGCCATTCGGACCATTGCTTCCCTGGGGCATTGCTACGGGCGTCCACGTTTCCGCCCCGTCGCTAGATTTGTAAATCGCGCCGTCGCCCTCGTTTCCGATACTCCCGTCCTCCGAACGTCGCGCTACGAGAACGTAGAGCGTGCCCTTGGTGTCTCTCACGATTCTCCAGGCAAAGGGTTCTTTCTGGGTAATGCCATTGTTCTTTAGCGTCCAGTTCTTTCCGCCATCCGTACTCTTGTATACTCCGCGGCCGAACGCGGCAACGTAGAGGACGCGCGCATCGGGCGGGCTGGTGGTATCCATCAAGATGTGCGTAGCCGCGGTTTGCTCCATTCCGGCATTGGATTTTGTCCACGTCCTTCCGCCGTCGTCGCTGCGGCAGACTCCGCCGCGATATCCTTGAATCCCTTTCCTCCTCCACATCTTCGGCCGCGGCAAGTCATGCGTCCAACTATTCACACTCCACACGCGGCCCTTCACCGCGGGATCAAATTCGATCCAATACGTCGTATTCATCCAATCTTTGGGCACGCCCTGCGTGGAACTCACCCAGGATTCCCCACTGTCTTCGCTGCGGAAAAGCCCTATGTCCGTGGTGGAGATGAACTGCCGGTGGGGATCAAACGGATCAAAATGGTAGCCGTAAGCATTCGTCACATCGAGTCCGGTGGTTGTCCAACTACTTTCCCCTGACCTTCGCGAATACTCGGCAACCCAATTTGCGCCACCATCCATCGTGCGCATCGTTCTTCCCAAGTCTGTCCCGTAGCTGATGTTGGCGTCCTGGTCGGCGACAGTGAGTGCGAGTGGATTCTCTCCCCAATCCGTTCCAAATCGTTCCGTGATCCATGCATCGTGAATGTTGGGCGCGGATTTAGCGGCCGGATTGCTGTCTTCTTTCCAAACCAATTGCCAGCTTCGCCCTGTATCCGTCGTTTTGGCGACTCCCAACCATTTGATTCCACCTTCTTCCAAACTATTGTAGGAGACATAGGCCGTATCGGGATTATGGAAGCTCGTTGCAATGGCTCGCATCTTTCCATTTCCTTGCCCCAAGCTCGCCTTCCGCCAGGTGGTCCCTTCGTTGTCGGAAACATAAGCCGATTCGTCCCCCACCACGTAAATCACCGGTTTGCCATTCTTGCTGAATCCCGCCGAGATATCTGAGAACGTTTTCGCTACGGGCGCCGGAAGCCTTTGGATCCCCTCCGAGGTTCTCTCCGCGATGAAATGGGGACCGGCAACGAGAAGCATTCGCGCGCCAGGTTGTGAACTCGGATTAATCCAAACTTTGTTGGCCAGTTCCGGCAAATCAGCTTCCTTTGTCCAACTCTGGCCAGCATCGCGGGAAACGAAAAGAGCAGACGTCCCTTTTTTTCTGTCGCCTGCGGCCACGTAGAAGATCTTTGAATTAGCAGGATCGATGGACATCGCGGTGATTCTACCCAGGGGATTCGGGTCCGCGATAAGGTCTTCGTCGGAATGGTCGGAACTCATTTTGATGCTCTTTACGGAAGACGGTTTTGGATAGACCAGATTCCAGGTGGCTCCCTGGTCTTCGCTCCGCCACAAGCCGTTGGATTGCACGTAAATCACCTTTTTGTCCAGCGGATCAAAAACAAAAAACTGCGCAACGCCTCGTAGATTGAACATGCGCCAAGACTTGCCGCCATCGTGAGTGATGTAAGCTCCGGTCATGTCGCAACCGACCAAAACCGTATTGACGTCGTGGGGACTGATCGTTGGATGGAACATGGCCCCGCCGCCGCCGGGCCCAATGACTCGGAAGTTTCCCGGACGGGGGTCGTTACTTCCACGCACCGTTAGAATGAGGAACCCCAGAAGAAATCGAAGGAAGAAAAGTGCCATCTCTTTCCTTTGCTTTACTTACTATTTGTTTCGCTTTCTTTCTTGGCAGAATCTCCTTACTTTGTCAATCTCTTTGTCCGCTTCAAAAATCCACATCCTCACATTTTGACTTGCAAGAGCCGAGCGGCATTCTCGTGGTAAACCTTCTTGAGGATTCCGTCCGGCAATCCGAGACCATAAATCCGCCAGCGCCCCTGAGGCGGCACCTTTGCGGGCGCGTAATCGAAGTATTCGTCTTCCGTTTCGAGAAATCGGTAATAGATTTCATACAGTTGGTCGGTGAAGATTTGTTGCGGCGTCTCGGTCCCGTGAGGAACCGCGTCCGTGCCGAATAGTATTCGATCCTGATATTTGTCAAAGACGTAGGAAAGGTTTTCGGCGTCATTGCCCACATGGAGCACAATGAACTGCGTCTTAGGGTGGCGAGCCAAGACGCGATTGCGTGCCTCCAACAGTGCGGAATTGCTGGGAAAATCTCTGCCGTAAAACGACCAGTCCGGATGATTGTTCAATTCCTCGAAGCGCTCGTTGAAACCGTCGATGGGAAGAAAGAAAGCTTCCGGATCCGAAACGTGGATCGCCACCGGAATACCCAGCGACCCGCATGCTTCCCACATGCCATCGAAGCGTTTGTCATCTACTTTCACGAGCGGCCCCGTCGAGACGTTCTCGCGCAAGTAGAGTCCCAGCGTTTTGAGAACCTTCAGTCCGCGTGCGCCCACCTTGTGGGCCCGAACAATCTCATCCGCCTGAAATTGGCTGTATCCCGGTTGATTGGAGCGCTCCCACCACGGCTCCGTAAACGTCAAGAAGCGGTCTGGATGAGGCGTCTGAAATTTTTGAATTGCTTCATCCAATCCTTTCCCCACTCCACCGGTGAGGTTGACCATGATGCGGATGTTCTTTCGATCCATGAGGGGGAGTACCGCCTCGACCGGGGCGGAATATTGCATCACTTCGCCTATGCCAACCCCGTGTGTATTTTTCGCGACTCTGGAGAGATGGGTGTGAACATCAATCAGAGGATAGCGGGACCGCTCGACTTTGGTCTCAGGGACGTGAAGCATGCTACGCGGTTCAAAGTCTGCAAGCTGCAGCGGCTTGCCTGGGTTCGGTTCGGCTGCCGGCGCCGCTATGCCGCCGCTGGGGATTCCCCCCGCGGCCAAAAGGACTCCCGCGCTTTCCAACAGCCGTCGCCTGCCTATTGTGCCCATCAGCCCTCCTAATTCAGAATCGTTACCACCGTGTCCCCTTCTGTAACTGAGTTCTTCTATCTCGTTTACTTTCGGTTGTCAAAGTGCGATAAAGCACCAAGTTCCGTTTTCGCGGAAGGGTAATGCCCTAGCCTGTGAAGCGCGGCTTTCCGTCAGAAACACGGCAGAGGATGCAGCGATGTTCAAAACAGGAGTTAGCTTCGGCGTTTTGAGTGGAGTATTTCTTACGATTCTCGTTGCTTTTGCCCCGCGCTACGTCGGCCGCGGGCCGGAAGAGGCCTATTCCAGCAGCGCTCAACTCGAGGCAACCCGCGCTTCGGCGGAATTTGTCCCGGATGGCGATCTCACCAAGCCTCAATGGAAACGTGCCAAATGGGTGGAGTTCGACAACGATGCCTCCGGCAAGGCGCATTATCCCGAGGCTGCAACCCGTGTGTCGTCTCTTTGGACGGACACATATATCTACTTCGTGTTCTCGAGCCGCTACGATTCGCTGAACATATATGAAGGTGAAGATCCGAAGACGGAACGATGGCAACTTTGGGATCGTGACGTTGTCGAAGTTTTCCTGAACCCTGAGCCGGAGCGTGTGAATCATTACTTTGAATTTGAGGTAGCCCCGAATAATCAGTGGATTGACTTGGAAATCGACAAGACCAAAGATCCTTTCAACGATGCGTCCTGGAATTCCGGTTTTGAGCATGCAACTCGGATCGATGCCGAGCATCACGTCTGGACGGCCGAAATGCGCATACCGCTTGCCTCGATGAACGTGAGAGAAATCCACCCCGGCACGCAATGGCGTGTCAATTTATTCCGGGCCGCGGGAAAGGGCGCCGACGAGCACCGCAAGTTTCTGGCGTGGAGCATCATTCCAGAAGGGAAAACATTTCATGTGCCGACGCGGTTTGGAATCTTGAAGCTAGTGAATTAGCACTGCAGGGCGGGTGTGAGGGGTTTTTGCCATGACCCTTTTCCTAATGGATATATGCCCCCGACGGCATTAGATATTGGATTGGCCAGGTCTCGCGCTTTTGCTCCACAATTTCAGACCATTTCAAGATTTTTCTATTTGGCTCGGGCAGGAGTTTTATGCCAGGCAGCGTCTCGGCGACTGAACTTGCGAGCGAGTACGCGTCTCCAGCGGCGGTAACAACTACGACGCTTGCGTGGAGTTTCTGCGCGGAAAATAGACTGGCGATTTCGGCATCCTCAATCATCTGCAAAAAATACGGCCTGCCGGTCAGGAGCGAGTTGTATACGTAGTTCGCCAGCACGCCCGAAAGGGAATTGACATAGGCGCGGTCGAAATCGAGGCGTCCCAGCAAGGGATCGTCCGGGGAAACCGCCGTGTAGGGCATGCGCGTCTCACCAAGCCCGCGAAAATCAAACGAGATAATGTCGTAGCCCTGGTTCAAATATTTTTCGATCTCGGGCCAATCCTCCGCCGTGGCTTTGCCATTCTCCTGAAACCACATCAATACAGTTCGGGCACCGGGGCCGGATTTGTGAATATGGAGAAGCGGCATTTCGAGCTGCCCGCTGTGATGCAAGATATAACGGTCAATCGAGGCCTCTCCGGCTTTCGGGGTGCCGACAGCTTCCCAGGTGATCTGGCCAGATTGTGGCGGAACGTTCGTGTATTCGCTTACACTCCAATTCCTAATGCCACTGTACTGGTCTCCGTAGTATTCCTTGGAGAGTGTACCCGTGTTCCCGGTTCTGTGTTCATCGTAGAACTCGCGGATCACATCCATCAGCGATCTGGCATCGCTGTAATCGAGCAGGACCTGCCCAGTTCGAGTGCACCGCAGGGTTTCGCCGCCCAGTTCCTTTACAGCAGGAAGGCCGTCGCGCCGCGGCATCTGATTAAAATGGTCGAGAAAGTCTAGAGCGGCCTGCTGATTCTCAGTGGAGTACTGATGCGCGTGATAGCCTTCCACAAGCGCAATGCGATCCGCGTGGCCGAATCGCGTGTACATTTTTTGGATTTCTCGAAAGGTCCTGCGTGCCCCTTCGATGGGGAAGAAATCAAGCACTGCTGCGGCCACCATGACCGGTCGGGGATACATCAACAGCAACAAACCCGGATGATCCACGCCATTGGAAACCATGCCGAACAGATCTTGCTCGGGATCGCTGTCCGGATCGACAAAGATGCGGTTAGACATCCGCATGGGAAGGGCAGAGATGAAGCACGACGGCACGATCACCTTAATGCGGCGATCGAGCGCCGCAATGAGGGCGGTTTGGGTTCCGCCGCCGCTCGTTCCAGTGATGCTGATTCGCTCGCCATCGACTTCCGGGCGCGTTAGGAGGTAATCAACGGCGCGGATACCGTCCCATACTTCCCATCGAGCAAGATTTGCTCCGGCCAAATAGGCCAGGTTCCCCATCACCGCGTGCTCGGCGCAAATCAAGTTGTAGCGGCTCTTTTGCGCCTTCGGATCCCAGAACTGACTGCGCTCGCCCTGCCCCACGGGATCCCAGGAAATCACCACGTAGCCGCGTTCTGCCAATCTTTGGCTCAGCGCCTGATAGTGAAATTTTCCGTCGGCCGCATGCCCCGCAGGCACCAGCACGGCCGGATGCTTGCTCGTGTGATTATTCGGAAAGTAAACCAAGGCCGTTACATAGACGCCCGGCAAACTCTGGAAAACGAGCTTTTCGATGATAAATCCATCCATTTGAACCCTGCCGGTGATTACCGGGTGCAAATCCGTCTTTACAGTGGGCAGGCCGCCAATCATCTGCAAGAGTTTCTGCCGCACTTCGTCTTGCGTCTTCAACAGGGTCGCCTGGTCCCGGATGGCTTCCCACGCTTTTTGCCGTGCCTCGTCCTGCTTCCACGCTTGCTCTGCTTGATACCGCAGGTACGGGGTTATACGCGGGCCCGGCGGCAAAGGGTGCTCTAGGACTCGGAAAGCCTGCGGCGGAGGAGGATCAGTTCCGGCCAGCGAACAAAACGCACTCGTCGCGGCCAACAGCGCACTAATGCACGCCCGGATCACTTGGCTTTCACCGCGAGCGAGCCCATGGCATACCATCCGTCCGGTTGACGTCCCTCGACGGCAAGGCGAATCGCGGGTTGGCCTGTTCTGGGATCCAGAATTGCGATTCGCACTTCGTAGTTCCCGTCAGGAAGATTTTCCGGGACGTACAATGTGCCGTCGAAGACGGCGTCGCCGGGAAGCCATTTGCGAATGTCCACGGGGATTTGAATTACCGGCGACGTTTGAAGCGACCGCAATTGCATAGCGAGCCTGAATTCTTTGTAAATCGGCGCTACTCCCTCATTCAGCCACCACATGTGAACCGGCATCATGGTTCCGGGATTAACGACGCGCGAATATTCCAGCCGCCTCAGATTGAATCGATAGCCGATCATTTTCTGAAAGATGTCGAACTGGTTTTTCCACTCGCTCGGTATCGGCGCAGATTTGATGTTCACGGTGCTCACGTGCCAGCGCAGCGCCTGCTCCAGAATGTAGTTGAGGTCGTAGCCCCGTTCCTTCCAGCCGGCGACCGTGTAGCACGTTTCAAGCGAAACCGGCTTGCGTTGCCAAACGTCCTGAATTCCCGCGCGCACCACCTGCTGCGGGTAAATCTCCAGCATTTCCGCGGGAAAGTAAGGATTCGTGGAACTTGTTCGCATGTCCCCGAGGCAATCCAGTCTCCACCCTGCGCCGTGTTCCGTCCCGTACGTGAGGGCCTGTTGCTCATCAAAATTCATCAGCAAGAGAGTGCGCGGAAAACCCTCGAGCCAGATGTCAATCAATGCCTTTTGATACGGAAATGCAGGCATGTAGGGGCTCCACCCTTCTCCCCAATAGCCAACGGAAGAAATGTCCACGCTATCGAGATAGGGGTTCCCGTCGTATCGCTTTCCGGCCTCCGCCACAAGTTCGCCCCAATACTTGAGATACAGGGGATCGCTGAAATCCGGCTGCCAAATTTGGCCGTCTTTGTCCGTAGGTTTGTTGGCACGTCGCGCCCCGGAGTTGCGATACCACTCCGGCAAAGGATCCTGGTTGGAGTACGGCATCAGACGAATCGCAAGGGTTTGGCTGTGCGCGCGCGCCTCTTCCAAAGCCAGATCCACAATCTCCCAATGAAACTTGCCGGGCTCCGGTTCGAGAACATTCCAATACCAGCGGCAATAGGAGACAGATGTGTCAGGGAAGTCGGGCTTCGCCGGCGCTTGTGGCAGCTTCGTCACCGGCCCTATTTCGGACCACTTCAACGGCGGATTTGGCTCCTGTCCATTGAATCTTTGAAACGTCGTGACGCCCATTCCAGGATTTACGAGCACGTCCTGAATTGCCTTGGGGCGAACGACGACGACATTGGTTTGCGCGATTGCTTGATTTGCGGCGCCTAGCAACAAAAGGGTCAAGAGACCACAGATGTCCGCAACCCTAAAGGATCGTTCGTTACCGCTTCTGCAAAACTCAAACTGCGTCCATGAACAAAGCATCTTGAACTCTCCGTTGCTTGTGACACAGGATGCACACTCTACCGCTCCACTCTCATCTCTTCAATTCACAAGTGAAGGTACTCTATTTTTCCGGCAGGGCAAACGCCGCAAGAGTATCGGATACTTTGCCTCGGAAATAACCACCTCCTCCTGCAGCAATCACGACAAATTGCTTGCCCGTTTTCTCACCGATATAAGTCATCGGAGTGGCATGCGCGTTGGCCTCCAGATCGGCGACCCACAATTGCTTTCCCGTGTTCGCTTCGAATGCTCGAAAGCGGCTGTCTATCGTTGCTCCGATAAAGACCAACCCGCCTGCCGTCACAATCGAGCCACCTAGATTCGGTGTGCCAGTCTTTCCTTTCAACTCGTCCACGCTCCCAAGCGGCACTTTCCAGACGATCTCTCCGTTGTTCACATCCACAGCATTCAACGTTCCCCAAGGTGGCTTCTGGCACGGCCATTGGTTATCGTCCCAAAAACGCGCGTACTCCCCGTCATTGGAGCCTCGCCGATATCGCTCTGGAGCATCGGCAGCTTGCGGTTGCATCGCACCGACGGCTCCCAGTTCATTTGCGTTCACGAACAAATAACCGGAAGCCCTATCAAAAGAAGCTCCCGACCAGTTTCCTCCGCCGAGCGTGCCGGGCATCACCAGTGTCAACTCGAGACCATAAGGCGTGAACATCCCGCGCGTCTGGAGGGAGTGAGCAAGCTCCGTGCAGTATTGGTGTGACTCCTTTGTGACGTCGCTGACGTCCGCTTCGCTGAATGACTGTCGGACCAGGGGAGCAGGTCTCAACGGAAAAGGTTGCGTGGGCCACGCCGCCTCGCCGGGAACATTGCTTTCCGGAACGTTGCGCTCCTCCACCGGGAAAAGAGGTTTCCCCGTAAGCCGGTCCAGAATGAACACAAATCCCATCTTCGTCACCTGCGCGACCGCAGGGATCTCCCGGCCGTCCCGCCGTAGCGTGATCAGCACCGGCTGCGCAGGCATGTCGTAATCCCAAATATCGTGGTGCACCATCTGGAAATACCAACGAGGCTTGCCAGTGGCGGCATCCAGCGCCACTAAAGAATTGCTGAACAGATCCATGCCCTTGCGGTCTGCTCCATAGAAATCGTAGGAAGCCGACCCGACGGGAAGAAAAACCAAGCCGTGTTCCGAATCCACACTCATGATCGACCAGACGTTTGCTCCGGTGCGGTCTTTCCACGCATCTTCCTGCCAGGTCTCGTGCCCTGCTTCTCCCGGTTGCGGAATGGTGCGAAAAGTCCAGACCAGCTTGCCCGTGCGCACATCGAAGGCACGCACGCTGCCGCTGGGGCCCTTCGAGGGATATTCGGGGACAGCTGCTCCGGTAATGACCAAATCTTGATAAATGGCCGGAGGTGAAGTAACAGAATATTCCCGGCCGGGAAAAGCATCTGCAACCCCAGCCCGCAGATCGACTGTTCCGTCTTTTCCAAAGTTACGGCATGGTTTTCCATTTTTCGCGTCCAGAGCAATCAAGCGTCCGTCAAATGTACCGAACAGAATTCGCCGGTCTTCCCCGTTCCTGTTCTGCCAGTAAGAGACACCACGATGCTGGAAGAACTGGCGTTGTCCCGAATGTCCAGCTTGCGGATCAAACTGCCAGATTTCCTTTCCAGTTTCCGCTTTGAGCGCGATCACGCGGTTCGAAGGAGTGGAGAAGTACAGCACGCCATCCACCATGAGAGGCGTAGATTCAAAGGGCGCAACGTGATGCCGGTCCGTCTCATTGCCGCCGCGGTCTATCTCGCCCATGTGATAAGTCCACGCTCTCTTCAATCTACCGACGTTGTTGCGGTTAATCTGTTGGAGCGCAGAGAATCGCGTGCCGCCGGCATCGCCTCCATAGAATCGCCATTCTTGCGCAAAGACTCCGGGCGACAGGAGTAGCAGGAAAACCAACTGGCCGGCTACTCCTGCCATGATTGACCTTATGATTCCCGGGCTGCTGCAAATTCGCTTTCTGTGCGCAAACCGTCGACCGTTTTTCAATCTATCGAGCTTCATTTCCATGGATCCGTCGTATGCTGGCCTGTGCAATCCTTACATCATTCCGTCAGATGATTGCAAGGAAAGGGAGATGGCCCCTTCGGACCAGGGAAGACATCAATAAATCATGATGCTTGTAACCTGCAGAATATGGATGGAAATTGTAGAACTGACGGAGAGGGGGGATTGTAGCCTCCGTTGGTGAAAGGAAGGTGACGGGTCGGTGAGCGTTGGTATGTCTCTTGTTTTCAATACCTGTTTCTGTTTTGCGCTATTCGCCAGTCTTCTTCCGCCAAGGTAACGGATCGAATTCGGCACTTTCCAGAGATCACTTCCTCAAGCGGTTTTTTGCGCTGGTGAGAGCCGCGGAAGACCGCTGAAAAGTGATGTTCCATATTTATGGCACTTGTGGGAGAATCGGTGTATGAAAGAGCAAGCCATTCGGACGACCGTCGATATCCCCGCTTCCCTTTACCGCAAGCTTAAGGAGCAAGCTGCCGCGCAAGGACGATCCATCCGCGAATTGATCCTTTTGGGCGTGCGGGTCACTCTGATCGAGGGCAAGCGTCCTCGTTCCAAGAGGGTCAAGTTTCCCCTCATTGCGTCAGATGGGCCGAAAGTCGATTTGACCAACGAACAGATCTATGAACACATTGAATTTCCTTGACGCCAATGTTTGGCTGGCACTGCTGTGGGGCCGACATATTCATTCCGAAAGGGCGCGGGAGTGGTTTGAGGAGTTCCCAGAAGAGAAGTTCTTTTTCTGCCGATTCACGCAGTTGACAGTACTTCGGCTTCTCACATCGACAGCCGTGATGGGAAGCGACGTGAGAAGAATGCCGGAGGCTTGGGAATTATGGGATAAGGTTTGCGCCGACGACGGGATCGCGTACCTTTCCGAACCCGAGGCAATAGAGCCTGAATTCCGCCGGCAGTCTAGCCTCGGTACTTCTTCGCCGAAAGTGTGGGCGGATTCCTATCTTCTGGCATTCGCAACCGTGGCGGGTTTGAAGCTTGTCACATTTGACCGAGCGCTTCGTTCACGGGGCTCCGAAGTGCTCGTTCTTTAGGTCATGCAGTTCGGCGTCGGGCACCCAGCTAAATGGGCAAGCCATGACCTCGCAGCTGCGGACGACCGGTTGGCCCGATGGTTGCATGTGTTATGAAAATTAGGGAACAGCTGTTTCCAAACGGTGTACCTGTTTCGGAAATACCGCAGCCCACGCAAGTCGTGACGCTTTCGTTGTGTGAATACAAGTCAATTGTGCCGTATAAATGCAAGTATATAGTGCTTTATAGCTACTAAGCCCCTTTTGCTCAATACGTTGCGAACTGTACTATCCGCCTCCTTCAAGTCGATCCTTTAAGATGAGATCTTAGTAAGGAATCTGTGGTCTGCAATCATCTCCGGGATCGGCCCAACGCTCATTCGGGATCGTCGGTGTCCAGCATGGCCGCAGCGGGTCGCGGTCGTAGGGATAAGGACCGAGCCGCCGGTACATTTCGCTGTACTCCGCCAGTTTTTCGCGGTCCAGTCGGACTCCTAGCCCCGGAGCTGATGGCACACGGATAGCGCCGTCTTCGTATTTCAATTTTCCACCGTCGATGATGTCATCGACGAGTTCGTGGTAGTGGGCATCGGCAGCAAACGAAAGATTGGGAATGACCGAGGCCATATGGAGCATGGTCGCAAGCTGAATTCCCAACTCACCGGACGAATGGACGGCAACGCCCAACTGAAATGTTTCGCAAATCCCCGCGGCCTTAAGACAAGGACGAATGCCTCCCCAAAAGGTGGTATCGAGGAGCACCACATCCACGGCAGGATCTCGAACATTTGCCGCCAACTGCTCGAAATTAACGACCGTGGTGTTTGTTGCCAAGGTCATGTGAGCCTGTTCTCGGACGCGGCGCATCCCATTCAATCCGAAAACCGGATCTTCGAGATAGTCATTGTTCAATCCTTCGATGGCGCGGGCAAATTGGATCCCTTGTTCCGTTGACCAAGTGCAGTTGGGGTCGAAGCGCAAATGGTCGCTGGGGAACGCTTT
The DNA here is from genome assembly GCA_003223295.1 of Acidobacteriota bacterium. Taxonomy (GTDB): domain Bacteria; phylum Acidobacteriota; class Terriglobia; order Acidiferrales; family UBA7541; genus Acidiferrum. Next base: position 14,531 of record QHYM01000356.1, on the reverse strand, counting down.
GGCGAGCGCTCGATAGCACTCGAGTTCATAGGCTGGCGGGAAAACACCGCCCTTCAGCTTATGCGTTTTAAAACCGTGCTTGGACTTCAATCTTTGCGCGTGGGAAACAAGATGGCCGACAGTCCGGACCTCTCCTTCGCCATTCTCCGGATTGGGATACCGAAAGAACAGGTATGAGGCGAAGGCAACTCGATCCCTCAGGCGCCCGCCTAAGATTTCCGAAACGGGAGTTCCCCAGGCTTGCCCGAGCAGGTCCAGGCAGGCGAATTCGAGCGCCGCGAGGACTTGAATGTGATTGTTGTAAAGAGATGCCGTCGGGTTGGCAATGCGGAACCTCAGTTCCTCCAGGCGGCACGGATCCCAACCTAGGAGAGCCGATTTGAGGGCCCGAAATGTCTCTTCGCTTGACTGACCGCCCCCGCCCATTTCCCCGAGGCCGACTAACCCATTGTCGGCTTCCAGCTCAACCACGGTCCGAACAAAACGGCCCCAGTGGCATCCATTGGCGTGGCGCAATGGCGCTTCCAGCGGAACGCTTACTGTGGTGGCACGCAGGTCTGTGATTTTCATCTATGGTTCTTTCCTCGGAAGGGCTCCGCAAACTTGAAAGCCCGGAATCTCCCTCCTAAGAGTGGGCACCCGAGCGGGGGGCAGCCGCGGAGACTGCCGTTCTAAGAACAGAAGCGCCGCGCAGCGCCCGTCAATTCACGTTTGCGGTACGTTCTCCCTCGTAATGCATGATGCGGTAGTACGCTTCCCAACCTGTCCAAAATATCGGTGGCGGCATGGGAGACGAAGGATCATCAAGGTGCTTAGCGAATATTTGAACAAGTTCGCGCGTCCGGTGAATTCCAGCCAGCCAGTCACCGCGGTACCAGCCTTTCCATTTGCCATATTCGGCGTTTGCCTCGGCCTTGAAAATTTCGTCGAGGGCTTCGAGTGCTCGGGCAACTCCCGTACGAGCTCGTGCGGTCTCTCCCATCTCGGCATTCTGGACGGCTTCTGCCACGGATAGAAGAACACGGTTGCTTTCCCTCCCAATCGCAATCATCGTCAACACGTGAGCGCGGTAAAAGGCCCGCCGCTCTGGCGACACGAGTTGCTCCGCCGCAACCGCCTTGGCCCACAAAGCCCCCCATCTCGGCTGGGCCTCGCCGCAGCGCTGGATTTCTCCCTTCAGAGCCTCTGCCAAAATCTGCATTCTGGGATTTTCGGAAGGCTCTGAAAAAACTCGAGGCGTCACCCAAGTCGGCGCCTGACCGGGCAGCGAATAGAGCGGAGCACCTACCATGTGTTCCAGTAACAAACGCCGCGCATCCGTGTGGTAATACTGATCGCCGTATTCAAGGGCGGGTTGTTCTCCGGGAAGATGTGCAGGAGTGGCAAAGTATTGCTTGTAGACCTCGGAAACCTGTGCGGCGGCCTTCGTTCCAAATTCCTCCGAGGACCATTGCCGGTAGAACCGATCGCTATCTCCCGCGCCGTCGGGTGGCAAACCCTTCCAAACAATATCCATGACAGCCTTCGTGGTCATTGAAACTGGCCGTATGTCGCTGGTATTCAGAAGCATATAGTGAGTCGCTCCCGCCTTTATGTAGCGGCCGAATTCAGAGTCAATGCGTTCTACCGGAACCATTTCGGTCAGTTGGTTGGCTCTGCCGTTCATCATCGCGACGTGGTAATACGCGCCTTGTCCTGCAGTCAGCAAACCCTTGTCTTTTAGGTAGCCATAACCGGTGTCCGGCCAAACTGTTGCGACCTCGGGAGGAATGTCGAGATCCCCTTGCTGCACGAGCCGCGCTCCCTCCTGCCACAGGCTGGTAATGAATTTTGCATCGGGTCGGAGCGAGCGCACGATTTGCATCTGGTTCGCGATGGCCTTAGTGATCAACTCACCTAACGCCTTGTCGCTGCCTCGAACGCTCGGGTCAAAGGCGGCGTAGCTGGCGTCCGACAACCCGCGCAGCCCCACGGTCCACAACACCTCCTGGTTTGGCGGATAGGCAATAACCGCATTCCTCCAGGCGCGCTCGAGAATCTCGGGGTGGCTCGAGTAAGAGTAAGGAACGTCTTTGGGCCAACGGGCTACATTAAGGCCTAGCGGGATGGCATGATGCTGGGTCAAGATGAGACCGCGCTGGCCCGCCAGTTTAATTTGGGGCTCATCGGGGAAAATCCAAGTTCCCGGTGCCACCATATTTCCTTTGAGTCTAAGAATCGTCTCGAAGATTTTGTTCCAAACCAGTAGTGAAATCCCGGTATGATCTTTTGCCTCACCGGGCGCCCAGCCTGTCAATAAATCCTCGTCGTTGATAAAGAAGCCGCGGTATTTGAAAACCGGCGCTGAAAATTGTTTGTTGAGGGACACCGGGAGTTCAATCCGCGCGCGATTGAGTGGTTTATGATCGGTCCAATAATAAAGAGGATCAACGCCCAGATATTTTTCGGAGAATTCGTAAATGGCGTATACCGTTCCGCGCATATCCGCGCCGGCCAATAGCACGATCTCGCCGGGCTGTGACTTGCCTCCGGAATGAGTAACCGAAATCGAAAAAGATTCGGGCTCCGTCAAACTTTCTGGGCGCATACTTCGAGGAAGTCTCGATTTTTCGCCGATCCAAATCGTTACGGGGCTCTGATCCTCGGCGCGGTGAACGATCTTGGGCTTCTTGCGCATGACCTTTTCGAAGTCATCTGCGAGGTCCTGAGCTGCTTTCGCAATCGGGAGGGGTTCGTCACCGTCCAGAAGGATAGCGGCGTTTGAATCCAGGGTGACAAATTCGACCGCGGCCTTCGGTGCGATTTGAGAATTCGAGCTCGCCAGTGATTTAGGTAGGCAGAAGATCAAAAAGGCCGTGTATAGAAACTTTTTCGTGTCGAGTTTGGGAGCGCAAAGATAATTTGCGATTGTTTCATCCCTCAAGTCTGCCTCCTCCCTCTTCGGGCCACTACTTCCAAACTACTGAGTGCGCTCCACAGTCTCCAACGCTTGCTCAGACAAGGTGTGCAATGCCGATCGCGCATGGCCGGGTTTTGCGATGGCCCTAACGCTCAGCGACTCCTCTGAACGGCAGACACTGCTCGGCAAGTGCTTGAAGCCATGCCGGGCTCACAGCGCGCCGTACCGTTTCTGCGGGTCCATGCCCATTCCACCTAGAGCTGGTTTCAAATCCCCTTTCAGCCTCTTTAGAAGCAGCAACTCAGCACAGACAAAGGGGGCGTTCTGAAATACCTTATAGTTAGAAAATCAGTTTGCCTGAAAACCACCAGGTGCGTTGACCGGTGAGGTTGCCGGCTTCGCTGGAGAACTGCGGTCCGCTGGCCGTTGAAGTGATCACCCCGAAGTTCGAGCTGTTTGAGGTCGAAAACGTGCTGTTGGGGTTGCCAAAATTCGGTGTATTGGTTACAGCAAAGGCGTCTACCCGGAATTGAAACTTCACCCGCTCTGTGATCGGAAAGTTTCTCAACAGGCCGGTATCCAAGTCAAAGAAGCCGGGCCCGCGAAGGATATTGCGTCCGGCAGTGCCGTAGCGTGGTGTTCCGGTTACTTCGGCAAACGAACTGACCGAGAAATACTGGCAGGTTGGGTCGTTGAGAGCGCAGTTCACGAACTTACCTGTCGCATCTTGGTGCCGGACGTTTCCGATGATCACGATTGGGCCGACCAAGTCTGGCGTGAGGGTGGCTCCTCCCGCGTGCGTATCGTCTGTCCCGCCAGTGACTGTCAAAGGAACACCGCTGTAGCGGCTCAGGATCCAATTTAACTGCCAGCCGCCCGCCAGGATGTTTGCCATACCACGTTGTGCCCAGCGCTTAGTGTGTCCAAACGGAAGTTCGTAAACACCATAGGCCTGGAAGTTGTGTGTGCGGTCAAAACCCGCAAGGGCCTTGTCGCTTCCCCAATCGGCTGGAAATGGATGGAAGACCGCTCCTTCGTTCTCGCCGTAGTCGATGGCTTTAGAGAACGTGTAGGCGAAACCGATTACCGAACCGCCTGCGAAATGCCGGGTGAGTTTGGATTGTAGGGAATCATAATAGGTAACCTTAAAGGGTGTCACGGCATTGATGTCGCCCCAACAGTTGCCACTAGGGCAGACGACTGGATTGGCATTGAGCAGGCGGTTTTGAGTTGAGGTAGCCGCAGAAGAGGGGGGGCCTGCGTTGATGTTGAGCCCCAGTGGTATGCGAATCCCGCGGGTTCCCACGTAGCCTGCTTCAGCCACCCATCCCGCGAGCTCGTGCTGCACAATCAAGTTATAAGACTCTGCATACCCACGATGAAAGGGATTGGCCACAGTGGCCGTCCCCACAAAATTGGGGAGCCTAATCACGCCGTTGCCAAACCCCGCGAAAGGTATCAAGACGATCCCCGTCGTGAGGCCCGGGTACGGAGTTAAGGTGGCGTTGGTGCCGGTAAGACTTGTTGAAGGCGCGAAGGCGCTCCCAAAGAGCTGGCTGGCCTGGTAATCCATATTCGTGATGTTGGGGTAGGTATCCCGCAGAGCGCGGAAGTTGTTGGGGTCCACACTGATCCCGTATCCAGCGCGGATCACTGTCTTGCTTCTGAACCGGTAAGCAATCCCAAAGCGAGGAGCAAAGATTCCGTGGCCTACATCAACACCATCGTCCTCCGGGACTGAACCGATTCCGCCGATGTATACATTGCCGTCAGCGGGGCTAAAGAACTTCGCCCCGGTGTGGTCGCTGGTTGCGAATGGATAGTATTCCCATCGCACGCCATAGGTGAAGGTCAGCTTGGGAGTCACTTGCCAGCGGTCGCGCACATACCACGCCCAGGTGGTGAATCGGAGCGCGTTGGGGATGACATTCTGGACGACCTTGCCGTCTCGTTGCGGTAGACCGAGCAAGAATTGGGCAAAACTGTTGTAAGGGTTGCCCGTCCCTGCCGCATATCCCGGGGCGCCACTCACAGAGGTCACGCTTCCATCGAATCCAAAGGTGCCCCGCGGTGTGCCGAACGTTCCCCCCTGTGGCTGGAAGTGGTTGATCCCGCTGCGGTAGTATTCCAGACCGAAGCGTAGGTCGTGGCGTCCCTTTATCCAGCCCAGGTTCGTGTTCGCCACGTATTGATTGTCCCGGAAGATGAACGGATTCCCCGTATTCGCATTCCCCAAATTGGCAAAAGAATTGGCCGCGAATTGGAACGCCGGAATGCCCCCGTAGGGGTGATCGGGTCCATTTGTACCCGGAATGTGCAGCGTGTCGAGCCCGAAATTGGAGTTAATGTCCACGTTTTCAGCGTTAAGCCGCAACCGCGTGTATCCAGCGTTTATGTCCCACAGCATGTTCGGAGAAAATTGGTAACTGCCTCCCAAAGCCACGCTCTGAACCCGGCTGAATGCATTGCCGTTCTGCCCACCGCCGGTGGCGTCGCCTCCTGCGGGTCCCAGTGCGGGCGGATCGAAAATGAACGTGGGCGAAATACTGTACCGGGCGAACAGCATGGACTTGGTGCTCGGTACGTAGTTGACCTTTGCATCGATTCTGCTCAAATTGTATTGTGGCGCTCCAAGTGGAATGAAGTTGTTCGTGATATTGGTGGGGCTGTTGGGATCGCCAACATTGGGCGCTGGAATCAGGGAAGCCATCTTCATGGCCGCGGGATCGATCCGGTTCGCGGGAATGATGTTTCCCGGGAACGCGGTGCGTCCAGTGCCGTTGGCATTTCCAGTGTTCGGGTCGTAAATGCACCCCGCGGCCGGTGTGGCATTGCAATCCACAAATGCGACCCCTGCGGGATTTGCAGTCGTTACAGAACCGGGAATGATTGAGCCGACGGCGGGCAAGAGCGCGGAGAAATCGCCGTTCCGGATGGAATTTGGCGCAACGCTTTTTGCTGCTCCACCGGCGGTCCGGATTTTAGTGCCCTCGTAGGCCCCAAAGAAAAACAATTTGTCTTTCTTGATGGGACCGCCGAGAGTCCCGCCATACTGGTTGAAGATGTTTTTGGGCTTCACGGCCTGCGCGACCGCAGGCCTGAAGTAGTTACGGGTGCGAAGCTTATTGTCGGTATGGTACTCGAAGGCCGTGCCGTGAAATTGATTGGTGCCTGATTTAACGATCACGTTTGCCGCGAGGCCGCCGGCCATGCCCTGCTCCGCGTCAAAGTTGTTGGTGACTACGTTCACAGATTCGATGGCGTCCGCGGAGGGGATATAGGCGACGTTGGCCGGCAGCCAGGTGTAGGTGTCGACTGCTCCGTCAATGCGCGTGTTGTTGTTGTTGATAGACAGCCCGTTGACGTTGGTGGTCATGGCCCGCTGGGGATTCCCAGCGGCTGAGTTGTTTTCTCCCAGTAAGCCCGCCCCTGGGACGATGCGGTAGGCGGACTGAAAGTTCCGGCCGTTGGAGGCCAGGAGGGGCAGGTCCGAAATCTCTTTTGCGTCAAGGTCGGTGTGTACGTCGGCGCGGTCCGTCTGGAGCAACGGCGCGGCACCGGTCACCGTGACCGCTTCTACTTGTTGCTTGAGTTGAACCTGCACATCAACGCGTCGCGTCGTATTCGGGTCGATGCGCACGTTGTCCGCAACGAAAACGCCAAAGCTTGTGGCCGTTACCGTCACTTTGTACAGTCCAGGCAGTAGCTCGGCGAACCGATAGACGCCGGCCGAATCGCTGGTTGCAAGACGGGACACGCCCGTCGCGCTGTTGAGCGCTTCTACTCGCGCACCTGGTAGGACTGCGCCCGATGGATCGATAATGTTCCCGGTGAGCGAGCCGTAAAGCACCTGCGCGGTGGCTGCGCCAGGGAAGAGACAAAACCCAAGGAACCAGGCCACCCAGGTTGCCGTTCCGAGCCAAAGCTTCTTGCACGAATTATTTGCAACATGGCTCAGAGCTTGTTTGGACATGACCCCTCCACCCAAATGAGATAAATAGATTCATTGCCGCGACGCCAAGGCAATGCCAGCGGCGAATGATCCCATTGACGGTAAAGACCTGCCGGCAACTCGCTTGCCGCCCCTTTGTAAATTGTTCCTATACGCCTGGCTTGAGTCCGTGTCAACAAAAATATATTGTCAATATATGCGTTTTATTGATGCAGGGACAACAACGAGGGCGCTAGTAAACATGCGTCGAAATTCGCCGGCAAATTTCACGCCGTTACGCTTGAAATTTCACGGACCAGGAGAGCGAATGCCAAGGCGGGTAGAACTATTTGTGGTGTTTGCGCGACACCGGTTCGGCAGGTTTTGCATTTGAACTCAGGCGTCTTGGCACCCCATCCGTTTCCCCGAGGTCGCGGCCTCCCAACCCAACGAGAATAGTCTGAGCCTGCTGGATGTCGTGGATAATCGCCTGCCGCGCCGCCGCCCTATCTCCTCGGCGGATGGCATCAACAACCGGCCGGTGCAGGTTCTGAAGACTCATTTCCTGCCTTTGGACGCCGATCGAGCGCGCCACGTTATACGCCAGCCGCCTGGTTCGCTCCAGCACGCTGCTTTCGAGTCGCATGAATTCGCGATTATGGGCCATGCTAGCTAACTGCAAGTGGAAACTCGTATTGACCTCGGCGCGGTCGTTGTCCCCTTTGCGGGACAAACCAGGGGGTGAATTCTGATCCGCAAGACGTGCCAGTTCATCGATCTCCCGGGCGTTCGCCCTCGCGGCCGCCAGCTCCGCCACAGCGCCTTCTACCAGCACTCGAAGCTCAAACAGGTCGCGCACCTCTTGCAAGCTCATCTCTGGAACCAGATAGCCTCTGTGGGGTACAACTTCGAGAAGATGTTCATGATGAAGGCGGTTGCAGGCCTCGCGAAATGGCGTGCGTCCGATCCGATAGCGGCTCATGATTTCTTTTTCAGAGAGAAACACGCCTTCTTCAATTTCGCCCCGCACAATTCCTTCCTTTATGCATTGGTAGGCTTTTTCGGTAAGGGTGCGCATGGGGGCCGACTTTCTTGCGTTCCTGGCCATGGATCTCTTTTCGGCTACGAGGCAGAACTAAAATGTCCGCGTATCCAATCAATATATAGTAAATGAGCGTCAGACCCAAAGTGAATCCGCCAAAGTCCGCGGATTCTGACGCGCAGGAAACGTCAAATGATTGGAATTTTCCTCTGCACACGACACTTGTAGCCGAAAGAGAATGGTCGATTCTCGCTGCGGGGATTTAAGACCCTTGTTTCGGAATTATGGAATATAAGCGCACCCGATAGATTTGCGGTCGGTGCGGATCGAGGAGCAACTGACGGCCCTGATTGGTTTGATCACCATTGAGGCGCCGCTCCGTGATCCATCTCCCGGACACGCGGGTAACTTGTTCAACGGTTTCAATACCGGCGATTCCCGAGTCCGTATCCGGGTCCCGAGCAAAACTGATGGTTAGACCACTTCCGATAATGTAAAACTCTCGAGGCGACGTTTCCATGATTAGCATGGCGCCATCGTCAGTAATGACGTTTCTCGCCGGCCAGGACCGCGAGAGTGAAGCTTCGAAGCGGTATCCCCCCAGAAAGACGGTCTGAATCTCCAAGGTACAGATTATTAGCACAAGTTCCGGAAGATTGTAGCCCCGCTCAAAACTCGCGCTCCCTGACATTCCACAACTCCGCGCCAGTTCCATTGGCGACTTTCCAGATACTCTCGCGCGCGCCGATTGCAGAAACGTATAGGAGATAGAAGATAATTGTGGCCGAGTCGGGGGGCGAGAATCCCGTGCTGGTGCTCAGCGAGATTCGGGCCGCCGCCGAGACTTCGGTGGGTGAGTGGAGCGATCGGCAAGCGCCAGCGTGTTCTCGTCGGACTTGCGAGCGTGGCAACCAGACGGCAACCATCAGCGCTGGCCGCTAGCGATGTGTAACGGTCGTTCATTCGGCCCGGCTCCGGCAAGTTTGTAAGTTTGTTCCCCCGCTTTTTTGCAGATGGTTGAGGGATGGTGAAGATTTTCGGCCACTCCTACTTCGGACTCGCCGTCATCGACGCCCGGTGTCCCGTCGTAATCGGCCAATATTCGATCCAGCGCTTGCGGATCCCTTCGGTGCGCTCGAGCAATTCTGGACTCGGCTTTTTCCCATGCTCGACCACCATTACCATGCCGGTGTTGAACTGCCGCTGTGATTTGGCCACGCCGGGCATGCGCGGACCTTCCGCGGCAATCACGTCCTGAATCGTGATTTTTGTGCGATCCGCCTTGAAAATCGGATGCCCGTTCCCGTCTTCTCCTGCCGGCTTCAGATTTCTCAGGATAAAAAAGTCCGGCACTTCTTCCGGCTTCACCAGGCCCATCAGATGCAAATCGAGATAGGACCACCCGGTCGACGGCACATAGTAGTCGTCGTCGAGCTGCGTGAATGTTCCGTCAAAGTTGTCTTGCCAAACGCCGCCGCCCATGATTGATGCCTCCGAGGGCCGCACATACGGAAACGCGACAGGCGCCTGGAGTCCGCGCGCCCAGTGCGTTGGGCCGAGCGGAATCGTTTCGCCTTTCACCTTCGCCGAAACAAATGCCGCCCAGCGATGTCCCATCTCGTGCGCGATCTGCGACATGGCGTACATGTACGACGGCAGCTTGCCATCCTGAGAGATTTCCGCGAGCTGCTGTTTGTACCAGCTGATATCGCGCTCCGTTCCCACCGGTGCATCGTCCGGCGGACGCTCCTGCATCTGGTTCGCGCCCACGTACACCGGTTGAACGAATTGCCATTGGAATCGGCCCGCGCTGCAGAAACTTTCCAGCCCGCGCTGCGTTGCGCCGATGCCCGTGACGGGCTCGCCTGTGCTGCCCAGCGGACCGAAGCTCGGCGTGCCTGCTTCCTGGTTGTCGATGCGAAAATCGGAATAGTACGCAAGAAAATCGAATTTATCTCCAAGTGCCTGGATCACCGTGCATGCAAGATCGCGCGAATTCGGTAGCGGATAATAATGAAACGACTCATAAACCACGGGCAGCGCGCCATCCTGCGGCTTCGCCGCGGATAAATCCACTTCGGGGTTGCGCACGCCCGCCAGCGCAAACGCGCGTGCCGGAACACGGTCCGCGGGCTCCGTCGATCCCGGCCCAATAACTTCCGCGGACGCGAACAGTTTTCCTGCGCGCGCAAGTTCCGCAGGAACGATTCCATGCATCGAGATTGTGTTTCCGCTGACCTTTACTTCCGGAGATGCACCCCGGCCAAAGGCAACGTATCGCGAACTGGCGCCCCCAGCGCGGTTCCGCGGCACAAATCCACGAATCGTCCACACAACCGCTGAATCGTGGCCACCGCTGCTTTCAGGCGGAGGTTGTTTCGTATCGAATAAGATGCGGTACGCAATGCCGGAAAGTCCGGCGTCACCGCCGGGCAACACTGGACCGGACGTCTCAAACGTGACGTACAGAAAAAGTCCATCCATCGTCGCCAGCTTTACATCGAGCAAATTCAAATGTGCAGGCAAAGTGGAATTGTGCGATCCGCGAATCGTTGCCAGCGTTTTCTCCGCTCCGGGGGACACGATCGGGTAGAGGCCGACGATGGCGTCCTGCGCGGCAAGCTGATCATAGGACATTTCAATCGTTCCGTCCTTGTGCAGCACAGCCTGAAAACGGTTGATGGTTTTGGTCCAGGTGAAATCCTGGATGTTGCCCCACGGCTCGGTCACGTCCCAGGTGACTACAACGCGATCGTCCAGCTCCTTTGCGTACCGTGCGCCATACAATCTCGGCTTCAGGAAAACGCAAATCGCCGGCACCGTATTGATCAGTGTTCCGTTGGTGTCCCCCCAAAACGAATCGAACCATTCCCGCCGACGGAAAACGACTCCCATGTTTTCCCAGAGAATGGAAACTTCACCTTCTTCAGAGTGACGTTGCTTCCATTCAGTTCTTCGCCGAATTCGGAATCCCACTGCAGCGGAAGACTCTCGATGCGGTATCCCGAGCCGCTCGGAGTGAAACGCACGGTGCGGCGATTCAGATCGAAGAGGTTCTGCTTCCCCAGCGCCCCCTCATGGAGCTCCAGCAGAATCAGCTCGCCGATGGTCGACACCTTCCCGATGGATTTGCCCTGCTCTTCGCGAACCTGCGCGCTCAGAGAAGGCTGCGTCAGGCAAAATGCGCCGGCAATGAGAAACGCAGCAAAGACATCGAAAAACCAGCTTTTTTTCAAAGGAAACTCCTCGGAAATTCCACATAAGACAGTTGCGAAAAAAAACTGTGTCACGCCGCAACAGAACCACGCGTGCGCGAACGGCTAAGCCAATTCGCGCAAAGCTTCGCCGGCGGCCGCGAGATTGCTAAGCCTCATCTCCGCGTATTTTCGCGACAGTACAACGCCAGGGGCGGCGGCCCGAAACGCCGCAAGCACTGCGGCTTTAACATCGGAAGGCTGGGTGCGTTTTTCATTCAGCGCCGTTGGAATATCGATGTCGATTCCGGGATAAATGGCTGCTGCTCCATTCACGTCATGAAGAGCGCGGCATGTCTCACGCTCGACGCAGGCTGCCGATAGGCCGGCAATCGGGAGCTGGTCGAGCCGGGCCTCATGTTCGTAACCGAGCAGCCGGTAGTGAAACTCGAGGACTTCCTCGGGCGTGAAGCCTCGAAACACCGTCGACTGGATGTTTCTGATGTACTGGGCGAAGCGCGGGCCTGCGCAGTTGTTGTAAGGGCACGGCTTGATAAAGTCTGCGGTCTTGGCGATGCGCGCGTAGTCCTGTTCGGCTTGGTAAAACGGACTCATGGTCACGAGATGCATGATGTGCCAGCCGACCTGCGCCTTCGGATTGATCGCCTTGACGGTCTCGTAGAGCAAGGCGTAAACCTCTTCCTGGCTGCGAAACCAAAACTTCTCCCACGAGATGACTTCGGGGTACTCCGTGAGCAGGCGCCACAGCGAAACCAAGGAGTCGCTGCCCGCGCGGCTCTCTGATTGCAGTACCCGCTTTACCCACTGACCGAGTGCAGTGTATCCGGCGCGTGCGCGCTCCACGTTGATGCCCTCTCCCGCCGCTTTGGCGGTGCAGTACCGGCAGAAACAAAAGATTCGCGCGTTTCCGTTGAACCTTCCAAAGTGAGCGCCAATTGTGTTGTTGAAGGGACCCTGCCGCTCGGATTCCCACATCATGCCGTCGAGATCGTTGTGCCGGAACCAATCCCCAACCAGCGCAACGAGGAAATTGCGGGTGCCGGGATTATTCAGGCAGGTGCTGGCGCCAAATTGTCCGTTGAGGTCCACTTCGGCAATTTCTTCGAAACCGGGCATGAGGCGCGGATTGTATGCTTCTTCAAACAGGCAGTAGGTCTGCAGGCCGCGTGCTTTGGCCTTTGGAATCACGTCCGCGAGAATGTCGAATTCGCCCAACTCCGGCGCTCGAACGTCTTGCAGTGGTGATTTGGCGCGGAACTCCGCATGAAGCGCCGTGTAGCTTCCGCCATGGATTTCGTCGTACTCCTGCCCGCCGTGGTCGGGAAGCGGCTGGCCAGGGATTTGGCGCCCGGCAAGCCCGCGGCCATAGGTAAAGACGGTTGGCATCAGGACGTTGACGCCGGCCTTCTCCTGAAGAACGTCGAGCACTTGCTCGACGCCTTCATCCACGAAGGATCGGCCGCCAATCTGGATCGCGACCAACTTCTTGCCGTTCTTCTTGCCTTCCGTGCCGCGACTGGAAGGGGCAGCGGTTGGAAGTCTGGACAAAGCAGCAACGGGAGCGGCCGGAGGAAGTTTGGCGCCCAGCAGGGCGACGAACGGAAAAGTTGTCAGGCCCTTCAGGAAATCGCGGCGCGACGAGTCATCCTGGGGATTCGGTTTGTCCATAATGCACCTGGGAGCATTTGGGCAGCGCGAGGCGTGTGGCCGGCGCGATGCGCGGAACATTGTAACCAAAGGCGCGCAGAATGCAAGCGCTTGCATTTGTCGCGTTTTCGGCTATAGTGTTCGCCCATGCGCCTCCAGTTTTCGCCTTCGGCGCCGAATCGGCCGTGGGGTATCTCCTGCTGTGGAGCCGAGAAATGTCACTGAAACTATGCGGCACTATCGCCGTCGGCTTTGTGCTTTGGGGAGCGGCGTTCGCGCAGACGCCGTTGCCGCCGATGCCGGGACGCCGCATCGTAACGATCTCCCCCGCCGAAAAGCGCGGAAATGAGCCATCGATTGCGGTCGATCCAAACAATCCCGATCACGTGGTTGCGGCGTTCCAGCCGGCCACGATTGCTTACTCGACCGACGGCGCGCAGACATTTGCCACGGCAGAGCTGCCGCCCGTGGAGGGCTGGCGAGGCGGCGGCGATGTATCTGTGGCCTTCGATAACAAAGGGCACGCGTATCTCAGCACGCTGCATTTCGACAAGCTCGGCAGCCAGTCGTATTGGGCGCATGGCGCGGGCCGTAATGGGATTTTCCTTCGGCGCTCGCTGGACGGTGGCAAAACGTGGGAGAAAGACGCCGCCACTCTTAAGGCGTATCGAGGCGACGAACCTGATATTCAGTGGGAAGACATGCCGCGCGTCTTCACCGATTCCCAGCCGAAGAGTCTCTTCGCGGGGAATGTGTACGTAGGCTGGATCGAATGGCAGCTCGACAAGTCCATCATGCTGTTTGCTCGCTCCACGGATTCGGGCAAAACGTTTTCGCAGCCGATGCGCATCAGCACGCACGCAGGCCTGCCGCGCGACGACAATGGCGGCCTTGTTGGCTTCGTTGGAGTCGTGGGAGCCGACGGCACGGTCTACGCCATCTGGAACGATGGCTGCACCATCACGTTCACACATTCGCGGGACGGCGGCAGGTCGTTTGAGCCTTCGCGCGTTGCGATTGATGTTGCGCCGCCATATTTTGGCGGAGCAGGCGGCATCCCGGGCGTTTCCCGGGTCATGGGTTTCCCGCAGATCGGAGTCGATGCGCGGCCCCGACAAAACGGAGCCCTGTATCTGACCTGGAGCGATTATCGCAATGGCGACGTGGATGTATTCTGCGTCTCTTCGACGGATCACGGGAAAACGTGGTCCAAGCCCGTTCGCGTAAACAGCGATCCGATTCACGACGGCATCGACCAGTTTTTCCAGTGGATGGCCGTCGATCCAGTCACGGGCGATGTATACGTGCAGTTCTATGATCGCCGCGAAGATCCTGCCAATCGCAAAACGGGTTTTACGCTGGCGCGCTCAACCGACGGCGGCAAATCTTTCGTGAGTTACTCGTGGTCGGAATCGGCGTTTGAATCGCAGAACGCGTTTCTGGGCGACTACACGTGGCTGGCGGCGTACAACGGGAAAGTCTACGGTGCATGGACGGAGGCGCTGCCGGTCTCAACGGAAGCGCCATCGCCGCAGCCCGGGCGCCCGCCGCGGGCAATGACAGTGGTGCGCGTGGGCTTTGCGGATTTCTCCAGCGTCAGGTGAGAAATTGCGACGATTATGGTACACGCTACCGCATACCGTAGTGGGTTCGTTGTCAGACGCGCGTTGGTGGCGATTCGCCATATTCTCAAGGCCCACGATCTTGAGGCCGTTGTTCGAGGCCACTCTTGTTGGGGGCACAATTGCGAAACCAGTCGTGCGACCGTATCGACGCGCCGGGCTTTGGCGAGTTGGA
>QHYM01000124.1 GCA_003223295.1 Acidobacteriota bacterium | reverse complement strand
CGCGGAACTGATTTTCGGTTCGGACCTGGCCGAGGTTGATGCGGCGGTATTCGACGGCGAGGCCGCAGCAGCTTCCGTTGTAACTGGCCTGCACGATCTGGCTTTGCAGCGTTTTGTTGGTGAAGTCGTAGCCCGCGCCCCCCGCGAAATTGAAGCCTTTGCGGTTTTCGCTGCCGTAGCCTACGAGCGCGCGAATCTGGTTGGAAAGCGGCTGCTGGAAGGGCGTTTGAGCAGGCGGCAGCGATGCGAGATCACCAGGCGAAGGATTATCGTCGAGACGGAAGAAGGCGATGGTGGTGAAGAATTCGCGGTAGGGCTTTGCTTTGATGAGCGTGCCGATGGTGACGAGACGCTGAAGATGGGGATCGTACTGGAGAATTTGCTCGAGGTCGTAGGGACCGCCGGGAGTGATCTTGAAATCGCTGACGATGGGAGACCAGTTGCGAGGGCCGAAAGCAAACGCGAAGGGGGAAATGGAGTCGAGAGCCTGGAAGACGTTGCGCTGGCCGTTGACGATGGCACCGCCAAACGTCGGATCGAAATAATGCTTTTGGACGATGCGCCAGGAGAAGAACTCCTGAGGCTGGCCGTCACCGGTTTTTGAATAAAGGCGCTGCGTGAAACCGTACTCGACTTCGCTGGTGTCCGTGAGCGTGGCGTCGCTATCGAAGCGGATGAAATCGGCAAAATTATTTACGCCGGTGACGTAGCGGTAGGTAATTGCGGGCTCGATGGTGTGTTTGTACTTGCGGCGGGGCTTGTCTTTTTTTAGGGCAGGTTCGAAGAATCTCTCGAAGGAAGGCGGGCGGAGTTCGACGGCGAATTCGCCGGTGTTGCGGACGATGGATGCTCCGCTCACGAGACCGGAAGAATTAAGCGAATCGCCGTAGCGCGTGGAGCGAAACGCGGCGGAAGCGGTCGCGCCAAACCACGGGCCGAAGTGGACGGGGAGAGTGATGCGCGGAGCGAATTCCTCGCGCGGGACGCTCAATGGAGTGTCGATGGGGGTGAATGTGGGCGGCGTGGGCATGGCCGACTCCGCACGATGCACGGCCCCGACGAAACCATCAAAAGAAAAATAAAGAGGAACCCTTCTCCAGGGAGATTGTTCGACGGAACTGAACCGCGCTTGAGGCAGATTGCGAAGGGTGACGCTGGAAGCGGGAACGGCGGGCGCGGTGGAAGTGGCGGCTACGGGAAGAGTGAGGAAATTTTTGTCGTTGATGCCGGCGAAATTCAGGCTGAAGCCGCGGAAATTATTGGTGAAGAAAATGGCGCTACGCACTTCGGAATTGATGGCTTCACCAAAGCTGTCGGCAAAGGCGAGACGAAACGTGAGCGAGGAAAGCTGGTTGTAGTCGGTGACAAACCGCCATCCGTGGCCCAGCAGAGATTGTATTTCGAGGCGCTGCTGCTGGCCGCCCTGGGGAGAGCGCGTGCCGTCCGGGTTCAGGAGGCCGCGGTCGTCCACGGCGAAGTAGGTGTACTCGACGGAAGTATTTTCGAATGGCTTGGCGCGAAAAATGCCGCGTTCGAGCAGGCCGCGGCGGCTCATGAACTGCGCGCCGAAAGTGGTATCGAGCCAGGACAAGGGCGCGAAATAAAAGGCCTCACCCAAAATGAAGCCTTTGCGGGAACTCTGACCGATGTCCGGAATGAGGAAGCCGGATTGCCGGACTTTGCGTCCCGCGGGGGCGGTGGCGTACGGAAGCCAGATGAGGGGAACGCGGAACAGACGGAAGTTGGCGTTGACCAGGGCGACAGTCTTGTCGAGGCGAATGCGCGCTTCGGGAGCATAGAACTGCCATTTGGGGCGGCCGGGATCACAGATGGTGATCCAGGCGCGTTGCACGAAATACAGATCGCCGGCAAAACGCTCGACGGTGCGAGCTTCGAAATACAGAGGATTGTCGGTGAGGAGGACTTGATCGTTGGGCTGGCGCTCGATTTTGAAAGTGCCGTGAACGTTCTGAAAGAGGCCGTGGCCGGTGCTGACGTTGTAGTGGGCTTCGGTGGCTTCAAGATGCTCGCCGCTATAGTCCAGTTGCACGTGGCCGGTGGCGACGGCTTCGTTGGTTTTGTCGTTGTACTCGACGTGATCGGCGCGTAGGCGAGTGTCACCGTAGCGAATGTCCACGTCGCCATCGGCGGTGGTGACGTCGCCCTGGCGCGTTTGCGTTTTCGCTTCGAGCTCGGCGACGACGCCTTTGCCCGGCGAGGGCGGGCCGATCTGTTGAGCTGCGGCGATGAAGGTGGAAAGCGTGGAAGCCGCGCCGAGAAGCACCGCCAGGGTGAGAAAACGACGCATCGCAGCATGAATCTGAGCCCAAGAATAATGATGATTCAAGCAGCGCATGCGATCGGTGTGAGCGAGACGATAGCCTAGCATGGGGTCGCAGTGATTTGAAGGCGAGGAGCGCAGCGCAGTTGCTTGGAAAGCAAGCAGGGAAAGACGCGAAATGGACGCCATGAAACGTGGGGACCGTACGGCGCGTCTGTCTGCACAGGGTTGGTTGGCCCTTCCAGAAACATTTGATGCGCAAGACGCCCGACAGGGGTAAGATGCCGGACCTTGCGCGCGAGGAGATGGAGATGAAGCAAACGTCGAGGACGCTTCGGAGGATTCTTGCCTGTATGGTGTTCGTGCTGGCGGCAACGGTGAGCACGCCGGGCGCACCAGGTAATCCGCAAAATCCCACGGACAAATTCAAGAACCTGGAGTTTCGCGAGATTGGTCCCGCGGTGATGGGTGGACGCATTGATGATTTCGCCGTGGTCGAAAGCAATCCGAACATTGTGTACGTGGGCACTGCGTCCGGCGGCGTGTGGAAGACCACGAATAACGGGACGACTTGGGAGCCAGTTTTCGATAAAGAAGGCGTTTCGACGATTGGCGACATCGCGATCGCGCCTTCGGATCCGTCGGTGGTGTGGGTGGGAAGCGGCGAGCCAAATAACCGGCAGAGTTCGTCGTGGGGCGACGGAATTTATAAGTCGCTCGACGGGGGCAAGACCTGGAAGAAGATGGGGCTCGAGGCGACGCACCATATCGGCAGAATCGTGATTCACCCGAAGCACCCAGACGTGTTGTACGTGGCGGCACAGGGGCACTTGTGGGGACCGAATCCGGAGCGCGGTGTGTACAAGACCAGCGACGGAGGCAAGACGTGGTCGCAGGTGCTGAAGATCAATGACGACACCGGCGTGAACGATATCGCCATGGATCCGGAGAGCCCGGACATTTTATATGCGGCCGCGTACGAGCGGCGGCGCACGCCGTTCGGCTTCAACGGCGGCGGGCCGGACAGCGCGATTTACAAGACCACGGATGGCGGGGTGACGTGGAAGAAATTGACGAAAGGGCTGCCGTACGAAAACGGCGGCGGCGATACCGGGCGCATCGGGCTGGATATTTACCGCAAGGATCCCAACATTGTTTATGCCGAGATCCAGCATGAAAAAGGCGGGACGTTCCGCAGCGAAGACAAAGGCGAGACGTGGAAGAGGATGGGCGAAACGGACCCGCGGCCTTCGTATTACAGCCAGATTCGAATTGATCCCAATAACGATTTGCGGATTTGGGAGCTGGGCGCGCAGATGTTTTACTCCGAGGATGGCGGGAAGACGTTCAACACGCAGCGCGTGCATGGGATTCACGGGGATTATCATGCGATGTGGATCGATCCCGTGGACTCGAATCACATGATTACGGGATCGGACGGCGGCATCCACTGGAGCTACGACGCCGGAAAGAACTGGGATTTTCTGAACGTCATAGCGATCGGGCAGTTTTATGAAATCGCGCTGGACAACGAGAAGCCCTATCACATCTGCGGAGGATTGCAGGACAACGGGAGCTGGTGCGGGCCAAACCAGACGTTGACGCGTGACGGCATCGTGAATGAAGACTGGCAAGTGATTCACGGCGGCGACGGGTTTTATGCGGCGATTGACAACGTCGAACCGTGGATTGTGTACACGGAGTCGCAGGACGGATTCATCGACCGGCGGGATATGAGAACGGGGCAGCAGCGGTCCATTCGGCCGGAAGCGAAAGCGGGGGAGCCGCACTATCGTTTCCAGTGGAATTCGCCGGTGGCGGTTTCTTCGCACGAGCACACGACCGTTTATTACGGCGGGAACTATCTCTTCAAGTCGACCAATCGCGGAGATACGTGGACGCGGCTCGGGGGCGACCTGACGACGGGAGCAGACCGCAACAAGCTGCCAATTCTTGGCAAGGTGCCGGACAAGAACACCCTGTCGCGGCATGACGGCGTGCAGGAATATCCGACGATCACGACGCTGAGCGAATCGCCGCTGACGCCCAACGTGCTGTGGGTGGGGACGGACGACGGCAACCTGCAAGTGACACGGGACGGCGGGAAGACGTGGAAGAACGTAGCGGGGAAAGCGCCCGGCATACCGAAGGGAACGTACGTGAGCCGGGTGGTGGCTTCGAAAACGGGAGAAGGCGCGGCTTTCGCCACGTTTGACGGGCATCGCAGCGATGATTACGGCGTGTACATTTTTGCGACTACGGATTACGGCGAGAGCTGGAAGGCCATTCGAAACGGCATACCGGATTCGGCGGGGTCGGTGCACGTGGTGCGGGAGCATCCGCGCAACACAAACCTGCTGCTTGCCGGGACGGAATTTGGGTTGTGGGTTTCGTGGGACCGAGGGGCCAATTGGACGGCGCTGAAGAACAATTTTCCAACCGTGCCGGTGAATGACATTGAAATTCAGGCGCGCGAGAACGACCTAGTGCTGGCAACGCATGGGCGGTCGATCTGGATTTTCCCTGACCTGACGCCCATCGAAAAAATGGATGCGAACGTGGCGGGATCGCCGCTGACGCTGTTCCCTCCCCGGACAGCCACGACGTGGTTCATTCGGCAGCGCCGGTGGAGCGCGGGTCAAAAGATGTTTACGGCGAAGAACCCGGCGTACGGCGCGCTTCTGAGTTACTACTTGAAGGAAGCAATTCCCCCGGAAGCGCCAAAGAAGAGTGGGGACGACAAGACGGACGCGGGAGAACAGAGGCCCAGAAGAGAAGCAAGGGCCGAGGCGGCGGAGAAAAAAGAAGGCAAGGTCAAAATCACGGTTATCGATAAAGACGGAAAAGTGGTTCGGGAGTTTGATGGGCCGGGCGCGGCCGGCGTGAACCGAACGAATTGGGATTTGCGCTATAACCCAGCCGGCGAGCCCACACCAGAGCAGCAGGAAGCAATCGCGGCGGGATTCGGGTTCGGGCCGCGTGGGCCGCTGGTCGAGCCTGGGGAATACACGGTGAAGGTCAAGGCTGGTGACAAGGAAGCCACGCAGAAAGTCACAGTGGAGGAGGACAACCGGATTACGATTTCCGCCACGGACCGCGCGGCGCGGCACGAGGCCATCGAAAAACTGTACGCCATGGCCAAGAGCACTGACAAAGATCGCAGGGCGATCGAAGGAATCCAGACCGCATTAACGAACGCGAGAGAGGAATGGAAGAAGGACGCAGGGAAGCCGAATGCGGCAAAGATTCCGGAAGATATCGTGAAGGCTGCCGATGAATTGCAAAAGAAAGTGGACGCGGCGGCGGAGAAGTATATCCGGCCGAGGCTGGCACTGGGAAACGCGGGGCCGCCATTCGAATGGAAACCGGATCCGCTGCCGAACCAAGTGCAGAATTTGCTGAATGATCTGGACGGGTTTGCCGCGGCTCCGGACGGCCAGCAGCAAGAGAAAATGGTGGAACTCACGACGCTGACGGGCGAGGCGTCGGCCGCGGTAAAGAGTATTTCGGAAGGGGACCTGCCCGCGCTGAACAAGAAGATGAATGACGCGGGGATTCCGCATATTGTTCCGGCGCCACCGCGGCCACGAGGCGGCCCGATCGGAGATGGGGAATCGGAACATTAAACGCCCGCGAGAGCGCGAAGGCATTTCTGTGGAATTTCGGCGCGTATCGCGCTAGGATGCCGAAACAATTTCGGGGTATCCGCGTCTAAACGTCGCAAGAGGGAGTGTTCGGCTCAAGTTGGGAAAGCTCTGCGGGGTCACCCCCTGATTCGAAACAATTTCCGGGATTCATTGACGATTTACAGGAGAGGACTTATGAGCGTGAAGCAGCTCAGCCTACGCGGTCTGACAGCGTGGTACCTCGTAGGGGCCATGATTTTGGGGGGGATACTCGGAGGCGCGGCGGCATCCGAGGCCGGTGCGAGACGGCAGGGCCTAGCAGAGCAGGAGAAGGACAAGAAAGACGAAAAGAAGGATGAGAAGAAGGACGAGAAGAAAGGCCTGCAGCTCAAGCCCGAGCGGAAAATCGAGTTCACCACAGAGGAAGGCACATGGCTATCGCTGGACGTGTCTCCGGAGGGCAAGACGATCGTCTTCGAATTGGTAGGGGACATCTACACGCTGCCCATCGAAGGAGGCGAAGCGAAGCTGATTGACGGCGGGATGGCGTTCGACAGCCAGCCGAAGTTTTCACCGGACGGCAAATGGATCGCGTTTTTGTCCGACCGCGAAGGAAGCGAAAACGTCTGGATCATGCACCCGGACGGAACCGAAGCCAAACAGATTTCAAAGGAAACGAATGCGGAATTTGCCTCGCCGAACTGGACGCCCGATGGGCAGTACATCCTCGTCTCCAAGGCGGGGTTCGGCATCAACACGTTTGAAATCTGGATGTACCACATCCAGGGCGGATCGGGCGTGCAGGTGACCAAAGCCAAGCCCGCGCCGACCGTACGCCGGCGAGAGCAACACAATGCCCTGGGCGTTTCCGCTTCGACGGACGGAAAATATCTCTATTACGCGCAGCGCACGGGCGGTTTCACTTACGAAGCGCAGTTTCCGCTATGGGAGGTGGCGAGGCGCGACCGCAAGACGGGCGACGAAGACATTCTGATTCGCCAGCTTGGGAGCAGCTTCCGGCCGGTGCTGTCGCCGGATGGTGCCGCGCTGCTGTACGTGACGCGTCATGAAGCGGAAAGACGCGCGATCTGTATCCCGGTTATGCGTTTCTCCCTGGCGGCAAAGAAATCGTCTACACGAATGATGGAAAGATTTACCGCCTGGATATCGCTTCGGGCCAGGACAAACTCGTTGCCTTCACCGCGAAAGTGTCCCAGGATCTTGGTCCGAAGCTGGACTTTCCGCAGAAGGTGGAGGAAGGGCCGGTGAAAGTGCGGCTGATCCAGGATCCCGTGGAATCGCCGGACGGCAAGCGGCTGGCGTTCTCGGCGCTCACGCATCTTTATGTGATGGACATTCCCGGCGGGAAACCGCAGCGGCTCACCACCGGGAATGCCAGGGAATTTCAGCCGGCATGGTCGCCGGATGGGAAATGGATCACCTACGTGACATGGTCGGCAGGAGGCGGGGGAATTTGGAAGGCGCCCGCAACGGGCGGCACTGCGAAACAGCTCACGCAAACGTCAGCATTTTACAGCGATCCCGCATGGTCGCCGCATGACGACCGCATCGTGGCGCTGCGGGGCAACGCCTACGACCGCGATAACCGCACGTTTGACTTCGGCGTGGCCGGCAGTCCTGACCTTATCTGGCTTCCGGCGGACGGAGGCCCCACAAATCTAATCATTCCCGCGCGCGGAGCGGGCAAGCCACACTTCACGAATGAGAAAGACCGTGTCTATCTCTACACGCAAGCCGGCTTAGTTTCGCTGCGTTATGACGGCACAGACCGCCGTACACACTTGCAGGTGAAGGCGCCGCCGCTGGGCTTTTCCGATGAGCCCGGCCCCGCCGACGATGTGCGCGTTAGCCCGGATGGAAACTGGGTCCTGGCACACATCATGAACCAGCTGTATGTGACGGCCATGCCGGTGGTGGGAGGCGAGGCGCCGACGGTCATGGTAAACGGGCCGTCCGTCCCGCTAAAAAAAGTAACCGACATTGGCGCGGACTACTTTTCCTGGGCCGACAGCGGCAAGACCATCACCTGGGCGGTAGGCGCCAGCTTTTTCCGGCAGCCGCTCTCCGCCATTTCCTTCGAGCCTCCAAAGGAAGAAAAGAAGGAAGGCGAGAAAAAGGACGAGGCGAAAACCGAAGGCGACAAGAAAGACGCTGGCGGGGATGCGCAGAAGAAAGACGAAACCAAGAAAGATGAACAGGCAGAAAAGAAACCGGAGAAGTTCAAGGAGCAGGAGAAGTCTGTAGAAGAATTCCCGGTGGACCTGGAATTTCCGCGGAAGGCGCCCAAAGGCACCGTGGTTCTTCGCGGGGCGACGGTCATCACCATGAAGGGCGATGAGGTGCTGAAAAACGCGGACATCGTCGTGGAGAACAACCGGATCAAGAGCGTCGGTGCGCGCGGAAGCGTGCCAGCGGGCGCGAAAGTGTTTGACGTGAGCGGCAAGACGATTACGCCGGGTTTCGTCGACACGCACGCACATTGGTTTGAGATTCGGCGCGGCATTCTGGACACGCAGAACTGGAACTTTCTTGCCAACGTCGCCTACGGAGTTACGGCGGGCCTCGACGTCCAGACGGCCACGAACGATATGTTTGCGTACGAAGACCTTGTCGATACGGGCGACATTATCGGATTGCGCGCGTTTTCGACGGGCCCTGGCGTTTTCTCGGACAACAATTTTCAATCGGTCGAAGAAGTAAAGGGCGTGCTGACGCGGTACAAGAAATATTACGGCACGCCGAACATCAAGAGCTACGTCGTGGGCAATCGCAAGCAGCGCCAGTTCATGGTGCAAGCCTCGAAAGAGCTGGGGATGATGCCCACGACGGAGGGCGCGCTCGACCTCAAGCTGAATCTGACGCATGCGATCGACGGCTTCCATGGCAACGAGCACACGCTGCCGATCACGCCGTTGTACAAAGACGTGATCCAGATGTTTGCGCAGTCGGGAATCGCGGAGACGCCGACGCTGATCGTGAACTACGGCGGGCCCTTCGGTGAAGACTACTGGTACCTAAACACCGAAGTGCACGACAACGCCAAGCTGAATCATTTCACACCGCACACGGTGATTGACGAGAAGACCAAACGGCGTCCCGGCTGGTTCCGAAAGGACGAATTTGCGTTTCCAAGGCTGGCGGCGCAGATGGCCAAGCTGGAGAGAGCGGGCGGTCTCGTGGGCGTCGGCAGTCACGGGCAATTGCAGGGCTTGGGCTATCACTGGGAGATGTGGATGCTGGCGTCGGGCGGAATGACGCCGCTGGAAGTCCTGAAGTGCGCCACGGTCAACGGCGCACACATTGTGGGACGTCCCGCAGACATCGGCAGCATCGAACCGGGGAAGCTAGCGGATTTGGTGATCATGGACAAGAACCCGCTGGACGACATTCACAACACGAACACGATTCACTGGGTGATGAAGAATGGCGAGCTGTTCGAGGGCGACACGCTCAATCAGGTGTGGCCCGAGCAGAAGAAACTGGAGCCATTGTGGTTCTGGAATTACGATCAGCCGAAGAAGGGCGCGCCGTTGAGCTACGGAAAGACAACGACGCCTTGACGGCGTGACTATCGGTGGGGTACCTGGTAACCGGCGCGTAGAACAGCAAAAGACCGTTTACCTTTCCGTTTTGGCGGCAGGTTCCTTGGCGGTCGCTTCTTTCGCTGCGGCCTCTTTTGCGGCGGCTTCCCTTGCTGCAGACTTTAGTTGTGACTCGCGGTACCAGTCGAAGGTGATCCTGAGGCCTTCTTCAAAGCCTACTTGCGGATCGTAACCGAGAAACTGTCGAGCCTCTGAAATATCCGCCTGGGAGTCGCGAATGTCGCCTTCGCGGGGTGGCTCGTACTTGGCTTCGAGCGGTTTCCCGGTAATTTTCCGGAGCGCGGCGAGGACTTGGTTGAGCGAGATGCGGTCTCCACAGCCCACGTTGAAAACTTTGCCGGCCACGTTGGGAGCTTCGCAAGCGAGCAGATTGGCATGGACGGCGTTGTCCACGAAAGTAAAATCGCGGGTTTGTTCGCCATCGCCAAAAACCACCGGCTGCTTGTCTTCAAGAAACGCGGTGCAGAACTTGGCCAGAACGCCGGAGTAGGGCGAACTGGGATCCTGCCGGGGACCAAAAATATTGAAATAGCGGAGGGAAACCGTCTCGAGACCGTAGCACTTGAGGAAGGCTTGGCTGTAAAGCTCGCCAACATACTTGGTCACGCCATAGGGGGAAATCGGCTGCGGCTGCATGGTTTCGACCTTGGGAAGAGTGGGCGTCTCGCCATAGGCGGAGGAAGAAGCGGCAAACACGACGCGCTTCACTTTCATTTCTTTTGCGGCAACCAAAACGTTGAGCGTGCCTTCGATATTGATGCGGTTGGTTTCGAGGGGATCTTTCACCGAACGCGGCACGGAAGTGCGAGCACCGAGGTGCAGCACGTATTCCGCCTCGTGCATGGCTTTGCGGACGACCTCGATGTCGGTGATGCTGCCCTTAATGATGGTGATTTTGTTGCGAATCTCAGCGAGGTTGTCATCCTTGCCGCCGGAAAGGTCGTCGAGCACGACAACGCTATGCCCGCGGCTGACAAGCTCGTCGACGGTGTTGGAACCGATGAAGCCGGCGCCGCCGGTCACCAAGTAACGCATGCAGAAAGCCTCCTAAGCTCTTTTAACAACCACCGTGAGGCCAGGGAAGCACGTTGGCGGACGACAGGTGGCCGCAACAATACCAAACGCGAGCGCAGGAAAGACGACAAACCCGCGTTTTGATACGCTGATAGTTCGCGGCGCGCCGGCGAAGGGAAGCCGGAAGATTTCCGCGTACAACGAGATATTGTACGACGGAAAGCGGGCAGGAAGCGCCTGTTTCGAGGGAGCGGTTCAAGAAAAATGGGCACCAAGATGACCGTGGGGATCTGCGGCCTGGTGGCGCTGGGCTGCGCGGCGGGAGCCTTCTACTGGTTGCATGCCCGGGCCAGCAAGCCGTTGCCTGATGTGGTGTCCCCCGAACCGCCGGGATTTCAGGAAGCTTTACTGGCAAATCCTCAACCGAATACCAAGCCGGGAAAATCAACTCCAACAGTTGGTTCGAAGAAAACTGCGCCACCGACAGCAGCAGAACTGGTCCTGAAGACCGGCGAAGTGCTGAATTACACGGCAAACGTTGCGAAGCTCGAGGACGTGGCCACGCTGACGCTGAAAGTCGCAGGGAAGGGAAGTTTCCTGGGCAAGAGCGTGTGGCATTTGCAAGCCGCGGCCCACACGCTGAATCCCCTCCGCATGGTTTTTGAACTGGATGATCAATTTGATTCGTACAGCGATTCACGAACGCTGGCGTCGGTGCAGTACGAAATGCGTCTGAGCGAGCGCGGGCAAAAGGTGAAATCGGTGCAGCGCATGACGGCAACCGGCAAGGAGCCTGCGCCGCCCGATGCCACCGCGGCGCGCGTGGCGCCGGGAACGCGCGATCCGCTGGGGCTGATGCAGTTTTTGCGAACCGTGGATTGGGCGGGGACGCGCCAAGTGAGCAGCCCGGTGTATGACGGGCACAAGTTGTATGACGTTCGGGCGAAGCTGGCGAATGCGTCGGTTGCGGTGGGGGTACCCGCGGGAGATTTTCGCGCTTCGAAGATCGAGATTCACGTTTTCGAAAATGGAGTGGAGTCAAAGGATGCTTCCTTCACGCTTTATCTGGCGAACGATGCCGCGCGAACCCCCGTGCTGCTGGAAGCGATCATGCCTTTTGCGACGGCGCGCGTGGAACTGGTAAAGGAAAAGCCCGAAGCAGGCCGAACAGAGAAGCCGAATTAGAAATCTCTAGCAGAGCACGATTTTTTCGCGGTGGCGCAAGACCCGGCGGGTGGCGTTGCGTGTATCGACGACCAACTTCGCGGCGTCGACGATGGCCACGAAGTCGTAACTGGAATGGTCGGTAGCGATCAGCACAGCATCATAACTCGCGAGCGTTTGCGGGCTCAGCGGCACGGACTTCATATTTTCGTAACTGTAGTGGCGCATCTTGTGGAGTTGCGGGAAATAGGGATCGTTATAATCGAGCGCCGCGCCGCGTTGGAGCAAGAGCTGCATGATCTTCAGCGACGGGGATTCGCGCAAATCATCCACGTCTTTCTTGTAAGCAACCCCTAAGAGCAGGATTTTCGAGCCTTTTATGCTTTTCTTTTGATCGTTCAGGGCGTTGGCAGTGGCATCGGCCACGTGGTAAGGCATGGCCGTATTCACTTCGCCGGCCAACTCAATAAACCGCGTGGCGAAATCGTACTCGCGAGCCTTCCAGGAAAGATAAAACGGGTCCACCGGGATGCAATGGCCGCCGAGCCCCGGCCCCGGATAGAAGGGCATGTAGCCGAAAGGCTTCGTGGCTGCCGCGTCGATCACCTCCCAGATGTCCATGTTCATGCGCAAACAAAGCTGTTTGAGTTCGTTGACAAGCGCGATGTTGACGCAGCGAAAGATGTTTTCGAGAAGCTTGGCCATTTCCGCGGCACGCGTCGAGCTGACTGGAACGACCCGGGCGACAACCTGGGTGTACAGCGCCTGCGCGGCGTGGCCGCTCGGTGGATTCAACCCGCCAACGACCTTGGGAATCTGGGCTAGCCCGAATTGTTTGTTGCCGGGATCTTCGCGCTCGGGAGAAAAAGCGAGCCAGAAATCACAATACACGTCTTCATTGTCCTGCCCCGCGGCAATCGGGCAGCGCAGGCCGCTCCTTTCCAGAATCGGCAAGACAAGCTCTTCGGTCGTTCCCGGATAGGTGGTCGATTCCAAAACGATCAGTTGTCCTTTTTGCAGGTGTGGATAAATGGAAAGGGCGGTTTGCTCGACATAACTCAAATCGGGGTCACGGCGCTCGTCGAGAGGGGTGGGCACGCAGATGATGATGGCGTCGGCCTCTTTGAGCTTCGCAAAATCCGTGGTGGCACCAAAGTGTCGGCTAATCACGAACTGCTGGATCTTATTTTGAGGAATATGCTGGATATAAGAGCGGCCGCCGTTGAGCATGTCCACTTTGTTAGGATCGGTATCAAAACCGGTGACCTTGTGACCCGCCTCGGCAAAGCGCAGGGCCAGCGGGAGGCCGACGTAACCGCAGCCGATGATCGCCACTTTGAGCTGGGCACCTTTGAAGAACTCGGGTTTCCGGTCCATGGGCATGGGTTAAGTTGCACTCCTTCTCATCTGACCCCGAGCGGCCTGAAGTCAGCCAAATTGCTTTTTCCGGGATACGTCTTGGCCAGCTACAGTAACTGAGGCCAGCAGGAATCGGCCACCGTGGCAAAGACAAATAAATATAACAGTTTTCCCGCAAACAGAAAAATCCGTTCTTCGCTGCATATTGCAGCCAGGTCAACAGAAGGTTGCTACGAAACACGGGACAAGGGAAAATGGACAGCACGGCCTCCAGCCCTGACGATCGGTTCGGCGCCGGATCACCATGACTCTGATCATTCTCCTGCTGGGACTCGGTGTGGGTGTACTGGTGGGCCTGTTAGGTATCGGCGGCGGCGTGGTGCTGGTGCCCGCGATGGTGTACCTGCTGGGTATGGACCAACACATGGCGCAAGGTACTTCGCTTTTTATCTTGCTGCCGCCCATTGGCCTGGGGGCCCTTCGAGAGTATTGGAAGCAGGGCCAAGTGGATTTGGGGGCAGGAATTCTGTGCGCGCTTGGAATGCTTTTTGGGGCGTACGCAGGAAGCCTGGTGGCGCTGCCCATGCCTTCGCGGAATCTGAAAGGGCTATTTGGGTGCTTTTTGGTGCTGTCGGCGATTCTGTTGTGGAGAAAAGCGCAACGGGAACACACGCTGATGGGTGCTGAAGGGGAGCGGGCCCATGGATGAGGGAATTGGACGGGACGCGGGAATCTTCTTCGTGGCGTGCATCTGTGGGATTGCTTCGGGCATGTTTGGGATTGGCGGTGGAGTCCTGCTGGTGCCCGTCCTCGGTTTGCTTTTCTCGTTCAGCCAGCACCGCTCGCAAGGCACAAGTTTAGTGGCGTTGATTCCACCCACGGGAGCGCTGGCATTGATGGCGTACGCCCGGGAAGGATTCGTTTCCTGGAAAACCGGGTTGTTGCTGATCCCGGGCGTATTTCTGGGCGGGATCCTGGGAGGAATCTTGGCGAAGAAGCTGAAGCCGCAGCGGATGCGGAAGGTTTTTGCAGGAATACTGTTCGCGCTTGGCACATGGCAGGCGTTCAGCGCGTGGTGGCGATGAAGGCGGATCCGGATGGTCGATTTGCACTGTCACATCCTGCCGGGACTCGATGATGGTCCCGATAAGATGGAAGAATCGCTGGAAATGGTGGAGACGGCGATCGCCGATGGCATAACGCACGTCGTTGCCACACCGCACTCCAGCGACAAGTTTTGGTTTGACTTTCCACAAGTCCGGCGCCTCCGCGACGAACTGCAAGGACGCATTGGCAACCGGCTCAAGATTGCCACGGGCTGCGACTTTCACCTCAATCCGGAAAATTTAGCCTTGCTGCGCAAGCAGCCTCGGCAGTACTGCATCAATCAGCATGACTACTTGCTGCTGGAATTCAACGAGGTTTCCATTCCTCCAGCAATGGACAAGACATTGCATGCAATGCAGCTTTCCGGTTTGCGCCTGATCATTACGCATCCGGAGCGCAACGCCATTTTGCGGACGCACCCGGAGCGGCTGAAAGAATGGGTGAGGCGCGGCTGCTTTGCCCAGGTAACGGGCGCGGCGCTTACGGGAGGATTCGGTCCGACGGCGCAGCAGATCGGACTGCAATGGATCGGGGAAGGAATAGTTCATTTTGTGGCCAGCGATGCACACAATAACCGGAGCCGGCCTTTGAAGCTGCAGCCCGCGTACGAGGTGGTGGCGGATCAGTTTGGCGAAGAGAAGGCCCGCTCTTTGTTTGTGGAGAATCCCCGGGTGGCATTCGAAGGCCGGGACTTACCTCATATTCCGGAATTGGAAGAACCAGTCGTGCCGCCACGGCGAAAGCGATTCTTTTTCTTCTGAGAGCTTTCAAATCATTCGAACAAGAGATGGTGAGATCAGCGCGTACGCCTGAGTGGCAAGCCCGCCCACGCGTTCATCAATCCGAGGACTTCGCGCACAACGTCAAGAGCGTCGCCAGTGCTGCGCCACCAGTGGCGCGGGTCAAAAGGATCTTCGGAGGCCGCGCGCACGATAACGCGGCATTTTGCCGGCGCGAGCTTTCGCCAGAGGAGCCGCGCGCGCCGCGTGTGAGGCTTGCCGGTGACGAGGATGACGGAGCGATCCTTCTCTCGACCGAGCGCACCACTGATTACCCTGACTTCGTCGGCGGTATTCACAATGGGAGGTTCAAGCACATGAATGGCTCCTGCGGGAACTCCTTCATGGATCAGAACGCGGGCGCTGTAGACTTCTTCCCCTTCGTAAGGAATTCCCATGGCCTTCAAGGATTCTCCCGGCTCGGGGGAGTGCGTAAGCCACACCTCCGGCGCGTAACCCTGGGCGTGGAGTCTGGCCGCTTCCAGAGCCCGCACCGGCATTCCGCCACTAAGCACGACAATCGCCCGCGCTTTCGCTATGGGGTCCTCCACTACGAGCCATCGCCCGACGCCAAAAAACGCGACAAGAGCCAAAGCGAGGAGGCTTGACAAGGCGGCGAAAATGATCCAGCGGCGGGCCTGGGGCGTGGCTGCGGGTGAATTTGGGGAGGCGGCCATGGGGAAACTCGCGCATGCTATCCCGGCTTGCTGCGGTGGTCAATTGGAAGGGCTCCGGGTAAACTGTCAGTCGCATTTCCAAAGGAGGATGCATGCGTGCAGTGGTCACCGGAGGCGCCGGTTTCCTGGGATCGCATTTGTGCGACCGTTTGATAGCAGAAGGCTGGGATGTGCTGGCGCTGGACAATCAGGTCACGGGAGTGGACAGCAATGTCGCGCACTTACTGAAGCATCCGAAGTTCCGGATCCTGCGCGCAGACGTCTCCAACTACATCGATGTGCCCGGACCGGTTGACTATGTACTCCATTTTGCGTCGCCGGCGAGCCCGGTGGATTATCTGAAGATGCCCATCCCCACGCTGAAAGTTGGCGCGCTCGGGACACACAACGCGCTGGGTCTGGCGCGAGCAAAGAATGCAAAGTTTTTTCTGGCCTCCACCAGCGAATGCTACGGAGACCCGGAAATCTCTCCGCAGCACGAAGAATACTGGGGACACGTCAATCCCATCGGCCCGCGCGGGGTCTACGATGAGGCCAAACGCTACGCCGAAGCCATGACTATGGCGTACCACCGCTTTCATAAGATGGACACGCACATTGTGCGAATCTTTAATACCTATGGGCCGCGCATGCGATTGAACGACGGCCGGGCGCTTCCGAACTTCGTTTTTCAGGCGCTGAGCGGGATGCCGCTGACGGTTTACGGAGATGGGAAACAAACTCGAAGTTTCTGCTATGTGGCCGACCTAATCGAAGGCATTTACCGGCTCATGATGTCCGACGAACATCTGCCGGTAAATATCGGCAATCCGCAGGAAATTACGATTTTTGAATTTGCCGAGCGCATTAGAAAGTATTTCGAAAATGCCCCGCCGATTATCTTCAAGCAACTGCCGCAGGATGATCCGAAGCAGCGCTGCCCCGATATCAGCAAGGCCAAGCGCATCCTCAAGTGGGAGCCGAAGGTGGGACTGGAAGAGGGATTGAAGCTCACACTGTCCTATTTTAAGGACGTGTTTAAAAAAGAATAGAAGCTGCGACGGCTGGGGGGATCGCCAGAATCGTTTAGGTATCACGGAATAATGAAACCTACTCTCTCCCGAAAGAATAGTATTCGAAACCCAACTTTTTCATATCCTGAGGCGCGTACAGATTTCTTCCGTCGATCACCAGTTTCCGTGCCATGGAACTTCCCGCGCGCTGCCAATCCAGCTTGCGAAAGGGATTCCATTCGGTGCAGATAAGGGCGGCATCCGCATCGCGCAGCGCATCGTAGGGGTCCTCGTGATAGTGGAGTTGCGGAAAAACAGCCTTGGTTCGAGGCATGGCTTCCGGGTCCGTGACGTGCACGATGGCTCCTTCTCCGATGAGGTTTTTGACGACTTCCAAAGCCGGGGCAAAGCGAATATCGTCCGTATTGGCCTTAAAAGCGAGTCCGAGTACGGCGATGCGCTTGCCTTTCACCACCCACAGCGCCTTGTGAACCTTCTCGAAAAAATGCTCGATGCGCTGTTTGTTGACGCGTTCGGCAGCCTTCAAGATGTCGAAATCAACACCAACTTTGGCCGCCAGATAAATGAAAGCCTGTACGTCTTTCGGAAAACAGAAGCCGCCATAGCCCAGCCCAGCCTTAAGAAATTGTCCACCGATGCGCGGGTCCAAACCCATCGCGTGCGTAACTTCTTCGACGTTAGCGCCAATTTTTTCGCACAGGTCCGCGACTACGTTGGCGTAACTGATTTTCAGCGCCAGGAATGAATTGGATGCGTGCTTAATGAGCTCGGCGCTGCTGATGGTGGTTACCAGGAACTCGGCTTTCTGGCCCGGGGGGCAGGTTCCGTTGTGCACCGGGCAGTGGAACTTCTTCTCCAAAATGGGCCGGTAGATCTGGCGCAGTTCCTCTGCCGAGGAGGGGTCCTCCACGCCGACCACAATGCGGTCAGGATGGAAAAAATCTGCAACGGCGGTGCCTTCGCGAAGAAATTCTGGATTGGATGCCACACGGAATTTTACGTTGCTGTTTCGGGAGTAGGCGGACAACGCCCGGCTGAGCTCAAGCCCGGTGCGCGCTGGGACAGTGCTCTTTTCGATTACGAGCTTGGGTGTTCGCGCTTCCGCGGCAATTTGCCGGGCCACGTAATCAATAGCGGAAAGGTCCGCCTCGCCAGATTCTTTTGGAGGAGTCCCGACGCAAATGAAAATGGCTTCTCCCGCGCGAATGGCTTCCGCAGCGTCCGCGGTGTAGGAGATATGTCCTGTCTTGCGCGCGGAAGTCAGAATCTGTTCAAGGTGCTCTTCATAGATGGGCACGCCTCCAGCCTGAAGCTTGGCAATGCGGTCGCGATCAATGTCCGTGCAGACGACCTCGTGCCCGGCCTCTGCAAGGCAGGCTCCAGTGACCAGTCCGACGTATCCACATCCGATAACGGAAAGACGCAAAAGGCCTCCTTGAATTGGAGCTCAACAGGCGACGCTGTGCACGCTAGGGAATCCCTGTCTGTATTGTGGCTGAAGCAAGAGAAAGAGAAAAGCGGTTCGGTACTTTCTCTTGCGCGAAGGACAGGGCTTTGATTTGGACAGCTCCGTTCCGGGCGGCAAAGTATTCCCCTAGTTCTTGGCTCTTTGTCCCATCAACAGCCCGCGCAGCCCCAGCAGCAAGAGGCGCGGCTGGCGCCGGATCAAGTTCCAAAGCAGGCGGGTAGACTCATCGCGATGAATTTCTCCCAGCGATTCGCGGGCCGACGTATCCAGCAAATCCACCAGTTGCGAATAATCCTTTTGCTGAAAATGATGGAGTGCGCGACGGATCATCCAGTGAGTGCCCAACTCGCACCGCAGTCCCGTAAGCTCGTTGCTTGCGCCCTTCTTTAATAGGGCCTGGGCAACGCCGAGCGCCCCTCGGAATCCGGTGACGATACCGCCGACGGTCGACACCTTGACTTGCGCCGCCGCGTCTCCCACCAGATAGACTTCGCCATTTCCAATTTGCCGCCTTACCGGGACCCATCCGCGATAAACCGGGATGCGGGCGCCCTGCCATTCCAGCGGCTCCAGCTTTTTCTTTTCGAGAAAGCTCTCGAAGCGGCGTTTCGTGTCGCGACCGTGCTCGCCAATAACCCCGAGGGCGCCGCGTTCCGCCGACTCAGGAATCAGCCAATAAAAATAAGGCGTATCGTCGGGAATAAACCAGACGCGCGTGGTATCCGGAGGACAGTCCTTTGGGAGGTGAACGATAGCTTGAACGAGGGGCACGGTCTCAACCGGTGGCCAGCCGGCTGCGCGTGCCACGCGGCTCGCCGCCCCGTCTGCGCCAACGACACTATCGGCATGCAGCTCTTGGCGTTTGCCGCCGCTTTCGATCTCCAGGCGCAAGCCTCGCTCGTTCGGCCCGACGCCCAGGAAACGTGTATCAAAAGAGAGCGAAGCGCCGGCGTGCTTGGCCTCTTGAGCAAGGGCGGTAATCAGCCGCGAGCGCTCGATAATCAGATCGGGCGTCTTCAAAGCAATTTGCGCTGAGCGGCCGTCGGTAAAGAGCTCAAAGCGGCGAATTTCGTTGATGATGCTGTGTTGCGCCGAAGCGGCCATTTGGCTGCGGAAATGATCAGTAACAATGAGCGTGCGCGGCGCTGGTTCAAGCTGCGGCTTGGATTCCAGCACACGCACAGGCTGCCCGCCGCGAGCCACGTTGGCCGCCGTGAACAGTCCGGCTGCCGAGGCTCCCACTACGATAACTTCCCGTGAGTGGCCGCCATTTCCAGGCTTAGCTTTGCTGTTCTCCACAGTTTTATACGTTCCCGATGGCGCGCGGTCTCTCTACACCCCTAGGGCGAGAACCTACGCAAAAGATTAGGTCTGCTTCCCGCCCGACCCGCGCGGGGCTGCTCATGGAAGTGGGTGGGAGAGACATTGTAAGTATACAGAAACGGCCTGTAACAGCAAATAAAGACGGGCCTTAGACAAAGTTTGGGATTCCTGCGCTGAACAATTGATTTTAAGAAGCGGGAGAGCTCTTGCGCGCCTGGCGCTCATAGGGCGCGCGCTCCAAATACATGACTCCGAGCAAAATGACGGCAAGTACGACGATTCCAAAGAACATCGCGCCCCGAGTGGAAAGATAGCCGACAAACAATGCCGCGAAACCTCCAATCGCGCCAAGAAGATACAAGGTCACCACGGCTCCGCGATGGCCAAGCCCAAGATTCGACAGCCGGTGAGCGGCATGGTCCTTGCCGGGAGTCGCAAAAGGCAGCAATCCCCGGCGAGCCCGCGACATGGTTACCAGAGTCGTATCAAAAATGGCCACGCCCAGGATCAACACCGGGGCCAACCAGGCAGAAAGATGGGTTACATTCTCCATGCGCAACTTCAGCCCCAGCGTGGCCATCAGGAACCCCAGAAACATCGCGCCGCCATCGCCCATGAAAATCTTCGCGGGCTTGAAATTCCAGCGCAGGAACCCGGTGGCGGCTCCAAGAACGGCGGCCGCCAGAGTCGTAACGAGTGTTTGCCCATTCAAATAGGCAATCAGCGCGAAAAAGACAGAGGACATGGCGGCAACGCCAGCGCACAACCCATCCATGTGATCGAGAATGCTGAACGAAGCAGTAATTCCTACTACCCAAAGGACGGTTAGTGCTGCGTCCAAGACATCGCCGTACCGCCCTCCCAGGAGGGTGCTGAAGACTTGCGCTCGAATCCCGCTGAAGAGCAAGATTCCTGCCGCCACGGGCATGCCGACGAATAATTTCACTTGATGATGGAGCAATCCGCGGTCATCGAGGATGCCGACGGCCGCCACCTGGGTCGCACCGATCAGAATGCCGGCAATTTGCGTTCTCGCAGGTCCTTGAAATGAGAGTAAAACGGCGATCACGACGGCGGCATACATTGCCAACCCACCGAGAAGCGGAATCGGCGCATGGTGTACTTTTCGCGGACCAGGAAGATCCACCATGCCCACGCGCAACGCGAATGCGCGAACGGGCACGACCAACATCATGGAAGCAAACAATGCAATGAAGAAAGCGAGCAGGCCTGCGGCCATGCAACCCCGTTTCATCCGGCAAACAAATTCCGCCCAGGCTGGTTCGGCCGGTAACTTCCGTGATGCTCGCCGGGTTTGCGTCCCGGCTCCCAAGTCAAAAATTGGAGATGGCCGCCCCCACGCACCGCAAACACGATACTGCGATTTTTGTTGCGCGGCAATGCCGGAAGTTTTGTTTTGTCGAATCAGTTGCCTGGATGCGGCGGGACCAACTATTCTATCGAACGACTAGCTCATCGAAGAGCTTCAAATATTCTTGAAGCTCACCGGTTTGATCATAGGCAGGCGCGGCGGCCCGCGCCGCCTCTCCCATGGCTCTCAATTTCCTTACGTCCGCCATGAGTCCGCGGACAACGTTGACGAGTTCCGCAGGGTTGTCCGGATCGGCGGTTACGGCGAAGCCTTGCTTGATGCCCAGCGAAACGACGTCCGTTTCCTTTGGAGCCACTGCAAGGACTGGTTTCCCCGCCGCGAGGATTCCGTACATTTTGCTCGGCACGACCACGCCTTCCAGACCGCGCTTTATCGTGACGATATGCGCATCGGCGGCCGCCAGAACCGACGGGATTTTGCTGGAAGGGAAATAATCGAGAAAGCGTATGTTTTCGGCGCCTGCGGCTGCAGCTTCCACTGCCGGCCGTTGCGCGCCGCTGCCCACAAAAACCAATCCAACTCCCTCGTTTGAGAGCTTGCGCGCTGCGGTCACCAGCGTATTCCATGCGCCGTAAAATCCGAGGTTGCCCGCGTGCAACAGAACAAACGAGAAACCCCCGCGGATCGCACGGACCACCTCGGGGTCGGGAGGGGGCAACGGCTTCCCAGGCGGAAGAATTTCCGCGCCGTCGCGAATAACAACCACACGAGAAGGCTCTACTCCTTTTGCGATAATCCGCGCTCGCATGTCTTCGCCAAGGACGATGACGCGCTCGGCGCGGCGCAGCGCCCAACAGTGCAGCCTCTCCCAAATGCGGACGAGCAAGCCGTGGTTCACGATGTCTCCACCCACGGCCATGTCCGGATACAAGTCTCGTATGTTGTACACGTACGGTTTACGCTTCAGCATGGACACTAACGCTCCAACGATTCCCTGGAACGGCGGGTCGGTCATGGCCAGTACAGCATCACAATCAAGGAATAGAGCCCGGGGAATGGCGAGAGCCACATAGCTCAGGTAATTCATCAGGCGCTTCTTCATGTTGAACCGCGGAAAATCCATCGACCCAACGCGAATGATTCGCACGAGGTTCACGTCTTCCGTTTGATACGGCCGCCAGGGACGCCGCTCAGTCGGGTCGTACGATGGCCGGCCGCAGAGCACCGTGATGCGTTGAGAAATGCAAACCGCGTCCACGACGGTCTGCGCCATTTTTGCGGTTGCCGAGGTGTCGGGCGGATAGTAGAGATTAAGGAGAAGGATTCGCAATGGTGATCAGCCGCGCAGCAGATTCAAGTGTGACTATCATCAGTCGTACTGCGCCTTTATGTCGAACTGTTTTTCCTGGTTCGTGGAAATCATTATTGTATCGTTGCCCCGTCCCCCTAATTTGGCGGGGTGCCCATCGACAGTGACCCGCGACAGGGAATGTTGCAGCGGCAGGCGAAGCTTGAGGTGGATGTGGGCCGGCCTTCCCGATGTGGGCAGAAGGATTTTACCGGCAATACCTCGCGCGGACGGGTTCGCGCGAAGTTCGAGGCTTACGCGGCCCCATCGCGTCGGAGCATTTTCGATGCGGATGGTTTTTCCGGAGACGAGCCATGCCCGGGGAATGCCTTTTCCGAGATAGAGAATGTCTTCGTTGGAATCTTCCAGCACCAGCATCCAGCGCACGAGCAAAGGAATCGTTTGCTGAGCGGGAATGCAAAAGAGAGCCGTGCCGCCGTCGATACTCGACACTTCGCCTGCGGTCCAGCTTCCGCGCGTGTGGTCATGATAGTGATGCGAGTAGAGAAACAAGAGAAACTCTTCGATGCGATCGAGCCGCAGCAGCATCTGCGCATAACCATAGGAAATGAAGCCCAGAATGGCCCGGTAGCCCGGACGAGCGCGACCCACGTTGGCAACCACACCCAAGGTGGTCGCTCCGTAGGCGCGCATGCAGTCGATCACCTTGTTTGCCAGATCCGCTGGGAGTACGTCTGCTTGAAGCAGCTCCGCGTAAGGACGATGGGGCCACTGTTGCGGACTCGGGCGTTCCTTTGCGAGGGAATCGCGAAAGGTGAGGGTGGTGCCGGGGAACGGTCCGATGTAAGGCGGGGTCAGGTGGTGACGAATGTCCTTTCGCATGGCGGAAACGACCGCGTCCTCAAGAATTTTGCTTCGGTCCAACCACTTCTCTGCCACTCGCTCCGAAGCGCCCGGCGCTTTTGCTCCAGCAACATGGGACCAGACGCGTGCAATGTCTTTTAAGCCGCGGGCCGCAAAGGCGTTGTTGGCGAAGTAGGGCAACCACCAGGTCATCGGCTTCGAGGAAAGGCAGGAATCGGACTCACTCCAACCGTGAATCAGCCCATTGCCGGGCTCGCTCTTCGGCAACTGCAGGCTCTCTTCGTGCAGTTCCATAAGCAGAGCAGCAGTCGCTTCGATCTTTGGCCCGTGCTTCTGCAGCAGAGCTGCATCGCGGGTGTAATTGTAATATCGCGCGAGCAGCGAAAGCGTCATCCCAAATTGCGCGGTCTCCGGACCGCGCATGTTGATCATGCCCTTTTCATCGACAAAGTCACTGAAGTAATTGTCAATGATCTGCGCTGCGGCCGTGAAGCGGCCCCATTCCAGGTTCGTATAAACAGAACTGGTGAAGATGTCCTGAAAACCGTCGTATTCCGAGCCATAGTAATCGCGGTCGACAGCCCCATACTTTGGATAGACCCCTCCCGGTCGCACCATCAGCTCGCGCACGATGGCATGACGGGACATGTTCGCGTACGTTTCTTCGGGAATCGCGACCGGGGCGGCATCGCGCAATTGCCGCTCCCAATATTCCGCAAAAACAAGGAGAGCTCGATAGAACGCCTGCGGCTCCGGGTCCTTGCGGCGTGGAGGGAAAGCGGGATAGCTATGCCCGTAAACGACCTTGCTGATTTTTCCGTTTTCAATGCGTGCGGTGCGGTGCCACGTTTGCACGACGAACTTATCCCGCGCCTCCACATCTCCGAACACCACGACTTCCAGATAGGCGGTGTCTGAAAGCGGCATGACCTTTCGCACCGCCGGCATCCAGCCGCCGATCAGGCCCTCAAACTGTTTCGCCGCCAGTTCCCGCGTGATTTCGGGAAAGTACTGTTCGGGGTGATATGTTCTTGTGCCGCCGGTGGAGAATACCGGCATAGTGTCGAAACATTCTTTGGTCCCCACGAAGGTGTTCCACGGAAGGCGGAAGCCTCCGTCACGCTCTTTCGTGTTAGAGCCGTGCGGCGGAGCCGCGGACTTCACTCGTGCGGGATCAGGATCGTCTCCCCCCTGTAAGATATTGTCAGCAAGGAGATCCGGGCCCGACAAGCCGATTTCGTCCAGATTGAGGCCAAGGTAGGGCGGGTCTGCTTCGGCGAACACAGCCTCTGCCGACTTTGGCAGAACGCGCTTGGTGTTTTGATTCGAAATAAAAATGATGGCGCCGTCCCGCGTTCGCAAGTCCTCGTAGACTTTCCAGTTTTTTCCCGAGAGATCGAACGCGCAAACCAACGTATATCCTTCGAGCTCTGCTTCCGAACCCGCATCCTCGGTTATCGGCGCGACGCTTGACTCTTCAAGTGGTGCCCCGGCTGGACGCAAGGCCGCCGGCAGGTAAGAAATCCCCGCGGCACTTGCGGCAAGATTTTGAAGGAAACGACGGCGTCTCATGCGAGAGGTCTCCCGTGTCACTGACGTGTGATTAGAAAATCGCCGAGGACCAGGGCGTCCATTTGTGTGCGCTGGAAGCAGTCGAGAGCTTCTTCCGGGCGGCAGACAATGGGCTCGTTATCGTTGAACGAAGTGTTCAAAACGACGGGCACGCCGGTGAGGTCGCGGAACGCGGAAATGAGCGCATGGTAGAGCGGGTTCGCTTCCCGTGTCACCGTTTGGAGGCGACCGGTGCCGTCCACGTGCGTGGGTGCGGGGATCTTGTCGCGCTTCTCCGGGCGCACGGGATAAGCGAGCGTCATGAAAGGGGAAGGGTGCGACTTTTCAAAATACTCCGAAGCGGCTTCCGCCAGGATGGAAGGCGCAAACGGCCGGAAGATTTCGCGGTGTTTGATGCGCCGATTCAGAATGTTTTTCATCTCCGGCCTGCGCGGATCGGCTACGATACTGCGATTGCCCAGTGCGCGCGGGCCCCATTCGGCGCGGCCCTGAAACCACCCGAGGGTGTTTCCGTCGGCGATGATCTCGGCCGCGCGCTTCATCAATTCTTCTCCCCGAAATTCGGCAATCGTGCAGCCCTTTTGCGCCAGGGCATTCGAATCGACCGCGCGTCGAATCTCTTCCCGC
The DNA here is from genome assembly GCA_003223295.1 of Acidobacteriota bacterium. Classification (GTDB taxonomy): domain Bacteria; phylum Acidobacteriota; class Terriglobia; order Acidiferrales; family UBA7541; genus Acidiferrum. The sequence continues at coordinate 44,013 of QHYM01000124.1, read as the reverse complement.
GAATATTGCGGGCCCCAATACGCGTGATCCATCACAAACGAGCGCGGCCTGCCAAGAATCTGGTGCCAGATGAAGAAGGCAGCGCCTACAGAGAGTCCGCCGTCTCCTGCCGCGGGATGGACGTAGACCTCTTTGAAAGGGGTGGCATCAAAAATCTTTCCGTTAGCCACGCAATTGAACGCCACGCCGCCCGCCAAGCATACCGACTTCAATCCCGTGCGCTCGGCGAGTTTCTTCAACATGCCCAGATAGACTTCTTCCAGCCGCGCCTGTAGCGAGGCGGCCAGATTCCGGTGCCGCTGCTCCAACGCTTGGTCCGCGGCCCGCGCAGGACCGAGCCGCTTTTCCATCCCCTCGGAAAACAACTTGCCGAGGGTAGGCGTTTTGTCCGCTTCCGCCCAGGACATTTCCGGGCCCGTTCGGTGATGCGAAAAATAATCCAGACCCAGCTTGAACCCGTTTCCCGCGGAACCATTCTGGAAGCGCACGATATCGCGGAATAGGTCCAATTGGTCAGGCTGCCCGTATGCGGCGAGGCCCATGACTTTGTATTCATCACCAAATTTCAGAAAACCCAGGTACTGGGTCACCGCACTGTAGAAAAGCCCGAGGGAATGCGGAAAGGCGATGGCCCCCTCGATTTTCATGCGGCTGCCGCTGCCCGCTCCCCACATGGTGCTCGCGAAATCGCCGAGGCCGTCCGCGGAGAGAAGCGCCGCCCGTTCGAAGGGCGAACAATAAAAGCTGCTGGCCAGATGTGCGTGGTGGTGCTCGATGCGGTGAAACTGGGCGCGGAGTTTCTTTGGATCGATGTCGAACGCTTGCGCCAAAGCTTCGGGAATGGCCTGAAATCTCACCAGTACTTTGGCGCGCGCGCGGGCAAACGAAGGCATGCGCAGCGCATAAAATATCTTGGTTGCTAGCCGCGCGTACGGATTTCGCGGCACCGCCACATGATCGATTTCCGCCAGCGTCAAGCCCGCTTCCTGCAAACAATAGCGAATCGCTTGCGCTGGAAACCCCGCCGCATATTTGACGCGATTGAATCGCTCTTCTTCTACGGCGGCAACCAGCCGGCCCTCGCACACAATCGCCGCGGAAGCGTTTCCATGGTACGCATTGATCCCCAGAATGTTCATCGCGTGATTTGTCAGTGTACCTCAGCCGCCGGGTTCATGCGGCGAGGTGCTGGCGGCACCACTCGTTCAACACGTAGAGGGACCACGGACGGGACCAGGTAGTTTTCGCTGCGAGGAAATCGTTCCAAACGCCTTGCAGTCCGCCAGAGCGGAGCGCAGGCGCCAGAGCAGGCGCTGGATCGGCAAAACTCGCCTCCAGCCTTTTTCGCAATGGCCCGCGTAACCAGTCTTCCCATGGAAGCGTAAACGTGCGTTTCCTCTGCGCGAGAATCTCCGCGGGCAGCAAATCTCTAATCGCCTCCACGAGCAATGCTTTCTGCGCGCCCGGACGGCGGCGCGCCACGTCCGGCAAAGCACCCACAAATTCCATCAGCGGCGTGTCCAACAGCGGCACGCGCACTTCGAGGGACTGCGCCATGCTGACGGAATCCGTGTCTCGCAGCAGTGTGCTCGCCATGTAACTGCGCATCTCCAGCCAGGAAATCCCTGCGATCGGCTCAAGCTTGCGCGCCTCGTCAGCGGCTCGTTGCAACCATCCGAGCCACGTCGGCTCGAGCGTCACGCCATCCGGCCCGATAGTGCTGGGCCGGAATCGCGGCTCGATAATTTTTTCCAACGTTCCCGGCGGAAAAAGTGTGCGCGTGAAGAAATAGGGATGGGGAAGGGCATCGGGAGATACCCATGCGGCTGCTGCTTTGCGCCCTGAGTCCGGCGAACCGCGGTTCCCGGCGAGCGCGGCAAGGAGCGGCTTCGTCCATCGTCTCGCAACGGTGGGCACGAACCAAGCGGTACGGATTAATCTCGAGAGCCGGGGCGTATAAGCAAATGTCGAGTATCCAGCAAAAAGCTCGTCGCCCCCTAATCCGGAGAGCGCCACTTTCAGCCCGACTTTTCTCGCCGCCCACGAAACGAAATAGGTATTCACCGCATCCATCGTGGGCTGGTCCAGTGCTGCCAAGGCTTCGTTCAGCCGGTCGACCACCGCGCCACCATCCAGCGGCACTTCGGTGTGATGGGTTCCGCAGCGCTTCGCAATCACTCCTGCCGCTTTCGCTTCATCGTATGCTGTGCCTGGAAACGTGAGCGTGAAGCTCTGAATCCCCGACTGCGCTTTTGCGGCCAGCGCCGCGATGGCTCCCGAGTCCAGCCCACTCGAGAGAAACAGACCCACGGGCACGTCCGCGATCAGATGCGTCTTCAGTGCGTCTTCGAGCATCGGCCTTAATTTCTTCGCGGCGGATGCAAGGTCGCGTGGTTTCCTCATGTCCCTGGCGGCCGGTGAAATAGCCGGGTCCCACCATTGCCGCGCGCGCGGTACACGGCGGCGCTCCGGAACGTGTAATAGCATGCGGTGGCCCGGCGGCAGGCTGAACACTCCTTCGACCAGCGTTACCGGCTCGCTCACACTGCCGAAGAGGAGATAGGAGGTCAGCGCGTCCCGAGAAATGTTTTTCTTGGCGACACCTGCAGCTAGCAAGGCTCCCACCTCAGAAGCAAATGCAAATCCTTCCGGGGTCTGCGTGTAATAGAGTGGTTTGATCCCCAAAGGATCCCGCGCCAGAAAAAGAATCGGAGCCGTGGCGTAGCGCTCGCGCAGATCGAGCAAGGCAAACGCAAACATCCCGCGTAGCTCGTTCAACGCGTCTTCACCCCACTCTTCCCAGGCGTGGACGAGAACCTCGGTGTCGGATTGTGTGGCAAAACGATGGCCGCAGAGGATCAGGCGTTCGCGCAGGTCGCGGTAGCCGTACAACTCGCCGTTGAACACCACCGCTACGTCCTTAGTTTCGTTCCAGATGGGTTGATGGCCGCCAGCCAGGTCGATGATGCTCAGCCGGCGAATGCCCAAGGCGAGTCCCGGCGCACGCAGCTCGCTAAAGAGGAATCCTTCTTCATCCGGGCCGCGATGCCGCATTGCCGCGGTCATTGCCTTCACTCGCGATTCCGCTTCGGTCTTGCGCGTAGTGAAAGCGACTCCGCAGATCCCGCACACGCTATTCTTTGATCTCCGGCGTCGAGAAGAAGGCTGCGCTCGCTCGGATTATGTGTTCCCGAAAGTGGAAGCGGGAAATCCTCAGCATGCTGTCCGCATACCACGCAAGGACTTGCCGGAACAACAGAAAGAAGAAAGAGGCCACTGCGCTGAGCACCAGGTAAAAATAGGACTCACGCTCCAGAAGCAGGCTCCAGTCCGACTTTTCCTCCCAGCCCGGGAAAATGGCGCCGATGAGCTTTCGCAAATGCAGCTTTTCTAGCGGCAGCCTTGACAGGCGCAGATGGGCGGCGTGCCGATAGTCGTTGTATTCCCGGGGATAGCCCGGGACGGCGCTCACCGCTTGCTCGAAGGTTGCCGGATCCTGCAGCTCTGTGCGCGTCAAAAAGCGGCCTTGCGCATCCTTCATGATCACGCGGAATGTCGGATCGACGATCACCCAGCGTTGGTTGATCAGGACTTCAGCGACCACATGCTTCGCTGTGTCATCCGGGCCAAGCAAAAGCAAGCGGCGTACTTGAAGGTCGGAAGCCCGCGCAAGATTCAGAAAAGCGTTTGTGGCGGTGCCACATACCTTCAACAGTTGCGCGTAATTGAGAGTCGTTTCGGGATCGCGCTTCGCCAGCGTTGCCGGATTCTCCGCGGTACCACGAAAGGATTGCCCGCGCATCCAGTCCAGAATTGCTTCCACTCTTTGTTCGGTAGGCAGAAAGTTGGGAACAATTGCGTCGGAGTATCCGTCGAGATAGCGGCGGACGGAAAATTCCCTGACTCCGCAATAAACTAACGCAAGAAGCGCCACTACCAAGAGTCCGTTGCTGCTCCACCATATTGCCCGGAAGATAGGATGTCCTGGTTTTGGCACGGGGACCTATTCTACTGGCTTGATTTCTCCCGGTCTCGCCTCACGGGAGACGCACTTGGCGTACAAGGATTGCATTTCGTGGACCGGACCTTCCCATCCCAGATTCATTGTGACTTTAGCGCATCCGGTCTTCAGATGTCTACCGAGTTCCTTGTCAGTTAAGACGTGGGCAAGCCCCTCGGCCAAGTCCTGTACCTCGTGTCTCACTACAAGCCCAGCCTCATTCGCAAGCAGCGGGGCGATCCCGCATTGTTCCGTCACAATCACTGGCGTCCCCGACGCCACCGCCTCCGCCGCGGTATTCCCGAAGTTTTCATTCTGAGAAGGGAGCACAAAAACATCGGCGTCCCGGTAGGCCGCCCACTTGTCCGGGCCGAATACCGGGCCACAGAACTGAACGTCTGCTCCGGCATCCAGTTGAGCCGCAATCTGCTCCAGTTGCGTTTTCACGCCACCCTCGTCAGGTCCGGCGAACACCAATCGAAGCGGCATTCCCTCAAATCGCTTTTTCACTTCGGCAAAAGCCTGCAACAGCAAATCGGGGCTCTTTTTTGCCGACAGCCGCCCCAAGAAGAGCACCACGTGGACTTCCCCTGGAATTCCAAATTTCTTTCGAAAGGCCCCTGGCTCCGGCCACGATTCCGGCGCCTCAACTCCATTTCGGCGCATGACGATCTTCGCCCGGGGAATCCCTCCCGCTGCGAGTTCTTCGATTTCTTGCTCTGAGGTCGCCACTACAGCGGCCGCTCCCTGGAGCATCCGTCTTCCCCATACGCGGTGATACATCTGTTTTAGCCACAGGTTCCGCACGATGGGGATGAACATCCCGATCGGTTCGACCACATAGGGAATCGCGCGTTTCCGGCAGGCCGAGGCCACTGCGGGCGCGAGCAAATCGTACAATCCAAAAATGTGCGCAATGTCAAAGTTTGCCAGCCTCGCCCTGCAATATCGCTTTACCGCTGGGTTCCAGCTCACCTGCCGGTAATGCAGCCAGGTCGACAGATAAATGGCCTCGACGTCGTTTTGCCTGCGCCGCCAGCCAAAGGGCGACCTCTCCCGTGCTTTTTCTTCTTGCTGCGTCGCCTCGCGCTTCTCCAGTCCCCAATCCGCGGTCAGCACCGTCACTTGGTGCCCTTTCCGCGCGATGCCCTCCGCGAGGGCGCGGACTTTCACCGGCGGCCCTCCAAATTCCAGAAATGGCGCGTAGGTCTCCGTAACGTTCAGGATTCGCATTGATCGCGCAGGATTTTTTTCAGGGCTTTCGCAAAATTCTGGAAGCGGTATTCGTGGTCCACGGTTTGCCGCCCGCGCGCACCCATCTCTCTAGCGTGTTGCGGGTCCGCCAGAAGCGTTTGAAGGGCCGTCGCCAGTTGAATGGGATCCCCGTGCGGCACCAGGTACCCGGTGACGCCATCCTGAATAAGCTCCGGTGCTCCCCCGTGCGTCCCCCCGATCACCGGCTTGCCACAGGCCATGGCCTCCAGATACACCAGCCCAAATCCTTCCCCGCGGCTGGGCAGGGCAAAGATTTCACATGCCGCATAGCACGCCGCCAAGTCCGAGTTACTCAGCTCGCTGAGAAAATGCACGTGGCGCTCCACGCCATTCTTTTCCGCAAAGTCCTCAAGCCAGGCGCGGTCATCGCCCGATCCAGCGAGGACCAACTGCAACTCCGGCCACGTCGTCAAGAGCCGCGGCAGCGCCGTAATCAGCGTGTCCATGCCTTTGTAGCGCTCGGCCGCCACCCAGCGCCCCGTCGTGAGGATGACTCGCCCACTTGGAAAGTTCTTCGGCGGGGTCGCAGCCGCATTTGCCGCGATCAACGCTTCGAATTGCGGGTCAAGCGCCCAGGGCAGCACGCGAATGCGCTCGCGGGCGACCTCTTGTTGGGTGGCTACCTGCTCTGCCGTGTCCCGGCTCGGCGCCAACACGAGATTTGCCCGGCGCAGGGCGCTCCGGCGCAGCCGTCCCAACGGTTCCCATACCTCTACGCCATGGGTGCAGACAATGCATTTCATCTTGGGCGCCACCAGGCGCATCGCTTGCACCACGAGAGCAAGATTCGGATGCCCGGCCAGCACCAGGTGGGCGTCGCGCTTCGCCGTCCGCAGCGCCGTCACCGCGAAGCGCCCTTTGGCCTTCTCGCAGCCGGTAAACACAAATTCCCGCCCGCCAACTGCGATGCGGTGCAGTTCTGGGGAGTCATTCAGGCTGAGCAGACGGCAGTCCCACCCGCGGCTGGAGGCAAATTCGGTGAGTACCGCCGCCAAATGGCGTCCCACACGCTGAACCCCCCCGGGTGCATCCAATTCTGGGAAGAGGCCTATAACCACGCGCTGAGTCTGCCAACTGGCGCGCGGATTGGCAAGCCTGCTTCTCTTGGAGCGTGCTCGACAGTTAGGAGCATCCCAATCTGGTTGCCGGTGTCCTGAACGAGTGCTAATCTCACCGTCATCTCAACCGGGGTCACGGCATGCGCTTCTCGCTTGGCATCGCCTCTCTGTTTGTTCTTCCTTTAACGGTCTGCGGCCAAAGCTGTCCCCCTCTCCAAGCTCCACCTATTGACTCTTCCAAACTCCTTTTTTCTCCTCAACAGGAACAGGAACTTGGCGAAATCGTGCGCCAGCACATGGAGAGCCGGTTCCGCGTCATCGAAGAAGGGCAAGTCACTGGCTATCTCAAGCGCGTCGGAGCGCGGGTGCGCCAGCATCTTCCAGACACGGGCTTGCATTATGAGTTCCTCTTGTATGACCAGCCCGAAATCCAAGCTTTCAGCATGCCCGGAGGACGGGTCTATCTTTCACGCAAAATGGTCGCTTACCTGCACAATGAGGACGAATTGGCCGGTGTGCTCGGCCACGAACTGGGCCACCTGGCCGCGCGCCAGCAAGCATTAGACATGTCACGCGCATTCCGCGACGTCCTTGGAATCCGGAGCTTGTCCGCCGATGAAGACCTCTTCGGACTATACAACCAGTTTATGGAGAGTGTGCGCTTGAAGAGGATACACACTTCGCCTTCCGGTGAAGAAGAAAAGAACCAGAAGGTTGCGGACCAGCTCGGCGTACAGGCGGTGGCCCGCGCCGGTTATTCGCCACTGAGCTTTCCCGATTTCATGGATCGCCTGATGGAGACGAAAGGCAAGACCGGTAATTGGTTCACCGACCTTTTCGGAGCCACTCCCCCCAATTCCAAAAGGCTGCGGGAAGCCTTGAAGGACGTGGCTAATCTGCCGGCCAGTTGCATCGAACAGAACCCCCGCCCAAGTCTCGACGAGTTCCATCAGTGGCAGGCGGCGGTGCTTCATTATCAGGGCATCGGCCACGCAGAGCATCTCTCTGGCGTGCTCTCGCGCAAGAAGCTGGCTGACCCGCTGCGCGGCGACATTGAGAATTTTCGATTTAGTCCGGACGGTAAATATCTTCTGGCGCAGGACGAAGGTGGCATTTACGTGCTTACTCGTGATCCCCTGAAGTTTGTATTTCGCATCGGTGCAGTAGACGCTGAGTCCGCGCAATTCTCTCCGGATTCGCGCCAGATCGTTTTCTTCAGTTCAGGTCTCCGGGTGGAAACCTGGGATATCGATCATCAGGAGCAAACCAGCGTCACGGACATCCCGGCCTTGCACGGATGTCGCCAGACTGCTCTTTCACCGGACGCCAGGTATCTTGCCTGTTTAGGAGAAGACTTGGACCTTACGCTCTACAACGTAGCTTCGGGAGAATCCGTCTTCAAGAAGGACAAATTTTTTGACCTTGATCCCGGCTTCAACATGTTCGGTGCCTTTTACAAGTTCCTCTTTCTGATAACTCATCACGATGTTGCCACCCTCCGCTTCTCGCCGGATGCCCGCTATTTCGCAGCTTCTTCTCGCACTAAGGAAGAAGTGGTCATTGATTTGACGACGGAAAAGAAGATCAATGTTCCCGGGTCTGTTCACACGGCTATGGAATACGCATTCACCTTCATCGGCTCGGACCGCATCGTAGGCGTCGATATGTCCAAGCCCGACAAGTCTCCACTGGTTGAATTTCCGTCCGGTAAAGTACTTGACCGCGTTCCGCTGGGCGGCAGCACGCTGGTTGCTGCTACGAATCCAAGGTACATTCTGGAGCGGCCGCTCAAGGACGTCCCGGTTGGGGCTTTCGATTTGGACCAAAAGAAATACGTATTCACCAATCGCATGTCGGCGACCGATGTATGGGGCAACGTGTCAGCCAGCGAGCGTTTGAATGGCGAGATCGGTTTGTACAAGGTCGAAGACACAAAGGTTACCAACGTGCTCCAACTTCCCGTCGGGAAGCTGGGCAATTTGCGTTCATTCACAGCATCGTCAGATTTGAAGTGGCTGGCCATGTCCAGCCGCACGCGTGGAGGCCTATGGGGTCTCGATACTGGAGAGCGGCCGTTTTTTCTTCGAAGCTTTCAGAGTGTCTACGCTGCCCCCAATTCCCTTTTCTACCTTGATTTTCCCGGATTTGAAAAGTCCAGCCGCGAGATGGTGGTTCTGAGTCCTGTCACCAAACAATCCAAGTCGCGGGACGTCGAAAAAGACGACGACCTGGCCTTTTTCGGCGATATGGTTTTGCGCACCAAGCATAACGACAAGAATCGCTACCTGCGGCATAACCTGGAATTGGAAGCCATGGAAATTGTTAATTTGAAGCCTCTTTGGTCCCGCGCCTTTCCCAAACAGGCGCCCTGGATTTCAGGATCCGCCTCGAGTGGAAAACTTGTTTTTTTCTGGAATGCCAAGGCTGACGGTTTACGGGATGAGCTCGGGCGTGACGCAAAGCTTCAGGCGCTTTGGAGCAGGGAGAACCCGCGTGATACCGACTACTTTCTTGAAGTATTGGACGCCCATAACGGCGCCGCCGCCGGTGGTGCGGTCGTGCGCACCGGAAAATTCTCCTTCCGTCCGGAACACCAGGAGGCCGCCGGAGACTGGCTCGTCGTCACCGACAACCTTAACCGCGTCCTTCTCTATTCCATTTCCACTGGAGAACGCAAGGCTAGGTGGTTCGGTTACAACCCGCAGATTTCCACAAAGGGCCAATGGCTATGCCTCGCGAACGGCAGAGGACATCTCCTCGTCTATGATCTACGCATGTTAAAACAGGCAAGCGATCTTTCATTCGACAATCATGTTTCCGCCTACACTTTTTCTGAGGACGGCAAGCGGTTGCTCGTGCTCACAGACGACCAAACCGTATTCGTCTTGGGCGCCACAGGGGATTCAACAAATATGGCCGCAACTGGGAACTAGCCGCACGCATCATGGCTTCGCAGGACGAAGCGCCGTCGCTAGGTCTGTCAAGCGGTCGATATAAAGATCCGCGGGATAGGCCGCGCGGTCGTGCGTGCCGAAGCCATAATTCACTGCGGCCGCCAGCGTCCCGGCGTTTCGCGCGGTTTGTATGTCCACTTCGGAGTCGCCCACTATCATCGCTTCTCCGGCAGCCGCGCCGAGTTCCTCAAGAATTTTCTTCGCGCCCAGGGGGTCCGGCTTTTTTGTTTCAAAACTATTCCCACCATACACCGCGCGGAAGTATCTTGATAACTCCAATCCCTCCAGAATCCTCTTGCTCACGCGCACTGGCTTGTTGGTCAGCACTGCCATGGGAAGGTCCCGCAATTCTTCCAGCGCATCCGCAACCCCGGGATACGCGCATGTGGAATCCAGCTTGTGCTCTTCGTAGTGCGCGAGGAAAAATTTCAGCGCCTGCTCGCGCTCTTCTTCCGTGGTTCCATTTCCCAGCGCCCGCCCGACAAGTTTCGGTGCCCCATGCCCGATGTACCCCGAGATAGTGTCCTCATGCAGGGTCTCGCACCCCATCTCCACCAGCATCGCGTTGACCGAGCGGATGAGGTCTCGCTTCGAATCAATCAGCGTGCCATCCAAATCGAAAATCAGCGCACGCACAGAAGATAAATCGGGAGTCTTCATAAACGATTTATTTTAGTACGTCCGCGCTCCCCATTCACTAAACTTCCATGCTTTGTTGATCGAATTCTGGCGGTGCTGTTTTCGGTTTTTCCCGGCTCTTCGCGTAAACTGGAAGGCTTCGCGGTCTGTATTTCACGTTCTGGAGACCCCATGGCTCAGGTTTTTCCCTTTCGCGCCTTTCGTTACAACCCCGCCCGCGTTCCGTTCGAACGCGTACTCACCCAGCCCTACGACAAAATTTCTACCTCCATGCAGGAAAAATATTACGCCGCCGATCCGCACAACCTCATCGCCGTCGAAAAGGGCCGCAACCATCCAGGAGATACGCCGCAGAACAATGTCTACACCCGTGCCACTGCTGCTCTCGCCGACTGGATCGGCAACGGGACTTTGCAGCAAGATCCTGCGCCCTCGTTTTACGCTTACTCCCAGGAATACACCGTGCCGGGCAGCGAAGAGCGCCGCACCCGCCGCGGCTTTATCGGCGCCGGCCAACTCGAGGAATATTCGGCCGACGTCGTCTTTCGCCACGAACAAACCCTTTCCGGCCCGAAGGCCGACCGCCTCGAACTCCTTCGCCACACCCAAACGCATACCGGCCAGCTTTTCATGCTCTATTCCGATCCTCAGCGGCGGGTAGATGAACTTCTCGCGGAAGCCGAAACAACCGCCCCGGAAACCGAGCTTTGCGACGAATACGGCGGCATCCACCGGCTGTGGATCATCTCTCGTCCCCAGCGCGTCGCCGCCATTCAGAAGACAATGGCGGACGAGAAACTCGTTATCGCCGATGGCCATCACCGCTACGAAACCGCGCTCGCCTACCGCAACGAGTGCCGCGCGCGCGCCGGAAAGATCGACCCCGACGCGCCATTCGAACGCGTGATGATGACTTTCATCAATACGCGCAGCGAAGGCCTCACCATTCTGCCCACTCACCGCGTCGCCGCTTACCTCCACGATTTTTCCTGGCCTGCCGCGCGCCGCCATCTTGAACCCTGGTTCGCCGCCGAAGAATTCCCTTTTTCGACTGACGCAAAGAAAACCGAAACGCGCAAGAAATTTCTCACTTGCCTCGTGAGTGCCCGCGCGCGGCGTGCTATCGGCGTCTATCCCGCAGATCCGGAAAAGCGTGCCTTTTACGTACTCACCTTGCGTGAAGGAGTGAACTTGGCCCAACTTCTCCCCAATGTTTCACCGCTCCAGCGTGAACTCGACGTCGTCTTGCTTCACGAAGGAATCCTCGAGCCCGCTCTCGGCATCACTCCCCAAGCCGTGACCGCCGAGGCTCATCTCACCTACGAGCGCGAAGCTGCCGCGGCACTTGATGCCGTCGACTCCGGACGCGCGCAAATTTCGTTCCTTCTGAATGCCTGCGGCGTCGAGCAGGTCGTGAAAATCGCTACCGCTGGCGAAGTCCTTCCCCAGAAGTCCACTGACTTTTACCCCAAACTCCTCAGTGGCATCACCATGTACCGCGTTGCCGCTTCCTCTTAACTACTAGGCCCGGACCGCCGGATACTTGAGAGTGTCTACTTGCGCCCTGCGTCAATTCGGCGTAGAGTATTTTCAACCCTGCCAATCAAGCTTTCAGTCACCCTCCCGTCTCAAAGCGTGAAGGAAAGTCGTTATGTCGTCCCCGATCAAGCACTTTTTTTCTCTGACAGCGTTTGCATTTCTTTTTTTGGCATCTTCGCAAACCGCCTCCGCGCAGTTAGGCCTCACGAAGCACACGGGTGCGCTGCCGGACGGCGCCAGTTATCTTATCGAAGTTCCAGCGAACTGGAACGGCACGCTTTTTCTTTATAGCCACGGTTTTGTGACCCCAGGCAGCCCCAATCCCGCAAAAGACGTAGGAGACCCGGTTACACGGTTGTACATGCTGTCGAGCGGTTTTGCGCTCGCCGGGTCGTCCTACGCCGCTACAGGCTGGGCCATTCAAGAAGCTCTCCCCGATCAAATCGCGGTGCTCGATCTTTTCAACCAGTTGGTTGGCACGCCAAAAGGCACCATCGCGTGGGGCCATTCTCTCGGCGGCATGGTCACCGCCGGCCTCATCGAGCGATATCCCGATCGCTTTGACGCCGCCCTTCCCATGTGCGGCGTCCTCTCAGGCGGCGTTGCCGCCTGGAACACCGCGCTCGATTTTGGCTTCACGTTCAAAACTCTGCTTGCGCCCGGCAGCGGCTTGCAGGTCGTTGACATCGCCGACCCCATCGGCAATCTGCTCCTTTCCGAGCAGATGCTCACCATCGCGCAAACCACGCAGCAGGGCCGCGCGCGGCTCGCTCTCGTGGCCGCTCTCGCCGATGGGCCCGGCTGGCTCATCCCCACTTCCCCCGAGCCCGCGCACACGGATTTTGCGATTCAGGAGCTCAACCAGTTCGTCTGGGCTCAAACGATCGATCTTCCGTTTGTTTTCGCTGCTCGCGCTGAACTCGAATTACGTGCCCGCGGCAACCCGTCCTCGAACACCGGCGTCAACTACCGTTCTCTTTTGGCTCGCTCCATCGATCGCGCTGAAGTCGCCGCCCTCTATCAGCAAGCCGGCTTGGATCTGAACGCCGACCTGCAGGCTCTCCAAGACACAGTTCGAATCAGCGCCGACCCTGAAGCCCTTCACTATCTCGAAACGAATATTATCTTCGACGGGCAAATTAACATCCCCGTTCTCACCATGCACACCAAGGGCGACGGACTCGTTTTGGTGCAAAACGAATCCGCCTACAACAACGTAGTCAGTAAAGCAGGAAACTCCGCTTTATTGCGTCAGACCTTTGTGCATCGCGCGGGCCATTGCGCTTTCACTCCCGCCGAAACCGCCGCGGCTGTGCACGCTCTGCTCAGTCGCTTGAGCACCGGGGCGTGGGGCCCGCTCGATGCTAGCTCCCTGAACTCCGTGGCTTCCGCTCTCGGTCCCGGCCTCAATATTTTCCCCACGCCCATCGGCATTTTGCCGGTGCCACCTGCCTATTTCGATTTCGCGCCGAGCCAATATCTTCGCCCGTTTGATGCTCTCGGCGGCGAATGCCAGTCTGATCCCGTCTGCCGCGCCCAATTCTCCGCGCCTTAGTCCTAATGACCAGGGTTTCTATGTAGCATCGGGATTCGGCCCGGCATCTTCGATGGTGTTTGTTTGCAGAATTTGAAGCGATTCGGTTCGGTGTGGAAAATCCTATCCTACTCAACCAGCAAATTCAGGAACCGGATGATGGAGGCTTGCTCGCGGTCTTTCTCCGTGCTGCGATCCGTGCTTTGCGTCAATGCAGCCAGTCTCGCTGCTAGAACGCGCAGCGCTCCGTCCCGAGGCACGTAGGCAATCTCGTTTCCCTGCGTCATTACCCAACCCTGTTTCGTGTGATGCAGTTCCATCTGATGATCTTCCCAGCCCAGCTGCGACTCCGTGCGCTCCGCGGTTACTACCGCGACTATTTCCACTTGGATCTGAGCGGTGCCGCGTTTTCCCTTGAGCTCCACACCGCTCACCAGTAATTGGCGGTAGACCACTATCGGTCGCCCGAGCCGTTCCAGGTTCCCCGCGCGTAGAACCTCTCCGGCCTCAAGATTTGCCGCCTCTAATGCTGCCGTCACGTCCGCAGCTTTTGGCGTATGCCCTCCGGTTCGCAGCGGAATTTGCAAGGGGGCCGTAGGAGAGGAATTCTCCGAGCGAGTCACGGTCGCTGCCACAACTTCATTGTGCGCCTGGCTGGAAGCGCCGTCGCCTCGCGCTTTCCCTGCCGCCTTTCCTGTAGGTGCGGGCGTTCCCTTCATCGTCTGAAGGCTGGGCCGATTCTCCGTGCCGATTACTCCCTGCTCTTTCGGCTGCAGCGGCCGGTTCGCCGCCTCGCTCGCCGCGCCGCCTCCTTTTAACGGGCTCTTCGTCAAATACCGGTAAAAGCGCGCGTATACCCACGTGCCCGCGCCACACGATCAGGTCACCTGGCTGCGGCGTGCGCACACGGATGAATTGCCCTGTCCCGCGGTAAAGATCCAGCGAACTCGCGTACGGGTATGGGTGCCCTGCTTGCTCGTACAAAGTGTGCACGAGGTGGGAACAATCTGGAGCGAGCCCCTCTTCGTCGTCCGCCCAGGCCATATCCTGGACAATCGCGCGCCCCTCATTCAGACTAAGTGGACGAAAGCCTGCCGGAATTGCTGGTGGCTGCGTCGCTTGGGCTTTTTGCCCGGACGCCTGCTTCCCTGTGTGTGGCGTTTCCCGCGTCGCTGTCTGCTGCCCCGAGGTTTGTGCTTGATCCGCGACCGCTAAAGACACAGGTCCCAGCGAAACCGCCGCACATAACCACAGCGCGAAAAGGATTAGCTTTCGCATCCCCTAAGCTTAGATGACTGTTTTTCACCCCGCGCCGTCCCTGCGGCCAATTCATTACCGCCCCTCCGTACAGGCCTCCCCCGAGCAAGCGACTTCTCGCCCAGCACGTGGCGTTTCTTACTTTCCTACACGCACACCGGCAACTGGTGACCCTTCTTTGGAAATCTGAGCTGCGGTTATCAACCTTTCTTTCATCTGACGAGACTCTTTGGCGAGGAAAACCATCTCTCCCAGTTTCGTACTTGTAAGTTCTCCAGCAGTCCAGTGCGCGTGCATGATTCCGGCTACCGCGTGGGAGTTCGTGCCCAACAGAAGATGTCCTATCTCGTGCGCGGCCACGTATCCCAACAGACTCGCAACATCCGTGCCATCGCTCCTCTGCAGTTCCTCCATTGGCTCGTAGAACAGGTCCGCGTAGCATCCTCTCCCGTCGTCGGTTTGAAAGGAAATCCCCATCGTTTCTCCTTTCAGGCCGAGCGACTTGCGAACGATCCGCAAATGCAGATGTTCTGGAAAAACGGCTTCCCGGCACGCCCTGGACGCTTCTTCACTCACCGCGGGCAATATGCAGTTCAGCCACTGCACCGCAATTCCCGCTTGCCGAAAAACTCGAGACGCCTCCTCTTCTCCCTGCCTCAGGACATCCACCGGTACCCCCGCGTCGTTATACACCGAAATGGTCACCTGCGCCCCTTCTTGGGTACCGCCCCTGCGGGTTGATTTGCTCCAGCCGTTTGTGCTGATAAGCATCAAAACCACAACAAACGGAACCCACTTGCAAAACGTCCTTATATTCATGGCGCGCACCTCTCGGTGGCGCCGAAAATGGTTCAGTTGGGCAGGTACCTCAATGCCGCGGGGGAGGCGCGCATCTCATTTGCGGATGACCAGATAAGCCTTCGCGCGTCAAATAGATAGCGCCAGGAATTGCGGGGAAACTTCGGAAACTTTCTATCGAATGGAACCGTTATTACCTAAAGGATCCAGCCAGGGAAGGGCAATGATGCCAGGCAACGGGGAAAGCCGCGGGGTTATACGCTTTGGAATCTTTGAGGTAGACCTTCGCGCGGGCGTTCTCCGGCGCAACGGCTTCAAGGTTCGCCTCCAAGACCAGCCCTTTCAGGTTCTGGCCATGCTTCTGGAGCGTCCCGGCGAAGTGGTTACCCGGGAAGACCTGCACGCCCGCTTGTGGTCCTCCGACACTTTTGTGGATTTCGACCACGGCCTCAACGCCGCGGTCAAGCGGCTGCGCGATACCCTGGGCGACTCGGCCGACAATCCCCGCTTTGTGGAAACGCTTGCCCGGCGCGGATACCGCTTTCTCGCGTCTGTGGAAACCGCTGCAGCGGAAGCCCCTCCTGTCAAAAGCAAAGACAAACCGGGTTGGCGGTTGGTGGCCGCCGGCCTCCTGATCATCATCGTGGCGGTTGGTTTTGGCCTGCATATTGGAATGCGCGCATCCCGCGCCCTTCAGCCAGTTCTTCCCAAGGAAATCAGATTAACCGCCAATTCTCCGGACGTGCCTGTCTATTTCGGGGCGATTTCTCCCGACGGTCGTTATCTCGCTTACATCGATCCACGAGGCACCTTCTTGCGGGAGATCGCGACGGATGAATCCCACGCGTTGTCCCTCCCCCAAGGATTTCGCGTGCATCACTTGAGCTGGTTTCCTGACGGAAGCCACTTGCTGGCCGAAGCTGTGGGTGACAGCGAAGAGCACTCGAGCTTGTGGAACATTCCCGTGTTGGGTGGCGCTCCCCGGAAATTGGTCGCGGGAGCGGAAGCCGCAAGCGTCTCGCCCGACGGCAAGCAGATGGCCTTCCTACGCGGCGACAAGTTCAATCACTCCGAAATTTGGCTGGCGAGCACCGACGGCGGGGAGCCGCATATGGCCGTTAGCCTCCTGGGATTTGTTGTTGGCCCGCCCGCCTGGTCACCCGACAGCCAGAGGTTTGCTTATCTGAAAGACGTCTATTGGCCAGGATACAGCACCGAGGACGTGCGAATCGAAATGTACGAACCGGCCATCGGCAAAACGGATTTGATCCTTTCCGACTATCGTTTGCAATACGGGCTAGTATGGACGCGGGACAACCGCATTCTCTTCTCGCGTGCGGAAGAGCCTCCCAACCAAGGCGAATCCAATGTGTGGTCGCTGAAGGTGGATACGCGTCCGGGATGGCGCTGGGGAGCCCCGGTGCGCCTGACCAGCGGACCAGACTGGAAGCCGGTCATCAATATGTCCGCCGACGGAAAGCACGCGGTCTTCATCCGCACAAACATCGCTCCGGCCGTTTACGTCGCGGACGTGGATGCCAAAACGCGCGACATCGGCAAGCTGCAGCGCCTCACTCTCGACGAATGGCAAAGCCGCCCGTTTGAATGGACGCCCGACGGCAAGTCGGTTCTGTTCGTCTCAGAACGCGAAGGCACGTTTCATATCTTTCGGCAGCAAATCGGCGCGGCTACTCCGGACCTCATCTCGGGCGTTCAGGGAACGCCAAACCTTTTGCGGCTCAATCCGGAGCGCACCGTGATTCTCTATTTGACCGAAACCGGCCGGAACGTGGCGGACGCATCGAGCAGCGTGCCCTCGAGCCAGAACTCGAACGTTGCCGGCCATAGCGCCCCGAACACGCAGCCGGAAGGCGAATTCCAATCTCGAAGCGTGCGCCTGATGCACATTCCGCTGGATGGCGGAACCGCGCAACTTCTGCTGGAGGATTCGGGCATCAACAATTTCCAGTGTGCGCGCTTGCCTTCGCACGAGTGCCTCTACAGCAAGTACACGAAAGATGCGCTGGTCTTCGAAGAATTCGACGCCAAGAGCGGCGCGAAGAAAGAGCTGTTGCAGATTAAGGAACCGGAGTGGCAATACTACAACTGGACCCTGTCGCCGAACGGCAAGACGCTGGCGCTGGCCAAGAAAATGCGCGCCCCCACCAAAGCCGAAATCCGACTCATCCCCACGCGGGGCGGCGCCGAGCGCGTCCTCAAAGTGAAAGACTGGGCGGGAATCGCCACCATCGACTGGGCCGCCAACGGAAAAAGTTTCTGGGCCAGCGCCATGCTTCACGGAGAGATGCGCTCGCTCATTAACATTGATCTTAATGGCCGCGCGAGGTCGGTGCTTCAGGAAAACAAGCCATACGTTGGCTGGGCTATTCCATCGCAGGACGGAAAACACCTGGCCATCTGGGAATCCACCGGCGGATCGAACGCCTGGATGCTGGAAGTCCCTCCCGCCTGGTAGTAAGAATGTAAGTGCCTTAGCAATCTTGTCAGTGGCTTAGACTGAGCATTATCAAAATGGGGCAGCTTCAGGACTTTAATACCCAGGAAGAGATGACCAGGCGCTGGATTTCGCTGGTGCCTTCGTAGATTTCAGTGATGCGCGCGTCGCGGTAGTTGCGCTCGACGGGATATTCGCGGCTGTACCCGTTGCCGCCGTGAATCTGAATGGCCTTGTGGGTGACGCGCGTGGCCATTTCGCTAGCGAATAATTTTGCGATCGCCGCGTCCATGCTGAAGCGCGCGCCGTTATCCTGCTTCCACGCGGCTTTGCGGTTCAGCAAGCGCGCCGCGTCAATTTCCGTGCTCATATCGGCGAGCATGAATTGAATCGCTTGAAATTGCGAAATTGGATGCCCAAACGCATGGCGCTCTTGCGAATACTTCAGCGCGGCCTCGAACGCTCCCTGGGCGATGCCCGTGGCTTGCGCGGCAATGCCGATGCGCCCGCCAT
Organism: Acidobacteriota bacterium; assembly: GCA_003223295.1. Lineage (GTDB taxonomy): Bacteria > Acidobacteriota > Terriglobia > Acidiferrales > UBA7541 > Acidiferrum. The sequence goes on along the minus strand of QHYM01000124.1, from coordinate 25,991 downwards.
CCAGCGTCGAAAGCGCCACTCTATAGCCTTCGCCTTCGTTGCCTATGCGATTGGCCACTGGCACCGCGCAATCGGTAAAGACCAACTCGCTACACGCGGTGGCGTTGATGCCCAGCTTCTTTTCTTCTTTTCCGACTTTGAACCCCGGCGTGCCCTTTTCCACCACCAGTGCGGTGATTCCTTTTTCGCCCTTGGCTGGCTCCGTGTTCACATACACAATCGCCGCGTCCGCCGCCCCGCCGTTGGTGATCCACGCTTTCGTTCCGTTGAGAACGTAGTTGTCACCCTTTTTCACCGCCTTGGTTTGCAGCGCTGCGGCGTTTGAACCAGCTTGCGGCTCGGTCAGTGCGTAGCAGCCGATTTTTTCACCACACGTATAGGGAAGCAGGAATCTCTTCTTCTGCTCTTCCGTGCCGTAGCGATGAATCGGATCGCAGTAGAGAGAATTCTGCACCGAGAGGATCACGCCTGTCGATGCGCAGCAGCGCGAAATCTCTTCAATCACGATGGTATAGGCGACGTGATCGAAGCCCGCTCCGCCTTCGTTCTCTGGAAACGCTACTGCGGTTAAGCCGAGTTCTGCCGCTTTCTTGAACAAGCCCCGCGGAAAGTGTCCGCTCTCGTCATGCTCCTTGGCCAGCGGGCGCACTTCGGATTCCGCAAATTCCCGCACGCTTTTTTGCAGCAGCTGTTGTTCTTCGGTCAGCTCAAGGTCCACGGTCGTTCCCTTGCTTTGGCAAAAAAATATCGAGCCTCATATTTTATCTCGGCGTGTCTCGCTCCGCGAAACAAGTGGCGCTTCGCCCCATCAGGCGAGCGCCTTGGAAAGACGCTCGTAGGTGGTCTGCAAATCTTCCGGGTGCACGCGTGTTTCGCCGGTCACGGTCATAAAATTCGAATCGCCGATCCACCGCGGCAGCATGTGCAGGTGCAGGTGCCCGGCGACTCCAGCTCCTGCCGCACGGCCCAGATTCATTCCCAGGTTCATGCCATCCGGCTTGTAGTCCGTTCGAAAAACAGTTTCGACCCGCTGCGCGAGCTGCATGATCTCGCACAACGTTTCAGCATCGCAAAGCTTCAATTCCGCCACATGCGCGTACGGCACAATCATGACGTGCCCCGAAGTGTAGGGAAATCGGTTGAGAATCACGAACGCTTTCGCGCCCCGATGAACGATCAGTGTTTCCGAATCTTTCTTTTTCGCCAGGGCATCGCAAAAAATGCATTCGGGCCGCTGCCCACTCGCCGCTTGCGCCATGTACTGGTAACGCCAGGGAGTCCACAGATAGTCCATCGCGACGTTTCCTTTTGCTCACAAAACTGCGCGCACAGGATAACCTAGAAAAGGCGCGCCGGAGGCACACCAATTCGCCAGTGACAGAATCGGAAACCAAACGTTTTTGGGGAAGGGAAGCGAACAGGAAGGCCTGAGCGCGGGCTAACCGCCCTGCGAGTCACCGGCGGCAGTGTGGGTGGCGGCGTTATTCACAAAATCTTTCAATTCTTTGCTGGGCTTGAAATAGGGAATCTTCTTCGCGGGCACTTCAACTTTTTCCCCGGTCTTTGGATTGCGGCCCACACGTCCCCGGCGTTCGCGGGTGCGGAAGCTGCCAAAGCCGCGAATCTCGATCTTTTCGCCCTTCTGCAAAGCGCCGATGATGCTGTCGAATATGGTTTCGACAATCGTTTCGGATTCCTTGCGAGGAAGTTCGGTCACGTTCAGAACTTCTTCGATCAGGTCAGCCTTTGTGAGTGTCGATGTCGGTTGCTTGGTCATCTTCGCTATGCCTCGTCGCGCAGTCCTCGAGGGGACCGCCTAAGCTCCCACCGCTCCACTTTGCCCGAGCTCAGTCAAGCGTATGGGTTTACAGGGGGCTGGCGTACCGCCGGATTGCCCCCCTTCCTATCACTAAAATGACCCGCAGGTAAATGAAATTATGAAGGCCGTGCCCCCGGGTCAGGCTCTCATAATCTAACGCGCCGAAAGCTTGGACTTCAGCGCATCTCCAATCGTCGCCGTCGACGAGGACTTCGACGTCGACCGATACTGTTCGATTTCCTTGCGCTCGATTTGCTTCACCGCAGCGCGATAGCTCAAGCCGATCCTTCGCGTCTCCGGGCTGATTTTGATGATCTTGAAATCGTATTCCTTGCCCGGTTCGAGCGGTCCGGCGCTCTTCAACGGGCCGGTGGTAGGGCGGTAGCCGCCCATGCCTTCATCCCGCCGCCGGCGGTCTTCGATTTCCGTGTTGTGGCAGAGCGCTTCAATGTTTTCGCCCAATTCCACGAACGCTCCGAACGTGGCGATGCGCGAAACCTTGCCCTTCACGATTTGCCCGACTCTGTGCTGCTTGAACCAATCGCCCCAGATGTCGTTGACTTGCTTGATGCCCAGGGACACCCGGCGGTTCTCCGCGTCAATCTTCAAAACTTTCGCGGTGACTGGCTCCCCCTTCTTGAAAACTTCGTGCGGGTTCTTTACGCGGCCGGTCCAGCTCACGTCGCCAACGTGCACGAGCCCGTCAAAGCCATCCTCGATTTCCACGAATGCGCCAAATTCGGCGATATTGCGAACCTTCCCGGTGATGACGGTTCCCACAGGATATTTCTGCGCGGTCAGCAGCCACGGATCAGGTTGCGCTTGCTTCATTCCCAGCGAGACACGCCGGTCGCTCGGCTTGATGTCCAGCACCACCACGTCAACGACGTCGCCCACCTTGGCAATCTTCGACGGGTGCGAAACTTTCTTGTTCCAGCTCATTTCCGAAACATGCACCAGGCCCTCGATGCCCTGTTCGAGTTCCACGAACGCGCCGTAATCCACGAGCCCCACGATTTTCCCCTGGACCTTGCCGCCTGCAGGATACTTCTCCGCCGCGTTCACCCAGGGATCCGGGGTCAATTGCTTCAGGCCGAGAGAAATTCGCTGCTTTTCCTTGTCGAACTTCAAAATGATTACGTCGAGCTCTTGCTCTGGCTTGACCACGTCCGAAGGATGCTTCACGCGGCCCCAGCTCAAGTCCGTCAAGTGCAGCAGGCCATCGATTCCTCCCAGGTCCACAAACGCGCCGTAATCGGTCACGTTTTTCACATGCCCGTGAACGATCTGGCCTTCGTTCAGCGTTTCCATCAGCGCCGCGCGCTTGGCGTGCAGCTCTTCTTCGAGCAGCGCGCGCCGGCTCACCACCACGTTGCCGCGCCGGCGGTTCAGCTTGGTGACGCGCACTTGCACTTCCGTGCCAAGCAATTCATCCAGGTTTTGCGTGGGACGCAGGTCGTACTGCGAGCCGGGCAGGAACGCGCGCACGCCAATGTCCACCACCAGACCGCCCTTGATGCGATCCACTACTTTCCCGGTGATGGTTTCTTTGGTCTTGAAGGTCGCTTCAATCTTTTCCCAGGTCCTGCGGCGCAGCACCTTCTGGTAAGAAACAATCTCGTAACCGTCTTTGTGCTCGCCCGAGCGCTGCACTTCAATGGTGGCGTTCGGGTCCGGCCGTGGAATCTCCGTCTCTGCGAATTCGGCTGCGGGAATCAACCCTTCCGTTTTTCCGCCGAGGTCCACTACGACGCCGTGTTCGGTGTACGCGACGACCTTGACCTCGATCACCTCGTGCGAAGCAGCAGCTTCCTGCTTCTCGTCATACTCCTGCATCAGCTTGCTCATCTCTTCGGAGCCGGCCGCCTCTTCGGCTGCCGCTGCGGCTTCGGCATCCACCGCGGGAGTTTCGCCGTGCGCTTCTGCTGGAGCAGGAGCTTCCGGCGTCTCCGCGGACGCTGCCGCTTGGGGTGCTGGCGCAGGAGCCGGAGTTGCCGGCACTCCATTGGCGGATTCGGCTTGTTCGGTGACCGGAGGAGCAATCTGATCGGAAGTGCTTGCTTCGTTCGTGCTTGGTGCAGGTGCGGCGGCGGCCGCGATGTTCGACGGGTTCTCGTGGTCAGGAAACATGGTTGTTGGCCTCCAGAGGATACTTCCGATGTGGCAGCCGCACTGCGGCCCCACATTTTGTCGCATAAATTCCTTGCGGAATCCCTACTAGGGTCTAGTGCAAGGTGATTGACCGGGACACGGTCAAACAGGAAATGCTGCGAACGTCACGGGGAACGCTGCAACCTGAAAAGCATACTCGCCGCCTCGCGCCTATGTCAATGAAACTACGGGGCTAGTGCCGGAACTAGGCGCGGGCGCGCCCGGCTTGCGTTTTTTCTCGTCGGAAATCAGGGGCGCATATTTCCACAGTGCGGCACATCTCATACAAGCGCGACCGCATGCGCGCTCCAATCCGCTGCTCCAGCGAATCTTCCCGCGTTGGGGGCACCAGCTTTCCGCCGGGGAGGCGTGCTGCTTCGCCTTCTGAAGTTGGGTTATCGAGATAATTGGTGGTGATGATGGTCGTTCGACTCTCGTTATAGCGAGCATTTAAGACGATCCCCACGATGTCGCGTACCCAATCGGACGGTTTGCTCGCGCCCAGGTCATCCAGCACTAAAATCTCCACTGTGCGAATCGGCTCCAGAATTCGCATCTCTGTGGATTCGCTCGCAGGATTGTAGCTCGCCTGAATTTCCTTCAGCAGTTCGCGGTAATCGCAGAACAATCCTGCGTGCCCGCGCTGAATCAGCTCTTTGACTGCCGCGACGGCAAGGTGCGTCTTCCCTACGCCGGAAGGGCCCATCAGCAGCAGCCCCTTTTCCGACGACCCCGGATAATCTCGAACAAAACTCTGAGCCGACAATTTAGCTTGCTGCAAGGAGAGTCTCTCCTGCGGCGTAGACGCCACCTCGGTGCTGTAACTCTCAAAATCGCAATGCTCATAGCGCTTGGGAATGCGCGCGCGCTCCATCACGCGAACGGCGCGTTCTTGCATGCCGCAGTCGCAGGCCACCGCGACGCTGCTCGCCGCGCCATCGGCGCGTGGCACCAGCTTCCATCCTGTTCCTCGGCAAAGCCTGCAATTTTCAAGCGCCATGCGGACAGCATACGGTTGCAATTTGTTTACGGCAAGCGGTCGTTCTGGGAAAACTGTGGAAGGAACCACCAAGAGAATTGAAAATGGTAAGCTGAAAATGGTTTGAATCTTTAGCGGCGCCTATTTTATCCTGACGATGGCATGCCGCGGCGCTTTCTGTTGCACATAGGATGCGGCCACGCGCGACAATTCCTGCTGTACCACTTGCGCGAACTCCGCCATCTGTTTTTCCATCTCAATCATCTTTTCGCGCATGTTCAAGATAATTTCGATGCCCGCCAGGTTCACGCCCATGTCCCGCGCCAGCGTCAGAATCACTTCGAGCCGCTCCAAATCGGAATCCGTGTACAGCCGCGTGTTTCCCTGCGACCGCGACGGCTTCAGCAGCCCGACCCGTTCGTACAAGCGCAGCGTCTGCGGATGCAGCTTGTAAAGCTCCGCGACAGAGCTGATCATGTAACCCGCCTTGGCCCTCTTTTTCGCTCGCGCTGGCATCTTCTGTTACACTCCCGCTTTGCTGAACAAATCTTTCCGCGGATCTTCCGGAGCGACTTTCTCCAGGTCCTTCATCAAAGTTCGCACGCGCTCGTCGGTCGGCTGCGGCACCACCACTTGAATCTCCACGTACTGGTCGCCTCGCGCCCCGTTCCTCGCACTCGGCACGCCCTTTTCCCGTAGGCGCAGCGTTTTGCCGCTGTTCGTGCCCGGCGGAATCCGCACCAGCGCACGTCCGTCTATCGTCGGCACTTCAATCTTTGCGCCGAGCGTTGCCTCGGCCACTGTTACCGGCACCTGGGTGTAGAGGTCGTTTCCGCGGCGCTCAAAAAACGGATGCGGCCGCACAACCACGCGCAAATATAGATCGCCCGCCGGAGCGCCCATGGTTCCGGTGTTTCCTTTTCCGGGAACGCGCACGCGCCCGCCGTTGGCCACGCCAGCCGGGATGCGTACGTCAATCGTTTCCGTCCGGCGCACGCGCCCTTCGCCGCCGCAGGTCCGGCAAGCGGTCCGCAGCTTGCCGGTTCCGCCGCAGCGATTGCAAGGCACGTTGAACCGCATCTTGCCGGCGGCTTGTTGGATTGATCCTGTGCCATGGCACGTCGGGCAGGTTTGCGGTGAGCCCACTGCGCCCATTCCATGACACGTCTCGCAGGTGTCCATCCGCGTGATCGAAAGTTTCTTCACCGCGCCGCGCACGGCGTCCCAGAAATCGATCTCCAGCTGGTATTCCAGGTCGCCGCCCGGTTCGTGCTCCGGCTCAGCGGCGCCACCGCGCCCGCCAAAAAACTGGCTGAAGAGGTCACGAAAGCTCGCTCCACCTCCTGCGCCCGTGCCTCCGCCAAAATCAAATCCGCCAAAATCAAAATTCACCCCGGGGTCGCTTGCGCCTTCGTGTCCGCCGGGATAACCTCCCGGCGGCAGATTCTCGCTGTAGAAGCCGTACTGGTCGTACATCTGCCGCTTCTTCGAGTCGGAGAGCACGTCGTAGGCTTCCTGGATTTGTTTGAATTTTTCTTCCGCAGCCTTGTCGCCCGGATTCAGGTCGGGGTGGTATTTGCGCGCCAGCTTGCGAAACGCCGTGCGGATATCCTTCACGCTGGCCTTGCGTGGCACTCCCAGAAGTTCGTAATAGTCTTGTTTGGTTGTCGTCGCCATGCTTGCGCCTGTCTGGCGCGAATCTCTTGGTAGGGGCACGATGTACCGTGCCCCTCTTTGTTGAGCCCAAAACTTACAGTCGACAACCTACCGACACAGCTCCAAGAGTCTTTCTTTCCCGCTGTGGCCTGTCAACTGCCAACTGTTCATTTCCTTAGTTCGGCTTCTTGCTGTCGTCCACGTCCACGTACTCGGCGTCGATCACGTCGCCCGGTTTCTTCTGCTCCTGGCCGCCGCTGCTCGATGAGCCGCCAGCGCCTGCACCGGCGCTTGCTGCGCCAGCTTGACCAGCGCTGGCTTGCGACGTCTTGTACAGCTCTTCGGCGATCTTGTGCATCGCACGCTCCACGTTTTCCGTGGCCGAGCGCAGCCGCGCCGTTCCGCCTTCGGACATCGCCTTCTTGGCGTCTTCCAGGGCTTCTTCGGCTTTCTTGACGTCGGCTTCCGGCAGCTTCTCACGGTTCTCGCGAATCGTTTTCTCGGCATGGAAAATCGTGCCGTCCAGGCGGTTCCGGGACTCGACTTCCTCAAACCGGCGGCGATCATCTTCCGAGTGCGATTCTGCTTCCGTGCGCATCTTCTCGGCTTCTTCCTTGGTTAGGCCGCTCGATGCGGTGATAGTGATCTTCTGCTCCTTGTTCGTGGCTTTGTCCTTCGCGCTTACGTTCAAGATGCCGTTAGCGTCGATGTCAAAGGTCACCTCAATTTGCGGAACGCCGCGCGGCGCCGGTGGAATCCCGTCCAGCTTGAACTTTCCGAGCGAGCGGTTGTCCACGGCGAACTTGCGTTCCCCTTGCAGGACGTGGATCTCCACGCCGGGCTGATTGTCTGCCGCCGTCGAATACGTTTCCACCTTGCGCGTTGGAATCGTTGTGTTGCGCGGGATTTGCACGGTCATCACGCCCCCGAGGGTCTCCACGCCCAGCGAGAGTGGCGTCACGTCGAGTAGGAGGATGTCCTTCACCTCGCCCGCCAGCACCGCGCCCTGAATGGCCGCGCCTACCGCAACCACTTCGTCCGGGTTCACGCCCTTGTGGGGCTCTTTCCCATTGAAGAAGTTACGCACCAAGGTCTGCACCTTCGGAATACGCGTCGAGCCACCGACCAGGACTACTTCCTGGATGTCGCTCGGGGAAAGTTTGGCGTCTTCCAAAGCCAGTTTCACCGGCTTCATGGAGCGCTCGAGCAGGTCGTTCATCATCTGCTCGAGGCGCGTGCGCGTCAGCTTCAACTGCATGTGCATTGGTCCGCTTGCGCCCGCGGTGATGAACGGCAGGTTGATCTCCGTCTCCATCATCTGCGACAGCTCGATCTTGGCCTTCTCCGCCGCTTCCTTCAGCCGTTGCAGCGCCATGCGGTCCTTGCTCAAGTCGATGTTGTTCTCTTTCTTGAACTCATCGATCAGCCAGTCCACGATGCGCTGATCCACGTCGTCGCCGCCTAAGTGGGTGTCGCCGTTGGTGGACTTCACTTCGACCACGCCGCTACCCACTTCCAGAACGGAAATGTCGAACGTGCCGCCTCCCAGGTCATACACCGCGATGGTTTCGTCGCTCTTCTTGTCCAGCCCGTAGGCCAGCGCTGCCGCCGTCGGCTCGTTGATGATGCGCACCACTTCCATGCCTGCGATTTCGCCGGCCTGCTTGGTGGCCTGGCGCTGCGCGTCGTTGAAGTACGCCGGCACGGTGATCACCGCTTTGGTGACCTTCTCGCCGAGAAAGTCTTCCGCCGCGGTTTTCAACTTTGTCAGGATCATCGCGGAAATTTCCGGCGGGCTGTAGAGCTTCCCGGCAATGTCGACGCGCGCATCTTGGTGCGGTCCCGGGACCACTTTGTAGGGCACGCGGCGCATCTCTTCGCCGACCTCGTCAAAGCGCCGCCCCATGAAGCGCTTGATCGAGTAGACCGTGTTCTCGGGATTCGTCACCGCCTGCCGTTTGGCCACTTGTCCCACGAGGCGCTCGCCCGTCTTGGTGATGGCCACGACCGACGGTGTCGTCCGGGCGCCTTCCTGGTTGGGGATCACCACCGGTTCGCCGCCCTGCATCACGGCCACCACCGAGTTGGTCGTCCCCAAATCAATTCCAATAATCTTGCTCATAACCCCTCTGCCTCCTCAAACTGTTTGCCGTTTGTCCACACGCTGTTTGGGCCGTACATGGAGCAAATTCAGCCTGGTGCTAACACATTCCAAGCCCGCCATAGGGCCCAGTATACAAGTTGAGTGTAAGGTTGTCAAGTTTCTTTATAGCGATATATAAGCCATTTATTATCTGCTTGTTACGGCCTTTCTCTGGCCACGCCGTCCCGCCTCCCATCGACCGTGGTCCTTTCACCAGGGTGTTGATGGGCAACAGGAGCTCTTTCTCTGGCAACCAACTCATCTGAGGCTCAGTTTCCGGGCATTAGATATCAAATTCTGGGTCTCTGCGCTATTCTGCTGCTTTCGAGGTAGAATTCTGTAGTTCACGGTGCGGCTCATCTTATTGAGGTGTTCTGGAGGAAGGTGTGAATCGTCGGCGCATTCTGGCTGCAATCGTCAGCGTAGGTTTGCTCACTTTGGGGGCTTTGCTTCTACCTTCGCTACATAAAACCCCGCCTCCTCCTGCTATTGCACCCCCGCCTGGGCCCGCGCCGTTGCCAACGGCCTCCGCTGAGGCGCCGAAGACACGTCTGGTTTCAGAGTCCCCCGTTCTTCCGCCAGCGCCTCTAGCCACGCAAGCCGCTCCTCCACCGCCACCCCAAGCTGCAGCTACTCCTCAGGACGTCGATCCTCACAAAGCGTTTGGGTCGAAAAACGCCCCAGTGGTCATGGAAGAGTTCAGTGATTACCAGTGTCCGGCGTGCAAGACGCTCTTCACCACTACAAACCGACTGCTCATGGACAACTACGTCAGCACCGGCAAGGTTTACTTGATTCATCGCGATTTCCCGCTGGCCGTGCACGCTTACTCGCGCATTGCGGCGCGTTACGCACGCGCGGCGGCGCAGATTGGGAAAATCGAACCGGTGGAACAGGCGCTTTTTCAAAACCAGGAGAAGTGGGAGCAGTCGGGCGACGTGGACGGCACGGTTGCCAGCGTGCTCACGTCCTCGGAAATGAACAAGGTTCGCGCTCTTGTCAAGGGAGGCACGCTGGAACCGCTCATTGACAAAGATTTCGCGCTGGGCCAGATGTATCGCGTCAACCAGACGCCGACCACGGTTTTCCATTACAAGGGCCAGACTTATCCGTATCCCGGCGTCATGACCTACGACACTGTCAAACAGTTTCTGGAGCAACTCCTGTCGCAGAAATGATATCGCTATGGAGAACTGAAGAGGGGTGACCGGCACCTCACCAATGCTGCAATCCAGCCCATTCAACTTTCGCCGCGCGGTCATCTGGATCGGCCGCTTGATTCTCGGTGGAATCTTTGTGTACGCAGGCATCTCGAAGGTTTTTTTCCCCAACACCCACTTGTGGCCCATGTTCGTCCTGCGGTTCTCGATTTCCGTGAACCTCACGACTTTTGCGCAGCAGGTGGAATCGTACAAATTGCTCTCACCCGCGGGGGTAGATTTTGTCGCGCACACGTTGCCGTTCGCGGAAATCGCGCTCGGCTTCCTGCTGCTGATCGGCTGGCGGCTGAAGATCTGGACTTCCTTGGTGACGCTGATCATGCTTGGATTTCTGACGGTCGTTACCCGCGCCTATCTTCTGCACATGAACATTAACTGCGGCTGCTTCGCTACGCCAGAGCCACTTACCGGCATGACCGTCATTCGCGACAGCCTCTTCACGGCGCTCGCGCTTATGATGACCATCTTCGCGTTCATCGAAGCCCGTAGACCGCACCCTTGGTCCGCCTCGGAGAAGCCGTCTCTCTCAGCTCAAAACTTGTCATGAAATCGCTCAACGAATACCTCGAACTGGCGGCGCAGGCACACGGCCATCTTTGCGCCGGGCAAGTTCTGGGTGTGCGCCTGGCGATGCTAGGCTTGCGCGAACTCGGAATCGACGATCCCGCAGCCGAGAAGAAGCGGCTCGTCACGTACGTCGAGATTGATCGTTGCGTGACCGACGCGGTGGCCGCGGTGGCCAACTGTCGGCTCGGCAAGCGCGCGCTGAAATTCCGCGACTGGGGCAAAGTCGCGGCTACTTTTGTGGATTTAAAAACCGGCCGCGCGATCCGCGTCGCCGCAAAGGAATCCTCCAAGCAGGCGGCGCGCGAAATGTTTCCCGAACTCGCGAAGGAAGCCGGGCAGCAAAAAGCCTATGCGCAACTCTCCGACGAAGTTTTGTTCGACAAGCAATGGGTGAAAGTGGAAGTGCTGCCGGAAGATTTACCGGGCTTCAAGGGCCCGCGCGTGGTTTGCGAACAATGCCGCGAAGGCATCAATTTTAGGCGTGAAGTCGTCGTGAACGGCCGCACGCTTTGCCGCTCCTGCGCTGGCGAACGCTATTACTCTCAGTGCGAGGAATCACCTGGATGATTCTTCAGTGGACGTCGAAGGCGGCTGCGTTGGTGCGAGCTTGTGCATGGCTGGCGGGACCTAGCACCTTCAGCGCCAGGAAGGCCATTGGAAGGTAACCAGCTTCACGATCCGCATTCAGAGCTGATTACGCGCTGGACGATTCCAGCGGGTGATTATTCTTTAGGGTTGCGTGGTTCGCTGCGCATCTCGCCAATGCGGACAATGACGTAGGCGATCAAGGCGAACACAAAGAACACCAGCAGCATCCAGGCAATGCCTTGCAAGGTCTCGATGCCCGCGCGATAGAGCTCGAAAATCCATCGGTCGAAACTGAGCGAAGCGGATTGGATTTCGCGGCCTCCGAGCGTCGGGTTGATGTATTTTTCCAGGTCGCGGAGCTGAACGCCCGAGGACACTCCCACAACAAGAATGGCGAATTTCATGTACTTCGACCACGCCGCGCTGATCTCATCGGCAATGATGCGCCGCAACACGCCGTCGATCGGCTTGGTGAACAACCACATCACGGCAAGGGACACGGCAGCAGCTGCAAGAAGAGTGACGAAGAACAAGAAGAGGAACATGGTGAATCACCTCAGAGCAGATTCTTCGAACCGATTTGCAAACGAGAGCGCCTGTTGCTGGTGCTTTCTACTATAAGGGATTTACGGTTTGTTTCCTCGTTCATGGCATCAAAATTGGTGTGAGCGGTCCGCGGACTTCTTTTGTGCGTTAAGATAATATTTTCATGCTGACCCTCCCTCCGATCACGCTGCGATTGCGCAGTTTCAAGCTGATTGACCGCGTCGCGCTGGCCTTCCTTCTTCTCTGCTCCATCTTGTTTGGCACCGCCTGCGGACTGCTGTTCGTTTATGCCAGCGATTTGCCGGAAATTCGCGCGCTCGAAACCTACCGCCCGAACGTGGTCACGGAAATCTACGCCGATGACGGTCAGCTCGTGGGTAGCTTCGCCTTGCAGCGCCGCATCCTGATGACCTACGAACAATGCCCCAAAGTTCTCTATAACGCGGTCACCGCCATTGAGGACCAGCACTTCGAAGAGCACTGGGGCATCGACTTCCCGCGCATGTTTACCGCGGCGCTGCGCCACCTGACGCGGGGCCGCCGAGCCGGTGGTGCCAGCACCATCACCATGCAACTTGCCGGAAATCTTTTTCTGGACCGCAGCGACATCAGCTTTCGCCGGAAAGCGGAGGAGACGCTTCTCGCGCTGCAAATCGAGCGGCGCTACAGCAAGCCGCAAATCTTCACCATGTATGCGAACCAGGTGTACCTGGCGCACGGCAATTACGGATTTGCCTCTGCCGCGCAATTTTATTTCGGCAAACCGGTCACTGATTTGAAGCTGCCGGAGGCGGCGCTGCTTGCGGGAATGATCAACGGGCCAAAATTTTCGCCCCTGCTCAATCCGGAGGGGGCGCTGGCGCGGCGCAACCTGGTGCTGCGTCGCATGGAGGAAGAGGGGAAAATAACCCCGGTGGAAGAAGCCGCCGCAGTCAAATCACCGCTCGGTCTCCATCTCCAGTATCCGCGCAACGATCTCGCGCCATATTTCTTCGAAGAGATCCGCAAATACCTTGAAGCGACGTACGGCACCGAAGCGGTTCACGAGCGCGGCCTGCGCGTCTACACCACGCTGAACACGAACATGCAGCGCGTGGCCAACCAGGCACTGCGCGATGGGCTGCATGCCTACGAGCGCCGCCACGGCTGGAAGGGCAACCTGCCCAACGTCCTGCGCGACAACTTGGGCAAGCTGGACACCTATGAGGACGAGGATTGGCACCACGCGATTGAAAAGGGAAGTTACGTCACGGGACTGGTGTTGAGTGTGGGCGAGCACGACGCGGTCATCAAAATAGTCCAGTATCGCGCCATTCTCTCTCCGAGCGACTTTGCCTGGACCGGGCGCAAGAGGCCTGCGGAATTGCTCAAGGCAGGCGACCTGGCGCAATTCTCGATTCAAGAATTGCGCGGCACCACCGCGCGCGTGCAGCTCGAGCAGCAACCCGGCCCACAGGGTGCTTTGCTGTGCATCGACAATGCCACCGGCGAAATCAAAGCGATGGTCGGCGGCTACAGCTTTGAGGACTCGAAATTCAACCGCGCCACGCAAGCGTTCCGGCAGGTCGGCAGTTCCTTCAAGGTCTATGTTTATGCCGACGCGCTGGAAAAAGGTGCGACGCCTTTCGACACCATCGTGGATCTGCCGTTCACGACCATCAGCGGAGGGCAACCCTACACGCCGCACAATTACGACGAGAAGTTTGAGGGCACGATCACGTTACGGCGGGCGCTGGCCGGTTCGCGCAACGTCCCGGCCGTGAAACTGGCGGAAAAAGAGGGCATCAACACGGTGGTGGACATGGCGCGGCGCTTCGGCATCACCACGTCGCTGCCTCCGTATTTGCCATTGGCCCTCGGCGCCGCGGATATGAAATTGGAAGAGCATGTTTCAGCCTTCACCGTGTTTCCGAATGACGGCATCCGGATCGATCCCTACATGATCCGGCGCGTGACCAGCTACGATGGCGCGTTGCTCGAGGAGGCGCATCCGGAAGTGCACGATGTGCTTTCCCCGGAAGTGGCGAGCACGATGACGGCGATGCTCGAGGAAGTGATTCAATTCGGTACCGGCGTGCAGGCGAAAGCTCTGGGGCGCCCCGCCGCGGGAAAAACTGGGACCACGCAGGATTATACCGACGCGTGGTTTGTGGGGTTCACGCCGCAGATCACGGCGGGCGTGTGGGTGGGCTTCGACGACAAACAAATTTCTCTCGGCAAGCGGGAGACCGGCGCGCGCGCGGCCCTCCCAATCTGGCTGGAATTCATGCAAGGCGCACTCGCGGGAACTCCGGTGACGGATTTTCCGAATGTCGTTCCCCTCGAGCAGTTGGCGGGTGAACACCAGCTCAATTTGACTACTCCCGACACTGCGCCGACCGAGGATGAACCTGCTCCGCCGAAAGAAAAGCCACCGGCCATCGCGCCCGTGGTTAACAGCACGACGAATTCCACTCGTCAAAATCCGTCCAACTGAAGCGGTCTCTCTGGCGAATTTAGAACGGGTCCATACAGATACTCGTATAAATCTCGCGACAGGAGGTACGGCGTTTGGAAGCACGGAATACGCTCCCCAGAACGAATGAACACGCCTTGTTGATAACTCATTCTTCTTGTAGGCGTTGAAGCTTGTCTTTTTATTCAGAAGGTGCGGCAGGAAAAGTGCAGGTAACGAGGGCACCGAAACAAGTGGTGTGAAGCGAGAGCAATCCGAAGAATCACTCGCAGACGGCGGCTGGGGAACGAGGCATTGCGCAGCAGTATCCGCTGCCGTTTTTCCCAGAAGAAAGTAACCACGACCAAATCGAATGCATGCACTCGCGCGAGCTGCGAGCGCAAGGGCGACGTGTGTCCGTGGAGGGAACAAGCGAGTGGCCCAATCGATGTTCGGGGATTCGTCCGCAAGCATTTTCGTGTAAATGCGCCTGGGTCGTTCTTACTAGGGATCGCAGATCTCAAAAAGGGGTGGATTCGTGAAAAAAGCGTTTGTGACTATTCTGATGGTTGGTTTGATTCTGACATTCTCGGTTCTTGCATCTTCAGGCAGAGCCCAAACGGCAACCAGTGGAACGGTGATCGGAACCATCACTGATCCAAGCGGCGCTGCGGTTGCCAATGCCGTGGTGACATTGAGAAACAAAGCCACGAACAATCAGACAACGCAAAATACCAACACTGTCGGCCAATATACGTTTGTCAACGTGGCGCCGGGCGAATACGAAGTCAGCGTGAAAAAGGACGGGTTTCGCACCGCCAGCGTTCAGGCCTTAACGGTGGATGTGGCGAAGAGCTATACCGTGGACGTGAAGTTGGATCTTGGTGTGGCCACAGAGTCCGTCACGGTGACAACCGAGGCTCGAGTCGAGCTACAGACGACAGACGCGCAGGTCGGAGATGTGATCGGAGGGACCACGCTGTCGCGCTTACCGACTCTGACGCGAGACGCCTCCGAATTGCTAACGCTGCAGCCGGGCACGACGCCTTACGACACTCCGGCGAACGGGGGTTTCGGGAACAACGGCGGCACCGTGGCGGGAGCGCGCAGCGACCAAAACTCGATTTCGCTCGATGGAATCGACATCACGGACAATACGGTCGGCGGTGGCGCAACGGCTGTGAACTTCATTCCCACGGGCGTGGAAAGCCTGGAAGAGTTCCGAGTTGGCGTGTCAAATTCAACCACAGACTTTAGCCGGTCCTCCGGAGGAAACATTACCCTGGTGAGCAAGAGTGGGTCGAACACTCTGCACGGAGACGGGTATTGGTTTCACCAAAGCGACGGCTACAATGCCAACTCCTGGGATCTGAATCACACGCCTGATGGAAACGGTAATTCCTTTACGCGGAAAACGGCTTTCAAGGACAACCGGGAGGGCGTGAGCGTCGGCGGCCCGATATTCAAAGATAAGACATTTTTCTTCAGCAACTATGAGGCCAGGCGCTTTCCCTCGGCTTCTCAGGTTAGCCACATCGTGCCTACTGACAACTTGAGGAATGGAATTCTTTCATTCAAAGATGCCAGCGGGGTGGTAAGGCAGTACGACCTGGCCACTTCCACGGCCTGCGGGCCAAGCGCAAACCTCGCTTGCGATCCACGGGGTATCGGGATCAGCCCCACAATCCAGGCGTTGTATCAACTCGACCCCGCTGGTAACAACGCCAGTTTGCCCGGGGTTGACGGAAACAATACGACAGGATTTGTTGCCAGCGCGTCGACGCCTGTCAAGGATGACTATGTTACTTTTCGGCTGGATCATAATTTAACGCAGAAGGCGCACTTCTTCGGCCGCTATATTTATTCAAGGGCACTTACGACAACTTCCACGCAGATAGACACCCTCAATGGCAAGACCATCGCAACAAGCGGGAATGACACGCGAGGTGACGGCGCAATTGGGGCGTTGGACTATGCCTTCAATTCTTCCACCAGCAATGTTGTGCGCTATGGCTGGATTCGGAGCCGCGTCTTCCTCCCTGGCTTGTCACCTAGTGCTTCCGCGACGCTTCTTGCGCTTAATGGTACCGACACGTCGGCGGGCTTCATTGCGCAAGCGCCGGGCCTCGCGGCAACCGGCCTGATTGACGTGCCGATCGACGTGGATACCCAGCGTGCCCGGACGCAGGGAAACTTCCAACGCAACAAACAGCTCGTCGACAACTTCACCCATATTCATGGCAGGCACACGATCGCCGCGGGAGGCGATGTTCGTTGGTTGCCTCTCATCGCCCAGCGCAACGATAAAGTCGTTGGTTCCCTGGCCTCCCTCGTCGCCACCGAAGATGCGGACGTGTTTGGCACGAATCAGACTATTCCGGCGGCGAATCGGCCGCCCTCTTGCACTTCGACCCTAACCACCTTTTGCTTGCAGCCCACAGATGTTCTGAGATGGGACCGTCTGTATGCAGCTACTCTGGGAATCGTCGATAACGTGAATGTGCTTGCGGTGCGCGACGGAGGCTTGAACCCGCAGCCCTTTGGGACTCCTCTGATTGCTAATACCAATCAGCAAGCGTACGACTTCTACGCTCAAGATACCTGGCGGATCAAGTCGACTCTGACCCTTACTTACGGACTGGGTTACGGTTGGCAGACCCCGCCGTCGGAAGCACACAATCAGCAAACTTTTGAGATTGACACCAGCACCGGCAAAATTCTGACTGCGGCTGGCTACATCCAAGCGAAAATGCAAGCCGCTGCCGCTGGGCAGGTATTTAACCCAACCATCGGCTATCTCCCCATCAAGAATTCGGGCCGCAGCTCTATCTGGAACACTGATTATGGCGACATTGCGCCGCGCCTCTCGATTGCCTGGAGTCCATCCTACGGCGATGGGAAACGCGGAAAACTCTTCGGTGCCGGCAGGACCGTGATCCGTGCGGGCTTCGGGATCTATTACGATCGCGTGAATAATGTCCAGAGCGTAGAGATTCCACAACTTGGCGTTGGCTTCGCTCAGACTCTTGTCTTGCCTACTCCACCGTGCAATCTGGATGCTGGCTCTACTGGCCCTGGCTGCAATGCCGCGGTAGGGTCCGGCAACATCGGGGTTTCCGGATTCCGTGTTGGCGTGGACGGAAGTCTACCTGTGCCTGCGGTTCCACCAGTCACCTCGCCGATCATCCCCGCTCTCGGCGGAGAAAACCTCTCTTTCGCGGTCGACCCGAACTTCAAGGTCGGCAAGAGCTACAGCATAGATTTTACGGTTCAGCGCGAGTTGCCCGGGAACATGCTGATAGAGGTAGGCTATATCGGCCGCTTGGGCCGGAATTTGCCCAACAGCGTCGATTTTGACTCTTCTCCCTACAAGTTCCTCGATAAAGCCTCCGGGCAAACGTTTGCGCAAGCTTTTGACGCCGTGGCGCACGAACTTGCAGCGAACAAGCCGGTGACGGACCAGCCCTGGTTCAATAATCAGTTGGCGGGCCTTAACGCGGGCATCATCGGGGCAAGTTGTTCTACGCCCACGGATTGCCTGGCAACTCAAGCAGCTTCGGCCTTCCTGAGCCAATCGGTAGGTTCGGTTTTCGGGGTTATCGACGGCGACCGACAGGCGCTCGGTATGCCGACTTTTAACAACCATCAGATTAATTTTGCCTTGTTCATGCGCACGCACAACGATCTGTCTAACTATCACGCCGCGACATTTACGCTGCGCAAACGTCCGTCGCATGGCTTGCAATTCGACTTGAACTACACTTTCTCCAAGTCATTAGACCAGGTCGGCACCGTGCAGAACAACGCTGGCACTTACGCCAACAGCTTTAATCCTAGCTTCCAATACGGGCCGTCTCTTTTTGACCGCACTCATGTTTTCAACGCTGTTTTCAACTATGATCTGCCTGCTGGAAACGGTCATAGGTTCAGCTTTGGAAACAACATCGCCAACAAAATCATTGGCGGATGGTACGTTTCTGGCGTTTTCCGCGCTACAAGCGGGCCGCCGCTTGCCGTCGTTGACGGCGACTCGGGCGGTGGATTCTTTGCGAATACCTTGAATGCGATCCCTCTCGTGAGCACGAATCTAGGCGCTGGCACCCACGGCGGTGTCTGCAGCAGCAACGGATTCGGCTCCGCGGGTGATGGTCCGAACTGCGGCGCAAACTTGAGTGGTACCGGTCTCAATCTCTTCGCGAATCCAGGTGCCGTTGCTGGTGATTTCCGCGCGGTCAATATCAGTACGGATGGTCGCGACGGAACTGGCAACCCTCTCCGCGGCCTGGGACTCTGGAACCTGGACACGCGCCTAGGGAAGACAACTTCGTTCCACGAACGATTCAGAGTGGAAATTTCAGCGGACTTCTTCAACATCTTCAACCATGTCAATTTCTTCCAGCCGACGCTGAATCTCCAAAATCCGGCAACCTTTGGCGTGATCAGTCAGGAATTAATTCCTGCCGATCGCACTCAGGGGAGTCGCTGGATTCAATTCGGCTTGCGCATCTCCTTCTGATATCTAACAAATCCAGAAAAACCGGGAGGCAAACATCACTTGGCTTCCCGGTTTTTCATTTCAGTCCGCTTTTTTCAGGTTTTCCAGACGATCACATGGGGCCTCAAGCTGTTCAGCTCGACTTGTAGCGCTTGATTTGCGCGCGGAACTTTTTGAGCTTGGCGGCGTCGAACATTATGACCGGCGTGTGCGTAAGTCTAGGTAGGAAGTTGCGCCGGGCTTGGGCAACCGCCGCAACGGAAGAGGGTTCATCATGGAAACACTAGGGCAGGACATCCGGTATGCGTTTAGAAACCTGAGGAAGACGCCAGGGTTTGCGACGGTAGCGATCATCACGCTGGCTTTGGGGATTGGCGCTTCGACGGCCATTTTCAGCGTCATCGATAACATCATGATGGAGCCCTTCCCCTACCCGGATGCGCAGCGCTTCATGTCCGTGCAAATCCATGACACCGAACGGAATGAGCCCGGTGGGCGTGCTGGGTTCAGTGGGCCGGAATTCCTGGACTATGTCGAACAGAATCATGTATTTGACCGGGCCATCGCCAACGACAATCTGGACGTGCTCTATCGCTCAGGAGAAGGCACCCAGCAATTCAACGGGAATTACGTTACGCCCGGAACGTTTGAATTCCTCGGGATGCCTGCGCTGCTCGGACGAGTCATGCAGCCAGCGGATTACGAGCCCGGTGCGCCACCCGTGTTCGTGCTGCGCTACAAGACTTGGGTGAAGAACTTTGGCGCTGATCCGGCAATCGTTAACAAAACTTTTATATTAAATGACGTGCCGAGGACGCTCGTAGGGATCATGCCGCCCCGGTTTGGCTGGGGCGACGCGGATATGTGGATCCCGAAAAAACCGGAGCGCGCGAGTGCGACGACCGCTGTGGCAGGGGCGTTCCCGCAATTCTGGTTCATGTTAGGACACTTGAAGCCGGGCGTTTCGATGAAGGAAGCGGAAGCGGACTTTACGGTCGTGGCCAACCGTCTAGCGAAAGTGTACCCCAAGGACTATCCGAAGCATTTCACGGTGCATTTGGAGTCGTTGACCAATCTGGTGGTAGGCCAATTCAAGACGACGCTCTTCATTGTCTTGGCGGCCGTAGGATTGCTGCTCTTGATCGGCTGCGGAAACGTGGCGAATTTGTTGCTGGCACGCGCAACTACTCGGGAGAAGGAGTTTGCGATACGCGCCGCGCTTGGTGCGAACCGCTGGAGATTGATCCGGCAGCTGCTTGTGGAAAGCATGATCTTGGCGATAGGTGGTGCAGCGGTAGGGACACTGCTGGCGTGGGGAGGGCTGAAATCTCTTGTCGCGCTGATGCCGCAGCGTATTATTCCGGCCGAAGCGGTGATCCAGCTGAATACGCCTGTGCTGCTGTTTACTTTAGGCGTGGCCGTGCTGACGGCGCTGTTGTTTGGCCTGGTGCCGGCATTGAAAGCGGCGCGCAAAGATTTGAACGATCCGCTGCGGGATAGCGGCAAGGGCATGAGCGGCGGGTTCCAACATGGACGATTGCGCGATGCCGTTGTGGTTTTGGAAGTGGGGCTTTCGCTGACCCTGTTGGTGGGCGCTGGGTTGCTAATGCGCAGTTTTGTAGCGCTGCGGGACGTGAAGTTGGGATTGCGCCCCGATCACGTTCTGGTGGCCAGGCTTCCCCTGCCCGTGGACCGATACAAAACAGCGGCTCAAGTTATGGGATTTTACCGGCCACTGCTTCACAGGCTCAAGGCCCTGCCCGGTGTCGTCGAAGCCACGGAAACGAGTACGCTCCCGCCTTATGGAGGAATCCCGAGCGACATCGAGATTCCAGGAAAGACGCACGCCGACAAATGGAACGCAATGTTTCAACTGTGCAGCGCGGGATACTTTCCGGTGTTGAAGATTCAGTTCGTGGATGGCCGGCCGTTCACGGAAGCGGAAGTCAACGGAGCGCAGAAGCTGGCGGTCGTGAATCAAACCCTTGTGCGCAAGTATTTGGGGAACGACAATCCAATCGGGAAGCAGATTCGCATCGCGCAACTGGAACAGTTTGAAGACCCGGTGAAAGAGCCGGTGTTTCAAATTATCGGGCTCGTAGCGGACGTGAAGAACCGCGGGCTGCAAGAGCCGATTGAGCCGGAAATCTGGATTCCGTACACGGTGACGGGCTCCGCGTTCCGGGGAATCCTGGTGCGCACCGAGAGAGAACCGATGACCATGATGAACGCGGTGGAGCACGAGATTTGGGCCACCGACAGAAACGTGGCGCTGACGCTTACAGGAACGCTGGAAGGCTACATCAGCCAGTTTTCCTTCGCCGGGCCGCGGTTTGGATTTTTCCTAATGACGATTTTCGGGGCCATCGGGCTGGTCCTGGTAACCATTGGCGTCTACAGCGTGCTGGCGTACACGACGACGCGGAGAACGCAGGAGATTGGGATTCGCATGGCGCTGGGAGCGGAAGGGGCGGACGTGCTGGGAATGGTGATTCGCATGGGACTGCGGCTCGTGGGGATTGGCGTGGTCCTTGGATTGATGGCCAGCGTGGCGCTGGGGCGCGTGATCGCCACGCAACTGTGGGGTGTGTCTGCATACGACCTGTGGACGCTTGTGAGCGTGCCGATAGTGCTCCTGCTCACCGGGTTGCTGGCATGCTGGCTTCCGGCACGACGCGCATCGCGCCTCGATCCTCTGATTGCGCTGCGTTATGAATAGGGGCGCAATCCAGCTGTCAAGCGTCGGGCCCTGAATGGATCCCAGCCGCCGGGATCGAGTTGTTGTTCGCGACCGTTTTCATTCACGAGAATAATCTTTTTGTCAGCAGTGACGATTCCAATCTGTGTGAGGGGCAGGCCTCTGAACGATCGCGGCAGAGAATTCGCCCGCTTGCGCGGCACCGTGAAAAGCAATTCATAGTCATCGCCGCCATGCAAAGCAAGCTGGAGGGCAGCAGCCAGGTCCTTTGTATTGCTATGCATAGTTTGCCTGACAGGAATCTTGGCCATTTCCAGCCGGGCCCCCACACCGCTCGCGGCGCACAGACGCGACAGATCGCTCGAGAGGCCGTCAGAAAGGTCCATCATGGCGCTGGCAAGCTGCTTTTTGACCAGCCAATGTCCCAGGGCTAGCCGAGGCTCTGGGTAAAGATGCTTCTTCATGTACCGATCCCTGGAACTTGCACTCTGTCGGCTGCGCTTCAGAAGCTGGAGCCCCAGCTCGGCCTCTCCCAAGCGCCCGGTCACGTAAATAAGATCGCCGGGGCGAGCTCCTGAGCGAAGGACGGCGCGGCCCGTTTGCACTTCACCGAAAACCGTAACATTGATCAGAATCTCATCACAGCGCGTCGTGTCTCCCCCCGCCAAGAGGCACTGAAATTTCCGCGACGCGCGGCGCAGGCCGTCCAGGAATTCGCCCACCCAGCGCCCGGTGTGGGAGGCAGGAAGCGCCAAACTCAAGAGGAAGCAGCGGGGAACGCCGCCCATGGCCGCGATGTCGCTCACAGCCCGGGCGAGGCATTTCCAACCTACCGAAGTGGCCGGATGCTTTTCGCGTAGGAAATGAGTTCCCTCCAGGAACCAGTCGCAGGTGAGCAGGGTTTCGTGCCCTGCAGTGGGACGAAATACCGCAGCATCGTCGCCTATCCCTACGCGAACTTCTCGTGCGGCAGTGTGTCGTCCGCTCAATGCCCTGCCGGTTTTCTCGATCAACTCTCTCTCGCGCACTCTCGTGACCTAACCAAAGGAGATTCTTGGCCCTTTTCTCTCTCCGTTACGGTTTGAAATTACAGCCGCACAAGGTTATAGCGTACTTTCGTATCTCTGGTCTGCTCATTGGCGGTCAAGATTGCACGCGAAGGGATTCCGAAAGGCTAGTACCTGTCCCTAGGTACAGGGAACGAGTTAGCACCGCCTGTACCGGACTGGTACTAAAATCAGGGTTGACGAACACTTTTGCAAAAACTAGTATGGGCACTGTCGCGAACCAACCCCCTCGGTTCCGATGCGTAGTGTTTCCGCTTTGCGCGGGTACCCGGGTGAGTCGCCCGCGAATGGCGAGTACCAAGGCCCCAAAGGCCTCTAGGTGAGCATGCGAGGCAAGAGCTATACATTCTTTATAGCGTCCACTCCGGGGAAGCTCCGGAAAGTCGTGGTACCAGCCTACCTAATACACGGGGTCGCCATTCTGGCTTTGATTGGCGCTGTCAGCGTAACCGCCGCCGTGGCGTCTTACTCCCGGATGCTCTGGAAAGTCGGTAATTACAACGCAGTGCGGCACGAATTGGAAACGCGAACCCAGCAATACCGCCAGTTGCAAGCCACCGTCAACGATGCCAACCAGCGCCTCGATTCCCTCCAATCTCTCGCGACTGAAGTAGCCATGACCTACGGCGTGCTGCGGTATCATCCCGCGGCGTTCGATCAGAGCGACAACCCGGCGGACTCGCAGGACGCGTTCGACCGTTCCATCGAGCAGTACACCTTCCTGAAGCGCAATGCTGCGGTGATCGCTGTTTCCAGCGGCGGACTCCATTTGCTTTCCCCACTGAGCTTCGCGGATTCCACCTACACGCCTTCGATTTGGCCGGTGATGGGCCACATCACGGATAGCTTCGGCGAGCGCCTCGATCCCTTCAGCGGGGAAGGTGCGTTCCATACGGGCGTGGACGTGGCCTCGGACTACGGCGCTCCGGTCCATGCGACAGCGGACGGCGTGATTACCATCGCGGAAAACCACGCGGGTTACGGCCGTTTGGTGGTGATTGATCATGGATTTGGCATCACCACCTGGTACGCGCACCTTTCGGCATTTTCGGCAGTGGTTGGTTCGCGCATTAAGCGCGGTGAGGTCGTAGGGTACACCGGCATTAGTGGGCGCTCCACCGGGCCGCACGTACACTACGAGGTTCGAGTAAACAACGCGCCGGTGAATCCTTGGCGATACATGAAGTCAACCGCGGCGGGCGATTAGGGAATTCGAATTAAAATAGTCGTAAGGTGATGCGGGCGCTGGCCCGCTTTTTTGTTTTTCGATCGTACACAATCCGCGGACCTGCTCGTTCTTGTGGGTCTTAGGTGTGGCCTTTGCTTGAGTGCGCCGCGTTTCCCGGAGCAGGCTTGGCAGGCGCGGCACTCGGTGGGCCGGTTGAAAACCGGCGAGCGGATTCCAGAAAAGCCGGCGTGATCTCAAACGCCAGCCGGACAGACTTCGTATCCCCTCGGTCAATTTTCGAGACGTCCGCACCTTTCAATAGCGCCAAGAAGGCCTCTCGCAAGGACGGGTCCAACTGCCGCCGGGTCTTGGCATCATTCAAGCCGGATTCTGCCAGAACCAGGACGCCATTCAGCAGATCAGCGGCTCGACGTGTGGTTTCCTCGGAAGTACATTCTCCCTCCGCGACGATACGCAAGCGGTCGTTCTCCGGTTTTCCTGCCAGTGTGATCCACTGCAATTGGTCCAACATGGTGGAGAGCTGCGGAGAACGAAAGCCTCCTGGAGCTTGTGACGATAATGCCGCACCCGGCGCGGCGTCCTGACGAATCACAGCGAAGACAGGAGATCCCGCCAGGCGTTGGAAACGGACCCGCCATTCCGTGCTATCTTCACTTCGTTTCCTGGCGCTTAAAATCTGGCCGAGATCATCGCGATCAGTTATGGCCATCCGCTCGTTGCCCAGAAATGTAAAATAAATCTTTTTTGCGCCACCGCTTTCGGGAATTGCGAAAATCTCGCGACCGGCGTGCTTCTCGACGGTTCCTGATTTGATGGCCAGCCCGGAGATTTTTTTGCGATCGAATCTTCCGTCGGCTACAGCGAAAAAAGTAGAATCCTGTCCGGCTTTCCCAAACGCAATGGCGAGGTGGTCAAGGTCTCGCTCGTAGTGGAACCCGGTCTCATTCAAGAATTGCGCGTAGTCCTCATCGGGCTGTGGTTGGGGCGCCCACTCATAGAGTTGCGCGACAAAAGGAGCGGTGCGCAGTTCGGCGAGCTCCACGAAAAGCACAGCACCGGCATCGGCCGGCATTATTTCCAACAGATCACCGCGGCCGGAGGAACTGTGTGCGGCGTACCGCTGATACGTATAAAGAGCCCCCGCAGTTCCAAGAACCAAGCCGGCGCCCAGGGCCACCCATTCGCGCTTGTTCATTTCATTGGCACCACTTGCGTTTCACCATCCGCGATCTTCCCATGCGGCGTCCTCTCGCAACATCAAAATCGCATGTGGAAGCGCTTGCAAATTGTGAGAATCTTGCATTGCCGATGAAGGTTGGTTCCCGTTCTCTAGAGTTTATGCTAAATTATAGAAGGGAATCAGGATAGGTCTTGTCAGCGTGGGCATGGCCTGGCAGGATTTCCACAGCACTGGTCACCCACGTGCTCGAATCGAGCAACCCCTCCTTGCAATTCTAATACCTCTTCTGGTATGCTTACTCGGTTTGAGCGGCGCTGGCGTAGCTCAGCTGGTAGAGCATCTGATTTGTAATCAGAGGGTCGGGGGTTCAATTCCCTCCGCCAGCTCCACTGGAATTTGAGGGGAGCGAGGCGGAGCGAAATCTGGCAGCAAAAGCCAACGGGCTGGTGTCTCTTGACACGAGTCCTATTTGTGTTTTTGCGGTGAAAGTCTGGAAGTTGTTGAAGAAAAAATTCGGAACCCGTGGTTCGCGTCCGAAAAGTTTAGCGGGATGCGGGTTTTGCATCCCGAACGATTTTGCGGGACGGGTGGGTGAGTGGCTAAAACCAGCAGACTGTAAATCTGCCGCTCCTTGCGGGCTACGAAGGTTCGAATCCTTCCCCGTCCACCAGGCTCTCGTCGTGGGGTTAGCAGGAACCGCAGGGCAATCGCATGCAGCGATGTTCGGAAGCGGTCTGATTCGCGGTCCAAGCGCCGCTCAGGAAGAGTGCGCCACAAAATTTTTTTGATGGACGGGGAAATAGGGAAACGCATTCGGCCTGGGTAGCTCAGTTGGTAGAGCGCGTCCTTGGTAAGGACGAGGTCACCGGTTCAATCCCGGTCCCAGGCTCCAGAGTTAGGCGGTTTCTGAGGCCAGGAAGTATTGAGGGGCTTAAGCGGGGGTAACTCAACGGTAGAGTCTCACTCTTCCAAGGTGATGGTTGCGGGTTCAAATCCCGTCCCCCGCTCCAGAGTTTGAAGTGGAGCGCCGCTTCGCTTAGAGGCTGGCGCAGAAGGCGAAGGAAATATGGCCAAGGAGAAATTCGAGCGCAGCAAGCCGCACGTGAACATCGGGACGATCGGGCACATCGATCATGGCAAAACCACATTGACGGCGGCGATCACCAAGGTGCTCAGTAAGCACAACCCGAAGGTGCAGTTCCGGGCGTTTGACACCATTGACAACGCGCCGGAAGAGCGCGAGCGGGGGATCACCATTG
>QHYM01000418.1 GCA_003223295.1 Acidobacteriota bacterium | reverse complement strand
GAGGCGATTTTCCGGACTGCTGACCGTCCTTACCTTGATCGACAGGATTACCGATAAGGGGAGGATGGCGGAATCAGGGTTTGCTACCGGTCAAACAACACAGTCGGGGATACCGCCTTTTTTGTGTTTCCTCTGGCTCCCGGCGCTGACTCTGTCTCCACAGACCCGCTTACCATGCGCTGCCGGCACAGGGGCGGGAATGGCTACGATAAAGGTCATTTGTTGCGAAACCGTCACGTTCTGCATATCGCCGCCGCGTTTCTTGCTGGAATCGCCGTCGCGATTGTCGCGCCGAGGCTGATTAACAGCCTTGGCAAGATGCTCCTCGCCGAGCACCGAGAGGAAATCGCGCGCATTACTTCGCCCGATGGGTCGGTAGACGCGGTAATGGTAAATAGCGATTGCGGTGCGCTCTGCGCGACAATTACCTTCGTTACGGTCGTGGCAAAAGGCAAGAAGGCGCCTGATGATCCCGGGCAGTATGTCTTTTCCGCGGATGACACGGTCAACCCGCGGCTGTTATGGAAGCAATCGCACTTGTTGGAAATTGCGTATGATAAGGCATTCATAAATAGCTTTCGAAATGGGTGCAACCCGTTCGGCGTACCAGGGAACGTCGAGAGTTGGAAATATGAGGTCGAGATTCGCTTGGCGCCATCTTCCGCCGGCTTCTCCTATTTGCCGGAGAATAAACGCTAGAACCGCGCACAACTGGCTTATCTTGCGAGTAAGTTGCGCGGGGGCAACCTGATTGGGGGAGGAGGCATTCCCTTCATTTGGCCTCCCTACGGAGACCAACCGAATGAGGCTGCCATGGTAGCCCAGGGATACGCATAAGCTGAATAGAAGGAATGCTGCTTGTCATTCTGCTTGTCTTGCTGTGGCCATGCGTCTGGAGAATCACAGGTCAGGAGCAGTCACCTGGTGCGCAGTATCTGGCTCGAGTAGAGGAAAGCAATTGTGGAGCGCTCGACCCGTTTCAGTCATTTGTGGAAATTCATGAAAACAGGCCGAGGTTAGGACTGGCCATCTTGGGTCATTCGAAAGAGGATGTGCTTACGCTGATTGGGGCTGGTTCACAGATCAGGTTGCATTGGGAAAGCCCGACAACTCTTGTCGTTGAGTGCGACGAATGCAAGCCCGAAGAGGTAAGTATATGGATGAACAGTTGGAAACAGGTTTCAATCAAATACATCCTGCATGCGCCCGGCGATTCTCCGCCCCCAAAGTGACCGCCATGGGCTGTATCAACTACGGTGTTGCCTGCTTGGAGAGGATCTTGAGCGACAAGCTATACGGCATTTTCTGCACTCCTTGGCGCAATGCGAAATCTGAGTAATCCGACCTGGATCAAGCTGAAAGGCATACTCTTCCTTTTTCTGGGATTACTGTCGTCGGTGCTTCTGTTTGTAGGTCAGCCCTCGCTAAAGGTTGGTCTGCTCCTGACACTGACGATCTGGTGTTTTTGCCGTTTTTACTACTTTGCCTTCTATGTGATTGAGCATTACGTAGACCCGAGTTATCGGTTCTCGGGTCTGCTCTCGTTTGCCCGCTATCTTCTGTCGAAAAGACGACAGAGGCCGTGAGGTGGCGATCTCATGATCGATGGCATCCGAACAGATGAGTCAATTCAGGTACTCGTATTCGTATGCGTTCCGCTATTGTTGGTCCTCGTTGCTATCGTCGTATTGTTAACCCGAGGCCCGCGTTATAGCGCCAAGTTCCCAACCTTTTCCGTGACCATCACTAAGATAGGCCGTGAGGAAGCTTACGTTATGTACCGCGACAGGAACAAGGACGTCGAATTTGCCGCACAGATCGGCAGGGGAAAACCTCTTTTGTGCCGCAGATATGTGTGCGAGTACCGAAGGAACCGCCAGACGAAGACGTGGGCAACATTGTTCCAAACCTCGCCCTTGGTCTGAAGAAACTTCGATACCAATACTTGATTTACCGGCCTGGTGCGCTGCGAAAAATCCCGGAGGAAGAACGCGACGCGGCGATTGCGGAACTCCGTCAGATGGGCGTTGAAATGAAGAAATCTCAAGGTGACGAGAAAATCCAGCGGGCGGTGGTCCGTAACTGGCGCCGCATTTCGGGCGACCAGTCAGAGGACGTGGTTCTCCGATTGCTGAGCTTGATGAGCAAGGCGAGAGGTATTCGAGAGAGTATTGAAGTCTTGGCCCGTAGCGATTCTGTGGGGCTTGGAAGCGGTGAGTGAAGGGGATGTGGGTTTTCCGGTACCACGCGCTCTCAAATAGGGGATTCGATCTGCACAAACTAACAGCCATTCTTCTCGTCCTCATCGCTCTTCTGATTCCCGTGGGAGCAAGGGCAGTCCGGCCTCAATCGGACGCAGGGACACACTCCGCTCGGAAGATCGAGATAACGGACAGGGACCTGTTTGCGACCAAGGGCTGGAATAGCACTCAGGTGTGCGTGCTGGGTTTTCGTCTTGGGATGTCGCGTGCCGAGGCAACTAAGAACGCCTATGGGCATAGGCTACGGTTAGTTGCGCACGATGACTGGATATCGCCGAGGTGCTCGGAACGGTGTGTGGTGTGCGATGCGAAAGGCATTTGTCCGGGAATCGCACTGAGCTTCAGCAGCGACAACCGCGTTTCCGGCATACACGTCCAACGAATCCCTGAAGATGCCGCCCCAATCGTGAGGAGGGCTGCGATCGTGCGCAAGTTCAGGGGGAGAACCTACTCGCTGTTCAATCGTTATTCGAACGACCTCCGCTTAGGATTGGTCGGCCTCGAGGACAGCAAGGACGAAGGAGTGTACAAGTATCTTCGGTACGGTTTGACGATTTTCGTTTCTGCCAACCCGCACGGACCCGAATGTACGTCAGACCTCACCGTGACCTTCACGGCTCCCGAATCGCCTTGCCGGAAGTGACTGGGGCTCTTGAGCCGCCCCTCGCGCCCGAAAGCGCGATGGCTCGGATTCTGATCATGGCGTCAGGCATGGACAGAGATCAAAAGAGCTTAAAGAAGCGGCTATCTGTGATAACGGGGTTACTCACGGCGTCTCTATTTTCGATGATGGCAGCTATTAGATACTGGGATTCATTTCCAGGGCTTAACGGGACCGTCTATATGGCCTCTCTAGCATTATTGATTCTGTGGCCTATCGTCCTACTATGGACCGCCTGGCGGGGCGTGACTGTGTACGGCATGCCTAAGACGGAGGCTTGGTGGTGGTTGTCGGTTCCGTATTCCGTGGCGTATCCGTTGTCCCTGTTAGTGTTTCAGCTGCAGGAATTCG
>QHYM01000417.1 GCA_003223295.1 Acidobacteriota bacterium | reverse complement strand
AGCAACCTGATCCGTTGTGTGTCAACTTCGCTCGTTTCTATGATCCGCTCAACATTGGCGCGAGCGCTGCCTTCTCCAACAATCCAAGCCTCCACTTCGGAGTTTTGATTTACGACTGAACAAAGCGCGCGTGTAACTTCACTGATGCATTTTTGTTTCTCCTCCAAACGTCCAGTATAAACCAATCGAAAAACACCGTTCGGCGGCTTCGCCACGTCGTCCGGTATCGGAACACCGTAAGCAATGTGCCGAGAGATGAGCTTGTGTTTTTTTGTCGATTTTTCCACCGCCTCTTGGAGGAATTTTGAGACTGTTACAAGCGCAGACAGACGAAACGCCGAAAGCCCATTCACAAATTCATCCACGAGACCCCAGTGAAATGGATCATCGGAATGTAATACGCCCACAGTAGACACTCCCTGGCTGCGAAGATAGCCAGCAGCATAATAGGCTGGAACAATACAGTTGGGCACATAAATATCTGGCTGGCTTTCTTCAATCAGTTTCAAACAATTCCGAACGGCCCTCCTTGTATCTTCTTCCCATGGCCTCCAACGAAAGGGTATTCGCTCCTTTGCAAACCACGCGCAATTGACTCCCGGAAGACCGCCGAATGCCAGAACATGAGCCTCAACTTCAACGCCGGCAGCTTTCAAACGAGGCAATAATCGTTGCAACCATGACGAGGCTCCGCCAACATCGTTTTTAGAATCATAGGTAACAAAGGTGACTTTCAAGGGAGTGGTTCAACGATGTTCGATTATCGGATGAAATCAGGAAGATCCTGAAGCGAACCGTTCACACGGAGTCATTTGCCAGGGCAAATCAAAACCCCTCCTCGTCGGTTAGCGAGTTGAGAGACAAGGAAGCCGCTTAATCGATCATGTGTTGTTTCTCTAAAAACCGCAGGGTGACTCAAACTAATTGCTCCGAATCACTTTGAATCGCAGCCCGTACGAGCGTACCCGCTAGTCTTTGCTCGCAAATGGCTAATTCAGATTCCTTCGCAAAACCATCATGATAAAAACCATCTAATACTCGCTTTGCCTCCACAGTCCTATCCTGATGGATAAAATACATAACCTTCGCTGCAGCAATATTGGAATTGTTGCCCCCAACCAGCGCCATTGAGTAATCGAAAGCTTGGTCAACCTCACGGTCGGTGAATGACTTGAAGTCAACAACGGATGGATCATACTCAAGGCGCTTCTTTAGGCGAAAGACAACGCTACTCGAATTTGGTATATCCGTCTCAAACGAGAAATAATCGCGAAGCCTGTATTGAATCAAATGTATCCAAGACGTGTAGAAATGTTTGAAATCCTGGTGCAGTAGAAGGGATTTTTCAGGGATTAGGCTGGGATAAAAACACTTAACGATAGATTCGGCCAGTTCCTGCGACTTCATCGCATCGACGAGCAAGAACTCAATGGGCTTCCCAATCCAGCCGAGTTGGTGCAAATCCCCGGGATAGATCCTAATCAAACTGGAGTACTTCCGCGTTCTAGCTTTATATTCTCCGAGAAAGCTTTCACCAGGGCTATATGTTTTACGACAGCCGGGCATGTAGGGATCCATCCATTTCTCCCAGAGGAATAAATCGTATGCATGGATGCGTTCCCTTCTTGTGTATCGATTGAGATTCTTGCGGAGACCCTGCGCCAACGGAATGGTAGTTGACCCGAGCCAGCACCCAAGGTCAACGATTTCACCAATCCCTGTATAAGTGTCATGAGTGTAGGACCTACAATACTGCTGTTCCTCGCGAGAAGTCATTCCATGCAGAATGCTCGATTTTCGCAAGCTTCGAAGCCACCACAGCAAGCCACGGAAAAACGGGATCCGCTTGGCGAACGCCTTGAGTACTAGCTTCGTAATTTCGAGGTTTATCATCTGGGCGACTTGCACTAAAAGGTTCTTTCTGAATCCATTCGCCATTGCGCGTCAGCTCCGCCCCATTCGTTGCCAGCCTTGGTCCATTCATAGCTTTTATCCCAAGCGTTGAGATTCTCCTCAAGTCCAGGCATAATTCGAGTTTCTATTATCGTTTGGCTTTATCAGTGACGCAATCTTCAATGGCAAGCCAGCCTAGATCTCTAACGGTCCAGCCTGCGAAACGAAGCCGAGGAAACGGACATGTTAACTTGTTGGAAACCTCGCCAATCTGCGAGTCATGTCTGCTTTCACAGTCTTAGTGTTTGGGTTGGAACCATGAGGTTGGGAGCAGCGGCAATGGCGGGATGATCAGCTTCTTTGATTTTCGGACCGACCTGCGCCAACACCTAAAAGCTATTCTCCATGAGGACAACCTTTTATCATAGCAAAGGCCTGCATGAAGCTGGGCCATGGCCCACTCAGCATGGTCGTTTGCAAAAAACGCCCCAGCCTTTTGCAGCGCCAGGTCGCACACCCACAGCCGGGCCTGTGATTGGACAGCTTCGACGCGGCCGGGGGTAATATAATTAGGAAAGCTCTCAATCATTCTCATGCTGTCCCGCACAGTTTCTCCAGTTCTAGCCAGTCGTGAAGTTTCCGAGTCGGCCTGGATTCGGAATGACGCAAGCAATTCGGGGTGGTATAGGACAGGGAAACCGGCTGCGATTCTAATCCACATCTCCCAATCGAGCGTGAAGACGAACTGACCATCATAACCCCCCACTCTTTCATAGGCCGAACGTCGCACCACGATGGCCGAACATTGCACCTGGTTTTTGATGGCGAGGGTTTCTGACGGATGATCAATTGCCCCGGCCTCCGTTTGCAGTGCGGGCTGTTCCAAAACCCTGGCTCCTTTGGAATCGATAAAATCGTATCGGCAAAAAGCCGCTCCGGCGGTGGGCTGCGCATAGATCAACCGCCCCAAGACAGAATAAAACCGTGGGAAAACGAGATCATCCTGATGGAGGATATGCACCCATTCACCCTGGGAGCGCTCGATGCAGGTGTTCCAGCAGCCGGCGAGACCTTTGTTGACCGGGCTGCGGAATACGGTCACCCGGTCGCCCGCGATTTTTTGCACGAGCGCGATGACGTCCACCTTGGGCGAAGCATCATCCACCACCTCAATCTGCATCTGTTCTGGGCCGGGGTCCTGCTGGAGAACGCTCCTCAACGTTTGCTCCAGGTAATCCGCTCGCGGTTTGTAGGTCGGAATCATTACGGACCAGTAGGGACGCGGCGAATTTCCCTCTTGTAATGGAAATATCAGTGGTGGATTTGCCATCGA
>QHYM01000355.1 GCA_003223295.1 Acidobacteriota bacterium | reverse complement strand
GGGCACCGCGTCTTCTGGAAACGCCAACGCGGGTACGGAGTCGGGGCCGCAGGGCCGCGATGCACAAGACAGTGAAGCCGAATCGGGGGGCCCAACGATTCAGGCGGTTCCGGGCAGGCTCGACTCGATGAAATGGCCCTTGCTTGGTGGATTCCTTCTGGTGTTTGGATTGTTTGGTTACCTGCTCTCTCGAAAGACCGTTGTGGCCGGGCCTTCGGGCGAAATCGCGGGGGAACCGGTTCCCGCCGTGAAGGCCAAGAAGCCGAAGTCCCCGCCTCCGGCTACGCCCTCGCCGAGCGCGCCAGCGGAACCCATGACTAAGGCTCCATCCAATGGTGCTGCGACGTTGTCGGAAGTGGATGCCGCCATCGGCACCAGTCTGGATGCGCTGAAAGAGAGTTTGTTCCGGCTTGAGCTGCGGCACCAGGCGGGAACGATCTCCGAGGAAGATTACGCGCGGGAGCGCGCCAAAGCGGAGAAGGTCTTGCGCGACCTGGTCCGTGGCTGAGCTGGCTAAGAGGCTTCCAGAGTGGGAGGGAGTACACCCGCCCCCCGGTATTTAGTATGGTTATCAAAACAAAGGGCTTACTGAATTTTATTGTTGTAAGTGTATGAAAACAAAGGGCAGCCAAAACGGATGTCATGCTATGTTGTTGCCTCTGGAGTCCGGCCGCGGCGATTGGGGACGCGCTAAATCGCGCCCTTACAACGGCCGGCCACAGTGGCTTCAGCCCGAGGTCGCCCGGTGACGACGCCGGGTTTCTTTCCCACAGGAATCCGCTTCGAGAATATCGACAAACGCTATGGAGGTCTTTACGCGCTGCGGCGCGTAAGTTTGGAGGTGCGCGCGGGCGAATGCGTGGCCTTTGCGGGCCGAAATGGCTCGGGGAAGACCACGCTTCTGCGCATCGCGGCGCGGCTAGTTCGGACATCCGCGGGCACTGTGAAATTCGTTGCCTCAGCTAGCGAGACGGCTGATTCTGGAGCACGGATCGGTTTCGTAGCGCATGCCACGATGGTTTACGACGAATTGACCGCAGAAGAGAATCTTTTATTGTTCGCGAAGTTGCAGGGAATTGCGGGGCATGCCGCGCGCGCCGCAACGTTGCTGGAGGAGGTCGGGCTTAGCGAGCGCCGCGGCTCCCTTGTACGCACATTCTCGCGAGGGATGCGGCAGCGCGTGGCCATCGCACGCGCGTTGCTGAACGAGCCATCCGTGCTGCTCCTGGACGAGCCCGCCACCGGGCTAGACCCGGAGGGAATTACCTGGCTGGCAAACACGCTAAGGCGCATGCGAGATGCCGGCCGCACTATATTGATGAGCTTGCATGGTGAATCGGAGATCTCGGCTTTGGCGACAAGAGCCGTTCGATTGGACGCTGGCGCTGTCGTCGCGGACACGCAAGCGGGGGCGAGTCTCCATTCCATCGTGACGTTTGCTGGAGCTTGAATGGCGCTGCTGGCCGACGCGACGACACTATTGGGCAAAGAGCTGCGCACAGAATTCCGCTCGCGCGAGCTTCTGACGACGACCGTGGTGTTCATCCTGGTGGTGGTGGTGCTTTTCAGTTTCACCTTCGACCCCAGCACCAGCGAGTCGCGACGGTTTGGACCGGGACTGTTGTGGCTGTCCTTTTTGTTCGCGGCATCGCTGATGTTGCAACCCTGCTTTTTGCGCGAACAGAACAATGACACCTTGAGCGCGCTGCGATTATCGGTCCGCGATCCATTTTCGATTTTTCTCGCGAAGCTCAGCGCGAACACGCTATTCCTGCTGCTGACGGAAGTTTTGATGCTGCCGATTTTCGCGATTCTTTATAACGTGCATATCCTTTCGGTTTTTCCGCAGCTTGTGCTCGTTTTGTTTCTCGGCAGTTTGGGCGTAGCCATCCCGGGCACAGCGTTTTCCGCGATTTCGGCGCAGGCACGCATGCGCGAGTTGATGCTGCCGCTTCTGCTTCTGCCGCTTTTGACTCCGGTTCTGATCGCCAGCACGGAGGCCACCGGAGCACTTTTGGAGGTGAACCCCGCACTGCGGGCCGACTGGCTGGGGTTTCTGCTCGGCTTCGACCTAGTTTTTTTGACGGCCCTATGGCTTTTCGGCGAATATCTACTGGAGGAATGAAAGAAATGCGCTGGGCTCGGCAGGGAAGTGGCTGTTACATAGCCTTTCGGGCATGCCTAGCAGTGGCTTTGCGCCGCTGTGTTTTTGATGGCGAACGGCGGGATAAACCCGCCGCTACAGGAGGTCCGGCGTGTTGAAAAGCGCCCTCAAGGCGACCATCTTATTCGCCCTGATTGCCGTTACCGCGTACCTGGCTTTTTATTACGCTCCCATCGAGAAGTCCATGGGCGTCATCCAGAAGATCTTCTACCTGCACATTTCGTGCGCGTTCAGCGCGTTCGTAGCGTTTGGGACCTGTTTTTATGCGAATCTGCGATACGTTTTCACCCGGGCTCCGAAATCGGACTGGCTGGCGGTTTCCGCGGCGGAAGTCGGGTTGGCGTTTATTTCCGTGGTGCTCATTACCGGACCGATTTGGGCGCATCCGGTGTGGGGAATCTGGTGGACCTGGGATGCCCGTCTGACGCTGACGTTTGTGCTGGGCCTGCTCTATGTTTCCTACCTGTTGCTGCGCTCGATGATTGAGGAGCCGGACAAGCGCGCGCTGTTCAGCGCGCTATTCGGTATTTTTGCGTTTCTGGACGTGCCGCTGGTGTATTTCTCGATTCGCTGGTGGCGCACGCAGCACCCGCAGCCAGTGATTTTGGGCGGGCCAGGCTCGGGGCTGGAGCCGCGGATGCGCGTTTCGTACTTGTTGATGTGGGGCGCGCTGACCGGCCTGCTGATTCTGCTCTTGAGTGCGCGGTACAAGCTGGAAGCGCTGCGCGCCAGTGTAGATGATTTGCGAAGGGAGGCGGAGGTTCGATGAAAAACCTGGATAGCGTGCTCGCGGCGTACCTCGCAGGGTGGGCGATTTTTTTTGTGTACTACATTTCTGTCGCGCAGCGCATGAGCACGCTGCGCGAAGAGATCGAGCGGCTGAAGGCGCAGTTGACCAAGGGAAAATAGCTTGGCAGCCCAGAAGCGAGTCGGGATCGTGTTGTTCCAGCTTGGCGGGCCGGACTCGCTGGAGGCCGTCGAGCCGTTTCTGCTGAACCTATTTCTTGATCCGGACATCATTCCGCTAGGGCCGTTCGGGTTATTGCGGCGGCCGATCGCCAAGCTGATTTCCTCGCGACGCTCTGTTCCGGTGGCGGAAAAGTACGCGGAGATCGGCGGGCGATCACCGATTGGAGCGCTGACGGAGCGGCAGCGAGTACGATTGGTGGAGGCGCTGTCGCCGCACATTGATCCTGTGGCCGTGACGGCGATGCGCTACTGGCATCCGTTGACGGGCGAGGCGGTGGCCACTCTGCGCAAAGCAGGTCCGCTCGATGAAATCGTGCTGCTGCCTCTTTACCCTCACTATTCGTATGCCACGACGCTAAGCAGCCTGAAAGAATGGCGCCGCGTGTATGGAAAGCACACCAGCGGGCCGCCGGAACGAACGATCGACCACTTCTACGACCATCTCCTTTATATTCAGGCGCTCGTTGAACGGATTGGTTCTATGCTGCGACAGTTTCCGGACAGTTCGCGGATTCACTTGATTTTCAGCGCGCATGGGCTACCGATGAGCCTGGTCGAGAAGGGCGATCCGTATCCCAAGCAAGTGGGGGCGACCGTGCGCGCGGTGTGCGAACTGGGGACCAAGCAATACGCCGGATGGCCGCGGACGCATTTGCTTTGCTACCAGAGCCGCGTGGGCCCTGCCAAATGGCTGCAGCCGGCACTGACGGAAACCATCGAGAGGCTGGGCCACGAAGGCGCGAGGGAAATGCTGGTGGTGCCTGCAGTGGGAGACTCGCCTTTGTTTATTGGCGCGCTCAAGGATTTGGTGCTGCGCGCCGTGGGAATCGAAGCGGGATCCTCGTCGGCGTCGTTGGCATCGGTGCAAATGAGTAGTAGGACAGTTTGAGTGCGGGTCTCTTTTTGTTTACTTACGCGCGCGGCTCGTTGGGCGGATGAAGTATCTCGCGAGCGGTGGCGGCGTCTTCTTCACGGACCAGCACCTTGAACCCGAAACCACTCCATGCCAAATGATCGCGCATGCCGCCGGCTCTATCGGCTTGGATCATAGCATCAATGCCGGCGGATTCGAGTTCGCTCTTCGCCAGGTCGGCCTCGATCTGCGATCCGAAGACTTGAGCCAAAACGAGTTTGTTATGGTCCATGCGGTAATTATATGCCAGCCGTGATTGCCAATGGCCAACAACAGTAGCCGCAACGTCCCGGGGACGCGCTAAAGCGCGCCCCTTGTCACCCCCATTCTTCGCGTGCTGTCGCGGCTAGGCGCCTCTCCAGCAAGGGCTCGATTTCGCAAAATCGCTCGGAGTCAAGGTATAATCCGCCGTTAGGCGTTTGGGAATGACATCTACTTACAATCCAGGTGTGCACAAATTCGCTGTTTTTGCTGTTTGCTGGACGATCCTGCTGTTTGTGGCGGGCGCGCTGGTCACGTCCAAAGACGCGGCACTTTCCGTGACGGACTGGCCGAAATCTCATGGATCGTGGGTCCCGCCCTGGAGTTCGCTTCAGGGGGGAGATTTCTTTGAGTTCTCGCACCGATTCGTTGCCGGAGGATTGGGAATTCTCACGTTGCTGCTGGCCATATTGCTGGTAGTGAAAGAGAGCCGCGTGTGGCTGCGCTGGCTTGGAGCGATCGCCGTTTTCGGAGTCTTGGTTCAGGCGATATTGGGAGGCCAGGTTGTTGTTCGCTTGCTGCATTATTGGCTGCCGGTTATTCACGCGTGTTTCGCGCAGATTGTTTTCGCGGCGGTTCTGGGCATCGCAATGTTCACCAGCAAGTGGTGGGTTTCCGAGCAGCCGCAGCTCGAAGATAAGGGCTCGCCTTCGATTCACTTTTTGACGATGCTGAACGCGGTGGTGATTTATTTGCAAGTGATCCTTGGCGCGGGGTTTCGTCACAAGGAAATCCCCATCTGGCCACATGCCGCGGGGGCGCTGGCAGTTCTTGGCACGGTCACTTGGACTGCGGTTGCGTTGCGCAAACGTTTCGGAGGGTCGAGGGAGCTTGGCCGGGCGCGCATCCTGCTGCACAGTATTTTTGGCGCGCAATTCCTGCTTGGCTTGCTGGCTTACTGGTCCCGGCTCACGACCGCAGATGCGCCTCAACCGATGCCGGTGATGGTGACGTTGACCGTGATTCACACGGTGGTGGGGGCAATGCTGTTCGCGTTTTCGGTTTTGGTGGTCTTGCTGTGCTATCGCCTTGTGCCGCGCAGCGGGGAAGTGGCCGCAACCGCGCGCCAGGTGACCGCCGGATGAGCACGGTACGCAGCGTTGACCTCACTTTGGCGTCTCGCGCCAATGCGTATATTGCTTTGACGAAGCCGGACGTATCGTTTCTCGTCCTGATGACCACGGCCGCAGGCTACTACATGGGTGCGCGAGGACCGGTCAGCTGGCTGCACATGAGCCACGTGATTCTCGGCACGCTGCTGATCGCCGGCGGAACCGCGGCGCTGAATCATTACGTTGAGCGCGAATCGGATCGCTACATGCGCCGCACGGCTTCGCGGCCGCTGCCCAGCGGCGTGTTGCAGCCGGGCCAGGCGTTGGCGTTTGGCGTGGCGCTCGCCATTGCAGGCGCTTTTGACCTTTACTTTGCCGCTGGGCCGCTCGCTTCCGGGCTTGGCGTCTTAACGTGCCTCAGCTATTTGCTGGCTTACACGCCTTTGAAGAAGCGCACGGTTTGGGCGACTTTTGTCGGCGCGTTTCCCGGCGCGATTCCACCGATGATTGGCTGGGTCGCCGCCACGGGTTCGCTGGACCGGGGAGCCTGGCTACTGTTTGGCATTTTGTTTCTGTGGCAATTCCCGCACTTCTACGCGATTTCCTGGATGTACCGCGAAGACTACGCGCGGGCGGGAATCATGATGTTGCCGGTGGTTGACCGGGAAGGCACGCGGACATTCCGCCAGATCATTCTTTATGCCGCGGCGCTTGTGGGAGTGAGCCTGCTTCCAGCGGTGCTCGGGCTGGCTGGCGTGGTCTATTTTTTTGGCGCGCTGGTAGTCTGCACGGGCCTGGTGCAAGTCTGCTTGTGGGCTGCGAGCAATAGAACCAATGCGCGCGCCAAGTGGCTTATGCACGCTACCGTCGTGCACATCCCGTTGCTGCTGGGATTGATGATCTACGATAAATTGCCGCGCTGATCTAACTTGTAAGTCGTAAGTTTTAAGTTCTAAGTAAAGACAAGAAAGAGAAGAGCAAGCAGACGTTTGTAATGTCGAACGCCGCACGACGGCTGACTTGTGACTCGTGGAAGATGAACGGCAAGTTGTAGAAAGACCATGATTTCCAATGCCGCAGTCAACGCATGTCTGAATGGGCTGAGTGGGATTCTGCTCGCGTGTGGTTACGCAGCCATACGCGCGGGGAAAAAGGATGTTCACAAAGCCTTCATGCTATCTGCGTTTGGAGCCTCCACGATTTTCTTGATTTCCTACGTGATTTATCACCTGCGCGAGCACAAGCTGGTTTTCTTCCAGGGGCAAGGATGGATCCGGCCGGTTTATTTCACGCTACTGACTTCGCACACCATCCTAGCGGTGGTAATTGTGCCCTTGATCCTGGTGACGCTGCGCCGCGCATGGCTCGAGAGATTCGACAAACATCGGCTCATCGCGCGCTGGACGCTGCCGCTGTGGTTCTACGTGTCGGTGACCGGAGTGATTATCTACTTTATGGTGTATCAGATTTATGCGCCCAGGTGAGATCCTCAGGCCGCTGTCGTCCGTGAGAGAAATCCGTTAAAACTGGTTGTGATCGTCCTGGCGGAACCCTGGCGGGACTAATGCCCCCGTCTGCGGAGAGCGCACGGCCTGCCGCGTGCCGGACTTGGGAAAGACGATGTGCCAGAAATCCGTGTTCGGCGAGGTGAAGGTAACGCCGACAAAACGGCGCTCCCGCTTTTCCCTCAGGGAAGTGACGTGGCACTCGGCAGACTCGGCGGTCATTTCATTGAAAATGCGGACGCTCTGACCAGGAATCAGGGGCGTATCCATGAGCAAGAGAGCCCCGTGGGCGCTAATCACGTAAGTGGAGGCCTGCAAATCGATGGTTTCGCCTTCGGGCAGGCGGCAACGTACCTTCACAGGAATCTGAAGTGGGAGTCGAACCGTGCGCCGACGTTCTGGGTAACGTGTTCTCTGCATACAAGAGCCTTCTGGCAAGGGACTTACAGTTCGTGGGGGATAGTGGCACGAAATGTGACGAAAGACAAGAACAATAAAGATTTGGAACTTCTAGTACTTCAGCGAGTTAAGGCAGAATTGGGCGGAATTACTTGGAACCCAAGGCGTCCAGGACGGCGTTTGTAAACTGCTCCGTGTCGGCCTTCCCGCCCACATCCTTTGTGGTGTATATACCATCGCGGTACGTCTTCAGAAGGGCAGCTTCGATCTTTTCCGCGGCAGGCCGCTCTCCCAGGTGATCCAGCATCAGGAGGGCGCTCATGAGCAGGGCAGTAGGATTTGCCAAGCCTTTGCCGGCAATGTCGGGGGCCGTGCCGTGGACGGCCTCAAACATGGCGCATTCATCGCCAATGTTAGCGCTGGGAACCACGCCCAAGCCGCCTACCAGACCGGCGGCAAGGTCGCTCATCACGTCGCCATAGAGATTAGGCAGCAGAAGCATGTCGAATTGAAGAGGGTCCATCACAATCTGCATGCAGGCGTTGTCGACAATCAATTCCTTATACTGGATTTCGGGGAATTGCGCCGCCACTGTGCGGACGGACCGCAAAAACAGGCCGTCTGAAAGCTTCATGATATTGGCTTTGTGGATGGCGTGAATCTTCTTGCGCCCGTGGTGGCGGGCGTACTCAAAGGCAAAACGGGCAATGCGCGTGGAAGCCTTTTCGGTGATGATTTTCAGGCTTTCGACGACTCCGGGAACGACCTCGTGTTCGAGGCCGGAGTATAAATCCTCAGTGTTTTCGCGGACGAGAATCAGGTCCACGTTTTCAAAGTGGGATTTCACGCCGGGGACATTCTTCACAGGCCGCAAATTGGCATAAAGATCCAGTGACTTTCGGAGCGCGACGTTGACGCTGGGCGCGCCACCGGCAATGGCAGTGGCCATGGGGCCCTTCAGAGCCACGCGGTTCCGGCGTACGGAATCGATGGCCGCCTGATTTACGCGCTGTCCTTGGTCGGTGGACTCGCCGGTGCGTCCGGCAATCTCTTCCCACTCAATTTGCACGTCAGCCGCTTCCAGGATGCGGCGCGTGGCGGTGGCCACTTCGGGGCCAATCCCTTCGCCCGGAATGAGAGTAACGCGATGTTTCATGGTTGCATCTCATAGTATGCGAAGCGTTTATGGATGTCGAAGCAGGGCTAGAAATGGGGTTTCCAACCAGCAACACGATCGATCACCGGGGCCGTGCGGCAGTTGCAAGGTTTTGCTATAATCTAATTGTATTTAGCGTCGCGGCAGTGCCCGTGGCGCGGAGGCCAAGACAACTATGATTCATTTGACGCCGGTTGCCAGTTCCAAGGTGAAGGAAATCATGAACATGCAGAGCCCCGTGCCGGTCGCACTGCGCGTAGCAGTTGTAGGTGGGGGATGTTCAGGTTTCCAATACCACATGGCGTTCGAGAACAACACTTCGGACGCGGACCAAATCTTCGAGTTTGACGGCTTGAAAGTGGCCGTTGACCAGATGAGCTCCATGTATCTTGATGGAATCGAGATCGATTACATCGAGACGCTCGAAGGCGCGGGATTCAAGTTCAACAATCCCAACGTGAAGAGCACCTGCGGATGCGGGAGCTCGTTCAGCGTTTAATTTGGTGAAGGGAAGCGCGAAGCTTTTTTGTAAGTTTTTGGCTCCTGAACGACAATGTTCAGGAGCCTTTTTTATGTCTTCCAGTCAATCCGAATGGGACGAAAAGCATAGCCTAGCGGCGAAGGAAGCCGCGGAAACACCTGCTGGGATTCTGTCTGAGCTATGGCCGCTGCTACCCGCGGGAGCCGCGCTGGACCTGGCCTGCGGCAGGGGGAGAAACGCGCTCTTTCTTGCCGAGCGTGGCCGGCATGTTACGGCTGTGGACTGGTCCGCGGCGGCGCTTGATATCCTCGAACGGCATGCCCAGGCCATGAAGATTTCGGTGCGCCGAATCCAAAGGATTGAGGAAGCCAAACACTCCACGCGCGCAGGCATCGATCTGCTGCATGCCGATCTCGAAACCATTGAGCTTCCCGCCGATCGCTATGCCCTGATCCTGTGTGTACGTTACCTGCAGCGATCGCTGTTTCCGCAGATTTGCCGGGCAATGCGTCCGGGAGGAGTGCTGCTGTTTGAGACGTACACGAGAGCGCAGCTTGATTTTTCCGGTGGCCCACGAGATCCGGCGCACCTTCTCCATAACGGGGAACTTAGAAAAGCATTTCCCGAACTGGAGGTAGTTTTTTACCGCGAGTTGCGCGCGGAGCAGGGAATTGCGAGCCTTGCCGCAAGGAAGCCTCACGGTGAGCGCCCGCGACAATATGGAGATTAGCAATGTGTTCCGCGCGGTGGCTTGGTTTGCAATCTCGGGCGACAGTTCGTATTCTTTAGTTACAGCATGAAAATAGCTCTCGCTCAGTTCAATCCCACTGTTGGCGATTTTGCAGGGAATGCGGCTCGCATTTTGCGGCTATCGGAGCAGGCCTGGGAGCGTGGTGCCGGGCTGGTGGTGTTTTCTGAACTCTGCCTGTGCGGCTATTTGCCACAGGACCTGCTGGAGCGCCCGGCGTTCATCGAACGAAACCACCAACAGTTGAAACAGCTTGCGGCCAAGATCCCGTTGCCTGCCGTTGTCGGCTATGCAGGGCGCGTCAAAAACGGAACAGGGAAGTCCATTGCCAACAAAGCGGCGCTGATTTGCGCGGGACGCGTGGTCTTCGAGCAAAGCAAAATGCTTCTGCCAACCTATGACGTATTCGACGAATCGCGCTACTTCCAGCCCGCGGATCGCCAGTACGTGTTTGGTTTGAACGGCGAGCAGCTTGGCATCACCATCTGCGAAGACGTCTGGAACGACAAGAATTTCTGGGCCAAGCCAATGTACGAGCGCGACCCAGTGAGCGAGATTGTGCGGCAGGGAAGTACGGTGTTGCTGAATCTATCTGCTTCGCCGTACACGCTCGACAAGCGCGCACTGCGCTTCGAGATGCTTCGCTCGATCGCCCTGACCCACAAGCGCCCGGTCATCTATGTGAATCAAGTGGGCGGAGACGACAGCCTTATTTTCGACGGCGCGAGCATCGCACTGACAGCGGACGGCAAAGTCGCCGCGCAGGCCAAGGCCTTTGAGGAAGACCTGGTCCTTTTCGATACCGCAACGGGCAAGGGCGAGATGCATGAGCAACCGCACGAGGAAATTGCTTATGCGTATCGCGCCCTCGTGACCGGGACGCGCGATTACGTTTGCAAGTGCGGGTTCAAAAAGGTGCTGGTCGGCCTGAGCGGCGGCATTGATTCCGCCGTCGTTGCGGCCATTGCCGTGGATGCCTTGGGGGCGGACAATGTGCTAGGCGTTTCCATGCCGGGACCATTTTCCTCGGCGGGCAGCAAGGCAGACGCGCAAACACTGGCGAAGAACCTCAAGATTGAGATCCTAACTTTGCCGATCACGGACGTATTTGAGGCGTACAAGGGAGCGCTGGCGCCTGCATTTGGGAACCGGCCCGTGGACGTCACGGAAGAAAACATCCAAGCGCGGATTCGCGGGAATTATTTGATGGCACTCTCCAACAAATTCGGATCGATGGTTCTCAGCACGGGGAACAAATCGGAGAATGCCGTGGGCTATTGCACGCTTTATGGCGACATGGCAGGTGGATTGGCGGTTATTTCGGACGTGCCGAAATTGATGGTGTACGAACTGGCGCGATGGATCAATCGCGAAAGGGAAGTGATTCCCTGCTCGACGATCGAAAAGCCGCCGTCGGCGGAGCTGCGACCCAACCAGAAAGATGAGGACACGCTGCCTCCTTACGACGTGCTGGACCGCATCCTCAAAGCGTATATCGAGGACTTGCGCAGTCCCCAGGAAATAGCCGACCACTATGGGTTCGATTTGCAGTTGGTTCGAGACATTGCACTGCGCGTGGATCGCAATGAGTACAAGCGCAAGCAAGCGGCGCCGGGGCTGAAGATTACTTCGCGGGCGTTTGGCTTCGGGCGGCCGTTCCCTATCGCGCAAAAATTTATTCCTTAATTAAGGATGAGGTCCTTCGTGAAAACATCCCCAAGGTTTGTCGTAATTCTAGTAATGTCGTTGGCCGCCTTGACGACCCACGCGCAACAGCCCAAAGCTGCAGCAACTGGCGCGTCGGCGTCTGCTTCGCCTGCCTCCTCCCAGACTCAGAAGAATATTGAAGCCTACCTGCGGAACCTTTACGCGTTCGGGCCTGACGTGAAGCTCATCATTGGGCCACTCAGGGAATCGCCTGTCGAAGGCATCCTGGAAACGAACATCGACGTGACCATCGGAGAGAACAAGGAAGCCGCCAAGTTCTATGTGAGCAAGGACGGAAGGTTTCTATTTCGTGGCGACGTGTCGGACATGACCAAGGACCCGCTGGCCGAGAACCTGGCGCAGATCCGGATGACCGACGCGCCGGCCCTTGGCGATCCCAAGGCACCTGTAACAATCGTGGAATACTCCGACTTTGAGTGCCCGGTCTGCCGGAACCTTCACGACGCCTTGCGAAGGATTCTCCCGAACTATGCTGGCAAGGTCCGGGTCATCTTCAAGGACTTTCCCATCGAGCAGCTGCATCCTTGGGCGCGCACGGCGGCTATCGCCGGAAGGTGCGCCTACCAGCAAAAGCCCGACGCGTTCTGGAAAATGTATGACCTTATCTACGACAACCAGGAGATCATCTCCGCGGCGAACGCCTGGACCAAAATGACCGAGTATGCCGTTCAGTCCGGCCTGGATGCCGACGCGTTCAAGAGCTGCATGGCCAGCCCCGAGGCTAGCGCCGCGGTGAACGCCAGCCATGCCAACGGCGAAAAACTCGAGCTCAACAGCACGCCCACGGTTTTCGTAAATGGGCGCAGGATGGTTGGAGCCGACGCGCATTTGATCGAGCAATACATCAACTACGAACTCGCCAAACTGACGACGAACAAATCAGCAGAAAAAAGGTAGCCGAATACTGCAAGAGGGGAGTGGGGGCAAGGAAACCCAGGCCCTTTTACTGAGGCACTGGGAGGCGGGTCCAGCCGACTTTCTAGTAAACATAATATTACTTATCAGACGCGATGTCGAGGGCTTTCTTTGCCTTTTCAACAACAGTT
Organism: Acidobacteriota bacterium; assembly: GCA_003223295.1. Taxonomy (GTDB): domain Bacteria; phylum Acidobacteriota; class Terriglobia; order Acidiferrales; family UBA7541; genus Acidiferrum. Next base: position 574 of record QHYM01000355.1, on the reverse strand, counting down.
TTCTGAGGTACGGGCCCGACTGGGCCTCCTGAAAGGTTAATTTGTTTCCGCCTGTTCTTCTCTGAAACCGCCTCTCGGCGGCCACGCCAAAACTCATTGTTTCCACACTCAGGAGAATCCCGGACTTGGAATTTCTGTTCGGACATTCCCACTCGACGCTATGCAGCCTTGAATTGGCTGCGCTCAATCGCTCTTCGGAACATCTAAGACGCGCTGAGGCGGAAATGAATGAAGCCGTCGCGCAGCGAGAAGTCGCTGGCGTGGCTCGCTGGCTGATCGAAAACCGCGAGACATTGCTGGAAGCTGCGCACAATTCCCTGCCCGTTATTGCCGTCACTAAAAAACTGAGATTACCGAAAACCTGTATATGCGGGTGTCCCCGCCTCGCCCATCTTCGCAGGAAGTGCAAACAGCACGGCTGCCCCAAGTTCTCGCTCAGACTGCCTATTTCAAAGTCGATTGGCGCGACTTTGATTTTCTTTGCCCTCTTGCTCTGTCCGCTGGCTCACGCGCAAGAGCCTAAATCCTTCGTCGTTCCTTTCCGACTGTCCAATAGCATGATTCTGCTTGAGGG
>QHYM01000423.1 GCA_003223295.1 Acidobacteriota bacterium | reverse complement strand
CTCAATCCGCATCCGAACATGGTGGCAGATCCCCTGTTCGAAACTGGCCATTTCTTCGATCGCGACGATGTCGTGCAAGTCAAGTACGAGATGCTTCGCCGCGTCACTGTCGACAAGCAGTCGGTTACTCAGTCCGCTATCGCATTCGGCTTCTCACGCCCTACCTACTATCAAGCGGAAGCGGACTTTCAGCGAGATGGCCTCTTCGGCCTATTGCCCGAGAAGCGCGGGCCGCGACAAGGCCACAAACTCAGGTCGGACGTTTTGGACTTCGCTATGCAGCTCCGAGCGAGCGATCCGTCGCTGCGCCCTCCGGACTTGGCCGCTGCCATCCAGGAACGGTTCGGTGTGAATGCTCATCCCCGGAGTATCGACCGCGCACTGAGGCGGCAGGAAAAAAAACGCCGCTGAATCCAGCCGCCGGTGGGTGCAAGACAGCGGAGCCGGAAACACTGATCTCCGCCTACGAAGATTTACGTCGGCAAGCCGCAGAGTGTTCGAGTTCCGGTGGCTTGGGCATGGCCATTTTTCTTGACCAGGGAATGGTGGCATGGATGCTGGCGTGCTTCTGGGTTGCATCCACCAATCCATACAACGTCCGCCGGTGTCCGACCACTGCCGCACCTTTGTCGGATGAGCTTCGCGGGGAAATTGTCTTGGTACTAGCAGCAATGGCCCTCAAGCAGGCACCGGAGGTTTATTCATGAGCACTGAAATCAGCCAGAAGGTGACAGCAAGCCAGCTCAAATGAAGTGCGTTCCTTTATGTTCGTCAATCTACTCCTCGCCAAGTGTTGGAGCATACCGAGAGCACTGCCCGTCAATACGCGCTACGAAAACGCGCCGTTGCCCTAGGCTGGAAGGATGATCAAGTCATTGTGATAGACAGTGACCTGGGTCAATCGGGTGCGTCCGCTGCAGATCGTGAAGGTTTTCAAAAGCTAGTGACGGAAGTGAGCATGGGCAGAGCCGGAATCGTTCTCGGCCTTGAAGTCTCGCGCCTTGCTCGAAACTCGACCGACTGGCACCGGCTGCTTGAGATTTGTACCGTTACTGACACGCTCATCCTGGACGAGGATGGCATCTACCATCCTGCAGACTTCAATGATCGCCTTCTCCTGGGGTTGAAAGGCACCATGAGTGAAGCGGAACTGCACCTGATCCGCGCCCGTATGCGCGGCGGGCTCCTGAATAAAGCCAAGCGTGGCGAACTAGCCACTCCATTGCCACTTGGTTTTGCATACGATGACGAAAGCCGGGTTGTGCTTGATCCCGACCAACAAATCCAGCAAGCAATCCGTTCCGTATTCGACGCGTTCCGCAGGGTCGGCTCAGCGTTTGGAGTAGCGAAAGAGTTTCGGCAACAGGGTTGGCAGTTTCCTCGATTGATTCGACCGCCCGGAGGTCCTGCCGAAGTCGGCTGGAGCGATCTGGAGCACAACAGAGTTACACGTGTTCTTCGGAACCCTCGGTACGCCGGCGCTTTCTTCTACGGACGCACGCGCTTTCAGAAGAAAGTGGAAGGAGGGGGCCGCAGTCGAGACTTGCCTCGACAGGAATGGCACACGTTGATTGTCGATGCGCACCCGGGCTATATCACTTGGCGAGACTATGAGGAGAATCTCCGCCGTCTGCAAGAAAACGCGCGAGCTAGCGGAGTGGAGAAGCGAAGTGCAGTACGAGAAGGTCCTTCGCTGCTACAAGGCTTGGCAATCTGCGGAGTATGCGGCAGCCGCATGACCGTCGGTTATCGTCAGCGCAAAGAGGGGCCTTATCCGTTCTACATCTGCCAGGGGCCTCGCGAGGTGGATCGAATCGCGAGCCGTCGGTCTGCAAAACCGACCTTAGTGGGTTCGAGTCCCACCGTCACCTCCAAAGATTTGAGTCCGGCGCGTCTGCCTGCCGGGACTCATTTCGGCTTTTGTGCGTTCATGCTCGCAATGGTTTGGTCTCTAAGTTGTCGGAGAGGTGCGCTCATCAGCAATGCCTTCAGTTGCTCAGCAGGAACGACAATTGCTATGCCACTGTTTGCGTGCAGTACCGCCTCATAGTCCGTTGTCGTGCGTAAGGTCAAATCGCTGTCTTCATACATATATCCGGCAACAATACCTAGCCCACGTTTCCGGGTTATTGAGTGAGTATCGGCTCTTTCTAAGGCGTCTTAACCTTCCCAGGCTCTCCGCATGCTCGTGAAAGCCCGTAGTGACGCGGGTTTTTCGCATTTCTCCTCCGGTCTTAATGGGGGCCGTTCCTGCCTTGCCAGCCAGCGAATCTGTAGTTACTAAATCTGATGCCTCCAGACCATCCCGAGGTCTCCTCTGAAACTGAATACATAGCTGTAGTGGCTATCCCTAAGCCACATACTGCCCATTGACATAGAGAGCTCCGCTGTTGTATTTACTAAATATGGCCTCGCTTACTGCCAAGGTTGTCCACGGTCACCGCTACTGGCAAATCATCACCTCCCAACGCATCAATGGAAAACCCCGCCAAGTGGTCCTGGCCCACCTGGGCACCGCCGACTCGCTCCTGGCTCGCCTCCAACAGAAGCCCGGTGAGCCCATCAAGGCACGCATCCAACAGTTCGGCTTCCTCGCCGCGGCCTGGGGCCTGGCCCAAAGGCTTCAGCTCGTCTCCCTCATCGACCGGCACGTTCCCAAGCGGCAGCAAGGGGCTAGTGTCGGTCAATATCTGTTGCTCGCCGCTCTGAACCGCCTGACCAGCCCCAGCAGCAAGGCCCGCATGGCCCCCTGGTATCGGCAGACCCCTCTGCGGCGCTGGCTCCCGCTTTCTGGCAAGCAGCTTCGTTCGCAGCGCTTCTGGGACGCCATGAACGCCCTCGATGAGCAAGCCATCCGCAAGATCGAGACCGACCTTAGCCGGGAACTCGTGGAGGAGTTTGGGATTGATGTCCGCTGCTTGTGCTTCGATTGCACGAACTTCGATACCTTCATCGATAGCCGCACGACATCGGAACTCGCGCAGCGAGGTCATGCCAAATCGAAGAGGACGGATCTGCGCGTGGTGGGCTTGGCCTTATTGGTGAGCACGGACTTCCATATTCCGCTCTTCTCCCGCGTCTATCCCGGCAACCAGCCGGATTCGGTCACCTTCGGAAGCGTCACCGAGGAACTGATCAAGCGCTACCGCGTGCTGGCCAAGAATCTCGAGCACGTCACTTTGGTTTTCGACAAGGGCAACAATTCGGAAGAGAATCTGGAGGCGTTGCGTCAAACCCCCTACCACGTCGTGGGCTCTTTAGTGCCCACCCAGCACCGGGATCTTCTGGACGTTCCGCTCGACAGTTTCCAATCCTTCCAGGATTCCCGCCTGGAGGGCGTGACCGCCTTGCGCACCTCCAAGAAGGTTTTTGGGCGTCATTGGACCATCGTCGTCACGCACAGCCAGGAGTTGCTCGATGGACAGCTCCGCGGCATCGCGCAAATGCTGCGGAAACGTCGCCGGGCCTTGTCCGAGCTGCAGTGGAAACTGAAGCGGAGCCAGGCGCCCGGGGCCAAGGGCAAGGGCTACACCTTCAAGAGCCTCCAAGCCCATGCCCAGAATCTTTCCTCCGGCCAGTACATCCAGAAGATCCTGCGCGTGGAAATCCGGCAGCAGCGCGGGAAGCTGCAGTTGAACTACCACACCGATGCGCACGCCCTGGAGAGGCTTACGGCGACCACCCTGGGAAGAAGGATTCTGTTCACCGATAACCACCAGTGGACCACGGAGGAGATCATTCTGGCTTACCGCAGTCAGCATCATGTGGAAGCCGCCTTCCGCACCATGAAGAACCCCTACTTCGTCGGCTGGGAGCCCCTGTATCACTGGACCGATCAGAAGATCCGCGTCCATGCTCTCTACTGCGTGATGGCCCTGACTCTGGCCGGGCTGCTGCACCGCGAAGCCCGCCGGGCCGGTCTGGAGCTCAGTCTGGAGGCCCTCTGTCGGGAACTGTCCTCGATCTGCGAAGTCATCAATCTCTATGCCCCGAATGCGGCGAAGGCGGGCCGCCTTCGCGCGGCCACCACGTACACTGAGCCGTCACCCACAAGCAGCCGCCTTGCCGAAATTTTCCGATTGAACGACTGGAAGGCGCGTTAGTAACTACGCCGGCCAGCGCTTCCGATAAGCTGCATAGCCGCACCAGGCTTGATGTTTTCTGCACTTGCCGGGCCACGAGG
>QHYM01000425.1 GCA_003223295.1 Acidobacteriota bacterium | reverse complement strand
GCAAGTCACGCGCGCGGATGGCCGGGAAAGCGTCGTCAACACGATGACAAATCAGTTTGGCGAGTTTCGCGGCGAGGTTGAAAACTCCGGAGATTTGGAGCTTTCCTTCCTTGGCCTCAGTGGAAAACCCATCGTCATTCTGCTCCGACGAGCGCTGGGTTGATTGTCCGGAGCGAAATGTCTCGTTGGTCATTTCCTTGGCCGAGAGGCGTCGCCTCAGAGCGATTTGGTCCTCTTGCTATGAATGGACGTTCGCGTACTTCCCGATGGGCGTGTAGGTCTGTCCCTTCTTGTAGCGATCTAGATTTGACATGCGTGATCATTGGGGCAGCGAGCGAATCAATTCCTCAAACTCAAGCGGTGTCTTCTCTATGCCATAAAAGCCAGCATGCCAACCTCTCTGCATTTCGTCGGGCGTAACCTCGGCCACCGTGGAGGACAAGACCTCTTCCTTAAACCGCGGAAAGCGTTTCCCGATATAGTGGACCGTTACGCCGGATAATAGCGCAATGAGGTCGGAAAGTTGGACGACAGCCCGCAGCATGCCGAGATGTCGCGCACAACCCCCGCAGTAGAAGACCTTGCTCAATGGGAGGCCATCATGTTCTCAAGTTGTGCGGAAGAATAGAGACGTTCAGGTCCTTTCCGGCAGCAATGCTGCCTAAGAGACAAGAGACTCCCCGGCTTAGTGTCAAACTGGATCATGGCTTCCGCGTTTCTCCCTGCTAGGAAAACCGTTACAAAGAGCCAAGATAGAGCGCATACTGATTGCGAGGTTATTCACCATGTTAGCAAGTGCGGTCGATTGGAAGAGTAAACGCGAAACCCTAAGGACCAAGAGGGATGTGCTGTTCAAGCGTTATCTGAAGAATCCGCACGACAGCAGTATGGCTCTGGAAATCAAGAACCTTGATGATGAGATCGCGGAATGTACGGAACACATGGATCATCTGAATAAGGCCAAGCAGAGGTAGCGGGTCTGCTTCGCAGGGTGCAAAATAGGGGTGCAAATCTTGGTTTTATGAGCAACCAGCAGCTCACTAACCCGAAACGATGGTCAAAAGTGCGGCGGAGCCAGCGGATTGAGTTGACCGTTCCAGTTGTCGTTCACAGCCCTCCCAAGGAAGGCCCGCAGTTTTCTGAAAGGGCGCAAACGCTGGTTGTCAATGCGCACGGCGCGTTGATGGTCTTGGCGGAAAAGGTAGCGCGTAAGCAAAGGCTCCTCATGCAAAACATAGCCAGCGGGGAACAGAAAGAGTGCCACGTGGTCTATGTGAAGAAGGAGGTGACGGGACCGACTAAGGTTGCAGTGGAATTCGTTCAGCCCGCTCCTACCTTCTGGCGCATCGCGTATCCACCCGGCGATTGGACTACCAGCACCTAGAAGTAGCCGAGCGCGTCCGCCAAGTTTTTCCTCTGACTTTCCCCGCAAGAAATCTGTGATGATGGTATTCTCCCGTACTGCAATCCCTAATAGAAGCCAGGCAACAAGCCGGGCCAAAGTCTGATTCGAGCCAAGGTGTGGCTTTTCAGATCTTCCTTTTGCCTCCTCAACATCCACTCCTACGCCGTGCCCGGCTGTCAATAAAGTGAGCGACGGAATCACCGTCGAGCGTAATTTGCCCGCCATCAAAGGCGGCTTACTATAGCAATCAACAGCGTTGAGAATGCCAAATCCCGTTCAGCCCAGCCAATTGCCTCAATTGTGCTACTCGCCCTTTAAGTGCACCCTTTCTTGCAGAAAACGGGAATAGCTAGGCTGCCGAGAAACTGCCTAGAACTTAGCTTGACACGTGTACCTCTGGCTGGCTAAATGGCGGCAAATGAATCCGTTAACCCGCGCCGGTTTCGAAGCTGCTCAGACTATGAAGGTTTGCTGCCCGAGGTGCTGATCTTGCAGGGTTGTTTGTGAAGCTCGTCCATCATGCAGCTTTCTTGAGTTCGGCGTCCATCACATTAAACACGGCATGCTCACCAAGTATGTTTAGCAGCTCCAAATCCGAAATTCCGGCTAAAGTCTTTCCTTCCCTCAAAGTGAGGTCAGGAATTCTTCTACTGCAAAGACAGGAAATACCCTATTGCCCACGAGGGGCCAATAATCTAATGTGCCTCCGTCAAACACAGTAGCTGTTTGACGCTATCCGACCCGCTCACGGATTCCCACGCAATACCAAACTGCACCTAAGCCACCGGGAGAATTACCGGCAAGGACAAGGTGTGCGTCGGCTCGACCGATTCGCCGCTGCAACCGGTCGCGCCCTGGGTCAGGCCAACTCTTGTCAAATATCAAAAGGAGAACATGCAATGAACGCAAAAAAGAACTCGACGATCACGATGTGCTTGGTGGCAGTTTTGATTTTTGGACCTGTTGCCAGCTTTGCGCAAAACGCCACCTCGTTCAGCGGGGAAGCCGTGGCTTTGAGGGCAAATGCGCTGGGGATTTCCCTTGCCCTTTCAGATACTGGACCGCTTCCGTCTGGTGGGGGAAATCTGAGTACGTCTCTGGCCAGCGTCAATGTCGCGGGCCTGGCGTCGGCTGACACCCTGAAAAGCACCACATCTGGAAGCGGCACCAGTAGTCAGTCGCAATCGTCAGTAGCGAACCTAAGTCTGTTAGGTGGCCTAATTGCTGCGAACGTTGTGCAATCGAACTCCAGCGCAACTTGCAGCAGCGGACAGGCGGCGGTTAGCGGGAATGCTCAACTCATCGGCTTGGTCGCTGCGGGCCAATCCATCGTGGTGTCCAACCCGAACCTTGCCGTCTCGTTGCCGGGCGGCATTAGCCTCATCGTCAATGAGCAGACGAGTTCGTCGGGTGGGAACACCGGTTCGATGACCGTCAACGCACTGCACGTCAAGGGACCAAGCATTGACATCGTGGTCGCTTCCGCACAGTCCGGTATCACTTGCTCCTGACGAGCTTCACCGAGCGCAATCCTTCGCCCGGCAGAAAAACGGCTTGGGTTGAGCCTGGCCCTCACCTAATGGGAAGCGGGCGTTTGTTTATCCGTGGTGCCGTAAAACCTGGCCCTTCAGGGCGGGGATATAAGGCCGCTTACCGATTAAAGCGGCGTCTTTTGCTGCTCGATGTAGGCCTTGAGAACCCCGATAGGTGCACCGCCACAACTGGCTGCAAAGTACGACGGCGACCAAAGCACGCCTTTCCTTAACAGATCGCGGTCGTGCTCGTACCCTGAATCAAGCGGGTGATCGTTTTCGGAGCCGGATTGGTCGTTTCCGTCCTCGGTTGATGTTCAATTTTCAATTGATCCATTCGTGGGTGTCGTCCTCTGCAACGGGAAGAGCGTCAGCCAGCACGCACAAATGAAATCGCAACGCGAGCAATCCAGCCTCGGCTATTCGCAACCGCAATGTGTCCGGCTCGCAGGAAAGGGCAAAACCCAAAGGTGCGTGTAGGTAAACGCGCTGATGGGACGCAGTACTACTTCTTTCAATACTGGCTTGATGTTCCAGGGGGAATTCTCGTGTCGCGAGGCTATAA